>CAVFGM010000061.1:0-35839 GCA_963621955.1 Bacteroidaceae bacterium
TAGCAGGAACGGATGTATTCCTCGTCAAATCCGGCCTCGCGCAGGATGTCCTCGTTGTCCATGCCGACCGTGGGGCAGCCCCGCCAGATCTGTCCGGGGTTATTCTTGAGCTTCGGGGTGACGTTCTGGCCGATGATCTCCGTGCCGTCTACGCGCTCCCATTTTGTTATGCTCTCTCTTGCGATATAGTGCGGGTGGCTGAGCATGTCCCCGTGCCGCAGAATGCGGCTGCACGGCAGCCCGGCCGCGACAAATGCGGCTTCCGCTTCCTCGCTGCTGCGCGCGGCGCAGAAATCCGTTATCGCCTTTTCAAGCACCTTGCTGGCCTCGGTGTCCTCCTTGACGTTGTTTATGCATCCCGCAAAAACGCCCTCGTTATACGGCAGGCCGAGCAGCGCCATGAGCTTTTTGAGCAGGGCCGGTCCGATGATGACCATGTATATCTCCTGCCCGTCATTGCACATATAGCTGTTGAAGCCGACATTGCTGTTGTTGCCCTTGCCCTGTGTGAACACTCTGCCCGAGTCGTTCCACATATCGAGCGGCCAGCCGGACTGGCAGCGGAGCGTGGACTCATACTGGGAAACGTCTATGCTCTCGCCCTTTCCGGTCTTCTTGGCATTGATGTACGCCGAAAGCGATGCGAAAGCCGCCATGTAGCCCGTGTAGTAATCGGATACGCTGACCTCCGCCGGGGAGGATCTTCTTCCGGGGAAGCCGTTCATGTACATCAGCCCCGAAAACGCTTGAGCTATCGGGTCGTATGACGCGCGGCGTATATAATCGCCGTCGCCGTACTGGCCGAAGCCCGAGATATGCGTTATCACGAGTGCGGGATTCGTCTGCCAGAGCACATCATCCGTCAGACCCCACTTCTCGTACTGGCCGGGGCGCGAGGCCTCGATGAAGATATCCGCGTCCCGGAGCAGGGAGAGCAGTATCTCATGTCCCTGAGGGGTGCTTACGTTCAGGGATATCGTGCGCATATTGCGCCGGTCGAGCTGCGCCGCCATGCCCGGTGCGATCCTGCTCACGTCCTGTCCGACAGCACTTTCCGCCCATATCACGTCCGCGCCCATGTCAGCCATCAGCGCCGCTGCAAACGGCCCCGCGACCGACTGGGAGCAATGGACTACCTTGAGCCCGTGCAGCGGGCCGAACACCGGTATATCCGTACTTTTTGCCATGCCGCTTCGCTCCTTTCAGAACAGCACTCTGCCGAGCGTCGCGCAGATGACTGTCGTCACTATCAGCACGAAGATCAGCGTAATGCCGATGTATTTGTATATTTCCTTGGATGTCACCCAATCACTGTTGCCGTGCATCAGTGCCGCAAACGGTGACGCGGACGGCAGGAACAGCGAAACATTCACCAGCACGCATATGCATACGCACATCATAAGGTTGGATACGCCGACCATGGGAGCATAGGTGCATACCAGCGGCACCAGCAGCAGCGCGACGACCATATTCGCAAAGACATTGGTCAGGATAAGCTGTGCGGCGCACACAAGGAATATGAACACCACAGGGTTAGGCGCAGCTCCGAATACCGGCTCGAACAGCGACTTGAGAAAGGGCTGTATGCCGGTCGCTTCATTGGTTATGGAGGAGGTCATGAGCAGTGCAAAAGCCAGCAGCATCATCGTCGGCCAGGGGATGCCGTTCGTCATCTCCTTTGCCAGATCGATGCAGGGTCTGCCCGTCTCCTTCGATGCGAAGAAGCCCGCAAAGCACAGCAGCAGTACGCAGGTGCCTGTCTTGCCGACGGTGTTGAGGAACGCTATCCCCGGCACGGTGTCGGGCAGGATCCCCGGCGCGAAGAGCAGCACAAAGAAGAGCACCAGCAGCAGAAGTATGCGCCTCTGGTAGCGGGTCATTTCCGTGTCACCCTCATATACGTAGTCGCTGCTGCGTATCGCACTGACGTCCGGTCTGAAAATAAACCTGCACAGCAGCAGATACACCAGAACTACCGAGTAGCTCAGTACGATCGCAAGAACGGTGAAGGCTGCAAAGCTGATAGTCTCGCCTGTCAGGTTCGTCAGCGATTTCTGCACCATCAGTGCAAGTGACTTGAACGGGAAAGCGGTGTTTCCCATCATCGCCGCAAGCGTGATGCCGATGACCATAATGGTCGGGTACTTGTCATGCTTCTTGTATCCGTAATGCTCGCACATCGTGTAAAGGATCGCCCAGGGGATTATTACGCCGGGCGTCACGCTGACGAGAGCTGCAACGATGTAAGAAGTGGTCAGAAGCAGCCAGGAGATCACCCACGGCTTTCCCCGGGAAAACTTCCTTGAGACCATCCAGTTTGCGATGATCGTGCTCACGCCGGAGTCGTTGATGATCGCCGCAAAGGTGAGGATAAAGAGGATAAACAGCCATGTATCGCCGCCGAAGGCCGCCGCGAACGCACCTGTCATGGTGTAAAGCTCGGTCGTGCCGAGCAGCACTATGCCCAGCAGCGCGGGCCAGATGATGTCAACTGTACTGAAAGCATAGATAACGCCGATGAATATACCGGCCACATCCATACCGGTCCTCGTCAGCGTGGATACCGGCGGAAGAAAATGGAAAAGTGCCATGATGCCCAGCGCAACGGCGCTGTTTATATAATAGCTGCGCGTTTTTCTGAGTTCAGCCTGTGCCATTTTGTTTCCCCGCCTTTATCCGTTTTTCTTTTTAAGGAAAGCCTCTCTGCGTGCCTTGAATTCATCGGTGCTGCCGCAGAAAGGAGAGGCCTGCTGCTCGCATTCCATGAGCGCTTCAATGCCGGAGAGGACGGTCGAATTGGTGACGCGCTTGGTTATTCCCATTGCGAGCCGCGGCATATCCGCAAGCTTCTGCGCAAACTTCAGCGCTTCCTCCTCAACTGTCTCCGCAGGATAGACGCGGTTTGCGATGCCGAGCTCATATGCGCGCTGTCCGCTGACGGGCTCGCCCTCGAACCAGATCTCCTTTGCGCGGTTGATGCCGATAAGCTGAGGGAGGATCATCATTGCGCCCATCTCGGGGACGATGCCGGCCTTGACAAAATTGCCGAAGAACTTTGCATCATCCGCCGCAAAGATTATATCACAGCACAGCGCAAGGCTCATCCCGCCGCCGACCGCGTAGCCGCGGACGACGGAGATGACGGGCTTGCCCATCGTGAGTATAGTTCTGACGACGCGGTTATACTTTGCAAGCGTCTCATGCTTCTGGTCGATGGTGTAGCCCCCTGCGGGCGCCGCCTTCATATCGGCGCCGGAGCAGAAGTGATCGCCCGTTCCCTTGAGCAGAACGACGCGGATATTGCTGTCGTCCTCCGCTTCGAGCAGCAGCTCATTGAGCCGGAGCATCATATCGAGGTCGATCGCGTTGCGGCGCTCGGGCTTGTCGAGCACGATCTCCGCAACGGAATCGGTGACGCGGTTAAGATAAATATTGCTCATGTCGGATCCTCACTTGATCTGCATAGCGGCTCTGTAGCCGGCCTTGGTCGCATCAGGCATGCGCTTTGCTTCGTTGGCATCGCCGACGATGAACACCTGCGGTGCGAGATCCTTGATCTGGTCATACAGCTCGCGGTTCTCCTTGAAGCCGAGCGTCACAGCGACGGTATCTGCGGGATAGAAGTTCTCAACGCCGTTTTCATCGACGGCGTAGACACCGCTGTCGGTGATGGAGACGACCTTGTTCTTCTCATGCATCTCAACGTCGTCGGCCTTCTTGAAGGTGTTGCGGACGATGAAGCGCTCGCTGGAGCCGACATCGTAGCCGATCTTGCCTTCCTCGAATATCTTCATGTCACGCCAGCCGCCGGTGAGCTTCATACCCATCTCGCAGCCGGGCAGACCGCCGCCGACGATGGCGACCTTCTTGCCGATAGGCCAGGGAGAGGGCAGCTTCAGTGCGAAGCTGACGAGCTGGGGAGTATAGATGAAGTGCAGGAACACATAGCCCGCATTCCACATGATCTTGTTGACGATGCCCGGCTTCTGGGGCGGACGGCCGTTGAGCAGCTCGAGCAGGTCATGCGACATGATGACGTTCTTGCCGTCGGTGCCGGGCATATCGCCGTTCACGGTGTCGCCGCCGACTGCGACGATAACGGCGTCGGGCGCGAACTTCTTCACCGTATCGGCCGTGACCTTGTGGTTGAGCTTGATCTTTATATTCTTATACTGGGGAAGAACAGCCTTGTAATACTTGAGCAGGCGCTCATACATCGGGCTGAACACGGAGGAGAGAACGAGGCAGCCGCCTATGCGCGGGCCGCGCTCGAAGAGCGTTACATCATGCCCCATCTTGCCGGCGGTGAGCGCGGCGCTGAGGCCGGCAGGGCCGGAGCCGATGACCATGACGCGCCTCGGGAGCTTGGCCTTCTCAAGCTTGGTCAGAAGCTCGGGGCCGAGGCCGGGGTTGACGCTGCAGTACTCCTGCCCCTTTGCGGCAGCCATATCGTTGAGGCAGCGGCAGCAGCAGATGCACTTGCGGATCTCCTTGTCGCGCCCCTCTCTGAGCTTCTTCGGGAACTCGGGGTCTGCAAGGCTGTATCTCAGACCGCCGATAATGTCGGCCTTGCCCTCGGCAAGGATCTTCTCCATGACCTCGGGGTCGGTCTCACGGTAGCCGGTGACGATGGGAGTCTTTCTGACGACCTTCTTGAGTTCGGCAGAGACCCATGACCAGTAGCCGTCGGGGATCTCTTTGGTGGTGGTCGGCTCGGAGCTTTCGTGCCAGCCGATCTGAACATTTATATAGCCGAAGCCTGCGTTATCGATATAGGGAGCAAGCTCCAGAGCATCTTCGATAGTATTTCCGCCGGGAACGAGGTCTATGGGCGACCATCTCAGGAACACAGGGAAGCCCGGCAGAGCGTCCTTTATTGCTTTGCACATCTCCAGAAGGAGTCTGCATCTGTTTTCGGGGGAACCGCCGTACTCGTCGGTTCTGTTGTTGGTGGCCTTGGAGAGGAATCTGTTGAGCGTGCCGCCTGCACCGGCGACGAGTTCTACTCCGTCCCAGCCGCTCTTCTTGAGGATCTTCGCGGCGTTGACGGCCTGACCGATATAGTCGGGGATCTGCTCCTTGGTCATGGGTACGTAATACTGGCCGTGGATCTGTCTGATGGTGATGTCAGAGGGGCCGTATGCCTCCTCCTTGTCGCTGCCGGTCGGGCGCCAGTTGTTCAGCGCCGGGATCTGGCCGACAAGATGTGAGCCGTACTTATGCACGACGGCAGACATGGAGGAGAGACCGTCGACATATTCATCGGAGAAAGCCCAGGGAACGGGGTGTCTGGTCACGCCGGTCTGGGGATACATCATAACAGTCTGGCAGATGAGGTCAAAGCCGCCTGCCGCGCGCTCCTCAAGGTAGTTGAGGAACATCTGGGTGGGCTTGTGCGTTTCGGCGTCCGTGTAGCCCTTGCCGGGAGACATGGAGGTCGTCATCATGCGGTTTCTCAGCCAGATACCTCCGACGTTTATCGGGGAAAGCAGATGCTCATATTTTTGTCTGGGGGTACAATTACAGGTTTTCATATTACTCCTTTCGCTTCTGTCCGTCTGCATATTCAGCTTGTCCGTATACGCCGCCCTCAGGCGGCGTATACGGAGCTTTTGGTGGTTATGTGCTTAGAATACCAGGTTGCCGAGGGTGACGCAGACGAGGAAGCAGACCAGAACGCCGACGATGACGATAGGCCAGCTGTACTTATAGATGTCATTGGAGGAGCACCACTCGGTGTTGGAGTGAAGCAGAGCTGCAAGCGGGCTTGCAGAGGGCAGGAACAGGGACATGTTGGTGGTGACTGCGATGGCAACAACGAGGTTCTGGGAGATGCCGGCGCTGGTAGCAAATGCAACGATGATGGGAACGAACATCAGGCCGACGATGAGGTTGCCGATGAAGTTGGTGATGACTGCGGAGAGGAGGATGACGAGGAAGATGAACAGACCCATGCCGGTGCCCTCACCGAAGAGCGGGGTCAGCCAGGCTGCGATCTGATCCTTGATGCCGCAGTTTGCGTTGGTCATTGCGGAGGTAGCGACGACTGCGAAAGCGAGGATCATCATGGTCTCCCAGGGAATGCCGTCCTTGAAGGTCTTTGCGAGGTTAACAAAGGAGGTGCCGTTCTTCTTCATAACAAAGCCGGCAATGATCAGGAGCAGGACGCAGATAGCGGTGTTGCCGATGGTCTTGAGCCAGGCGATGAAGCCGCCGGCCTTGGTGAAGATGCCGGGGAGGAAGAGGAGCACGAAGAATGCTGCGAGGAAGAGCATGAAGATCTTCTGCTCGGAGTTGAACTTGGTCTCATCGGAGGTGAAGACGAAGTCGCTGTTCTTGATGAGGCTGACGTCGGGGCGGAAGATGAACTTCATTGCAAGCAGCGGGGAGATGCCTGCGAGGTAGGTCATGGGGATGGCGACGAGTGCGAACTGTGCATAGCTGACAGTGACAGCGCCTTCGGTGGCCTTGGTCAGAGCGTTCATGTACATGATGGGAGCGGCCTTGAAAGGAAGAGCGGCCTGACCCATAAGGGCTGCAAAGGTGATGGCGATGACCATGAGGGTCGGGTACTTGTCATGGGGCTTGTAGCCGTAGCCTTCGCACATGACATAGAGGATAGCCCAGGTGATGACGATGCCGGGGGTAACGCTGATGAGAGCGCCGACGACATATGCGATCGTCAGCAGAACCCAGCTGACCGCGTAGGGCTTGCCCTTGGTGAACTTCCAGGAGGCCATGTTGTTCGCGATGACCTTGCTTGCGCCGGAGTTGTTGATCATTGCGGCGAAAGCGAGGACGAAGAGAACAAACAGCCAGGTGTCGGAACCGAAAGCAGCAGCAAAGGTCGCGGTCACGCCGCCCTCATACAGTCCGGAGGTGCCGAACAGGATGAGTGCCAGCAGTGCCGGCCAGAAGCAGCCGACGGTAGAGAAGCACCAGATGGCGCCGATGAAGATGCCGAGCACCTTCATGCCGAGCTCGGTCACAGTGCCGAACGGAGGCAGGTAACCGAAAAACAGCATTATTGCAATGCCGATCGCCGAGAAGATGTAATACTTCGCGGTCTTCTTATTTGAGCTTTCCATCAAAAAGCCCTCCTTTTTCTCTTTTCTTTTAATATTACAATACCGTCACTTGACGATACTGTCTGCATAGTATTTGTCGATCTGTTCTTCGGTATATCCAAGATCGCTGAGGATATCGCGCGTGTCCGCACCGTAGGCCGCGCCGCCGCGGAATATCTGGCTGGGCTCGTTCTTGAAGCTCGGCACGCAGCAGCTGCCTTTCACCTGCTCGTCCCGCATGGGGTCGTACCAGGAGGTGATGGTCTCGCGGGCCTTGTACTGGGGATTTTCGAGCATCATGTCGTAGGTCATCACAGGGCAGGCAGGAATGCCGTTTTCATCAAAGAGCCTGCATGCCTCCTCCGCCGTATGGGTGGCGAAGAAGTTCTCGACCGCCGCGATGAACTTCGGCGCGCGCTTGGTGTGGCGCAGCTGAACACCGGGATGGGGCTCGGCAAAATCGGGGTCGTCGCCGAGGCCGATGAGCTTTTCGAGGTTTCTCATAACGCCGACACCGCCGAACGCGGTCATGACCCAGTTGCCGTCCTTGGCCTGCTGCATATTGGGCACGGCCTGAAGAGTGTTGCCGCGCACGCCGATCCTCGGGGGCTGGACGCCGTCGTTCACGCCGCCGATGAGATAATCGGCCTGGATCCTCACCATCGTCTCATACTGTGCAAGGTCGATGCTCTCGCCCTTGCCGGTGCGCTTTGCGTTATACAGCGCCATCGCAACGCTCATTGCGGTGAACAGTGCACTGATGTAATCGCAGGTGTAGGGCTTGGCAGCGTAGGGAGGCTCGGGATCGGGCATGCCGTTTACCGCGGCGAAGCCGCTGAACGCCTGCCCTATCGGGTCAAAGGACGGGCGGCCGATATAGGCCGGGTCGCCTGTCTGGCCGAAGCCGCTGACGTGGGCGATGACAAGCGCGGGGTTTGCCTGCCAGAGCACCTCATCGGGCAGCCCCCACTTATCGTAAGAGCCGGCCTTGGAGGCCTCGATGAGCACGTCCGCCTCGCTGAGCATCTTCAGGAATATCTCCTTGCCCTCGGGGTCGGGAATGTTCAGCGCCATCGAACGGCCGTTGCGGTGTTCCTGAGTCCATGCCCTGCCCATGGTGCGGAGCATGTCCGGAGCCTTGCTGCTCTCAACATGGATGACATCCGCGCCCTGCTCGGCGAAGAAGGTAGCCGCAACCGGGCCGGCTATATTCGTGCCGGTGGTGATTATCCTCACGCCGTGCATATTGCCGAACTGAGGTAAGTCGCTTCTTTTCATAAGCTCACTCCTTTGTTAGTATTTTCACCTATGCTTATTAATGAGCAAACCGCGTGCCAACTTTTTGACAGCAGAATTTTGATTATTTTTGGACAATTTTCGCTGTATTCTATGGGTTCCGTTCATTTTTTCACAGTTTTTATTTTGACAGTCAGACAGGTGTCGACACTTTAATACACTCATCGGACACTTTTCCGCTATTTGCTTCTTGACCAGCCCTGCACGGACGTGTATAATTTAACACAGGTGGTGGTGAAATGTCATCTGACGTCGAATATAACCGTGAAAAAACCATAGAGGCCTGGCACCAATATATAGAGACCGGGATGATTCCCGATGGCTATGTCCGCCGCCCGGTGGCGGATTCATGGCGGCGCTGCCACGAGGCCGGGGTCGACCCTTTCGGCACCTCATACCCGCACATGTCGCGCAGCACGCTCAAGCAGGTGCAGAGCCAGTACAGCCGGCTCCTGAGCTATGCCATCCCCTGCATACGTCTTATGCGCAGCGTGACGGACGGCGGCGCATCGCTCACCTCGCCTGAGCTTTTCACTTATTATATGCTTTCTGAATATGAGTCCGACCCGCTCTCATACGGCATTTATCTCCATGAGCGCACCTGCGGCAACACCGCGATCTCCATCGCATATAACGAGCAGGCCACCTGCTATCTGCACAAGTATGAAAAATACAGGCTGGTGGATCAAAGCTCCAGCTCCGTGGCCACGCCGATCAGAGTGAACGGAGATACCGAGGGCTTTCTCTCGGTCAACAGTCTTGAGGGCATCGCGACGGAGCAGGCGGTCGCGGCTGTCGAGTATGCATCCGGGATGATAAGCCGGATGCTGGAAGCGCATATCAGCCGTGCGGAGCTCATCTCACTCATTTCCGGGCTTATCGAACTCGGGCACAGGCCGATAATGGTGCTCGACTCTTCTGGACGCATAGTCGCCTCGAACAATGACTGCAGCCGTTTCCTGCGCGTCCTGCGGGACGACGGCTCCCCCGCCATGCTTGCCGACTCGCTCGTGAACCGCGAGGACATAGTCTGCTTTCTCCCCGGTGAGAAATTCACAGCGCCGCGCTCCTGCAACCTCAGGACGATATACGGCACGAGCATCAATTTTGATATCACGCTGCGCGATACGCTCAGCTTTCCCGACGCCGGCACCTGCACGGTGGTGCGCCTTTCGGCGTCCACGCCCGGCAGGCAGGTGCGCGCCTCGCAGCCTCACGCCCTGCCGAGCCTGCCGCAGAATAACGACGTCGTCGAATATGTCGGCAGCAGCATCGCATGGTCGAGGATCGATCTTGAGATAAAAAAGATCGCAAAATTCCCGTCCAACGTTTTTCTTCAGGGAGAATCCGGCACCGGCAAGGAGGTCGTCGCGCGCTCGATCCATAAGCTGAGCGGCCGCAGCGGCAACTTTGTGGCCATCAACTGCGGCGATATTCCCGAGGGTCTGCTGCAGAGCGAGCTGTTCGGCTATGAAAAGGGCTCGTTCACCGGCGCCAACCGAGAGGGCAGCATGGGTAAATTCGAATACGCCGATCACGGCACCGTGTTCCTCGACGAAATCGGCGATATGCCGCTTTCCATGCAGGTGAGCCTGCTGCGCTTCATTCAGGAGCGCACGGTGCAGCGCATCGGTTCGAACAAGCAGAAGAGCGTGGATGTGCGCATAATCGCGGCGACGAACAAGAACATCGAGCAGATGGTAAAGGATCAGCAGTTCCGCAGCGATCTGTACTACAGATTAAATATAATAGGTATGACGCTCCCTCCACTCAGGGAACGCAAGGAGGATATCATGCCCCTTGCGCAGCATTTTATCAAGACGATAAGCTCCCAGTACCATATCACCGCGCCGAGCGTTGATGCCGATGTGTATGACGTGCTCGCAAGATACGACTGGCCGGGCAACGTCCGCGAGCTGCGCAATGTGGTGGAGAAGCTGCTGATAATGAGCGACGGGCATAAGATCACGGTCGACTCGCTTTATACCTATATCTTTGATTACGACACCTTTAACAGCACCAAGAGCGCGGATAACTCCGCGTTTTCGGAAAAGGACGAGATCTCTCAGGCGCTGAGCCAGTGCCGCGGCAACGTCACCAAGGCCGCCGCGATGCTCGGCATAACGAGAGACACGCTGTACCGTAAAATGAAGAAATACGATATCACGAACCGGAAATAATATGGAACTTTCCTTATCTAACAAGCTGAAAATCGTTGTCGGGCAGCAGATGCAGCTGTCCCTGAGAGTGCTCCAGATGAGCAATCTCCAGCTCGAGGAGTATATGCGCTCCCTTTTCGAGGAGAACCCGCTGCTTGCGGAGAAGGCACCGGCGGAGCGTCCGCCGCGGAGCCTGTCCGCCGCGGAAAATTCGTTCCGCCAGAGCGGGGCGCGGTATAACCTCGAGGACGCGGAATTTCTTCAGGCAGGGCTGCACAGCGAATCTTTCCGGGACTATGTGCTCGCCCAGATCAATATGACGAAAATGCCGCAGAAGCTCCGCCGGGAGCTGACCTGGCTCTGCTATGAGCTCGACGAGCGCGGCTATCTGCCGGAAAACCCCGGCGATCTCAAGCCGTTCGGCGGCTCCGCCGATGAATATGCCGCCGCGGTGGAAAAGCTCCAGAGCCTTGAGCCTGCAGGCGTCGGCGCAAGGAGCGTTCAGGAATGTCTCTGCCTTCAGCTCAAGCGCGGCGGCATAACGGACAAGCTGCCGTATATCCTCTGCCGCGGCTACCTCGACCGGCTGGCTCGCGGCCAGCTGAACTCGATTGCAAAGGAGCTGAACATCAGCACCGCGAAGGTCGATCAGGCAAAAAAGACCGTGCTGGCTCTCAACCCGCGCATAACCAACGGATTTGCCGACAGCGGTGCGGTGCACTATGTGGTCCCGGACGTCGAGATAATCCGCGACGGCGACAGCCTTGAGGCCGTGTACGCCGATAAATATCTGCCCAGCTATATCATTGACCCGTATTATTCGGAAATGCTCAAGGATGAAAACCTGAGCGGACCTGAGCGGGAATATATTCAGGATAAACTGAATCAGGCGCAGCAGGCACTCGGCATCGTCGAAAAGCGCAGGGACACCGTGCTTACGTGCGCAAAATTTATCCTTGAAAAGCAGCGCGCATTCTTTCTCGACGGCAGCAAAAAGCTGGTGCCGGTGAGCATGACCGAGGCTTCGGAGCAGCTCGGGGTACATGTTTCGACTGTTTCCAGAACCGTGCATGAAAAATATATACTCTGCGAGTGGGGGCTCTTCCCGATGGATCACTTCTTCTCCCGCGAGGTCAAGGGCTCCATGGGCGGGACCACGTCCAATCTTGAGGAGACGATAAAGGATATAATCTCGCGTGAGGATCCCCAGAAGCCGCTGAGCGACATGAAAATTGCGGAGATGGTCTCGGCGATGGGGCTTGAGGTGTCGCGGCGCACAGTCGCAAAATACCGGGATAAGGCCGCCATCCCGCCGGCATCCGCCCGGCGCGAGCGCTGACGGTGCCCGCGCGGCTGCATCCCGGCTGCATTTGGATAAAACACCAGAGCGCGCTGCGTTTTCCGCAGCGCGCTCTGGTGTTTTATTTTTCACCATGCTTTCCGCCGTGCCGCAGACGCGGCACGCCACCTAAGCTGTAATCATAGCAGATGCTTCCAAGGAAATCAACACAGCAGCGAACTATCAAATAAACTTTCCCGGCACTGATACCATCAAAGCACAAAAACCGCCGCAAGCGTCATTTCGCTTGCGGCGGTATGGCAGTGTCAGCTGATTCCGGCTCCGGGTCAGCAGCTGGAGCCGCGCCTTTTGATCAGAGCGCCATCTTGTAGATGTTGCATATATCTTCGACAGTGAGGGGAGCAAATGCGGAGGTCTCATATGCCGGGCGCCATGCTTTTTCCGCCATCTTCTCAAAGTTCTCATCGCCGATGTTCAGTTCGGAGAGGTGCGTCGGCAGACCCATGGAGACGAACAGCGCCTCGGTCTTATCGATAGCCTGCTTGGCCGCTTCCATTTCGGGAAGAGCCGCATCCACGCCGAACACGTTTATGCCGTACTGGGCGAACTGGTGCGCGGTCTTCTCATTCAGGACATAGCGCATCCAATGCGGGGTAAGGAGCGCGATGCCGACACCGTGAGTGATATTATAGAAAGCGGAGAGCTCATGCTCGATGCGGTGAACGCTCCACGCGACGGGCTTGCCCATACCGACAAAGCCGTTGATCGCCCAGGAGGATGCCCACATCAGGTTTGCTCTTGCTGCATAGTCATCGGGCTTCTCAAGCGCGCGCGGGCCGCACTCGACGCAGGTCTTGAGAATAGCTTCTGCAACCCGGTTGGAAATATACGCATCCTCGGTGGGAGCGAAGTAATTCTCCATGGTGTGGGACATTATATCGGCAACGCCGGCTGCGGTCTGCTTTGCGGGGAGAGAGAAGGTGTAGGTCGGGTCGCAGATGGCGCAGGTGGGGATGACGCAGTATGCGTCGAAGTCCAGCTTTTCATTCGTGTCAGGGTTGGAGATAACGGCGGTGCCGTCCATCTCGGAGCCTGTTGCCGCAATGGTAACAACGGCATAGATCGGCAGTGCCTTGACGGGCTCAGCCTTATGGGTCAGGAAGTCCCATGCGTCTCCGTCGTAGAGCGCACCCGCAGCAATGGTCTTGGAGCAGTCGATAATGCTTCCGCCGCCGAGAGCCAGGATGCCATCAACTCCGTTTTCCTTGCAGACCCGGACGCCCTCGCGCACGGTGCCTATTTTGGGGTTTGGCTCAACGCCGCTGAAGTCGATATGCGCGATGCCGCAGCTGTCGAGCTGTGCTATCGCATCATCATATACACCGTTGCGCTTGACGGAGCCGCCGCCGAACACGATGAGGATCTTTGTGCACTTTTTTGCGACCTCGGCACCGAGCTTTTCTATCTGGCGCTTGCCGAAATGGATGGTTGTCGGGATAGAGTAAGTAAAGTTTTCCATAAGATTTTCCTTTCAGATCATGTAATATGTGCAATTCAATATACGAAACGGTTCATTTGGCTTTTCCGAAAGCGGCAGAGACTTTCTTGAGAACGCCGGAGAACCATGCATCTTCTCTCCTGCGTGCCTCAAGGCGTTTTGAGAAGGTCCTGTACAGCGCCAGCGTGAGCACGAACAGACTGACTACGGCAAGTGCCGGAGCATAAACCAGCTTGGTTATAAGATTGAACAGCAGCACCATAAACAGCAGCGCCATATTGATAGTGTCGATGCCGTTGCGCCCTTCCATTACTTTTGTCCAGAAAGTCATTTGATCCACCTCGTTTTTTATTTTTAATTTTTCTTCCTGCTCCGAAAGTTTATCATGAGGATACCCGCACATATCAGTACGAGCGCCATTATGCTCTGTATTCTTAATATCTGCCCTGTCTCACCGAGTATCAGTGCTGAAAAGATCACGCCGAATACAGGGTTTGCAAAGAAATAAATATTGACGGAAGACACCGGATTGTGCTTCAAGAGTGCGTTCCACAGCGCTCCTGTGACCGAAGATATCAGTGCAAGCACGACCAGTGTAAGGATGGCTCCCGGTGCCGAAGGCCTGAGCGAGCCGCCCAGCAGCGCGCCGACGGCGGTAAGCGCCGCGCCGCCCAGCAGGAGCTGCCATCCCGAAAGGAAAGCAGGATCGTCATCCTGTGAAAATTTTTTGATCAGTGAATGGGAAAGGCCGGTAAAAGCGGCGCACAGCAGCACAAGCACATCGCCGAGCAGTGCGCTCTTTTCGGGGCTGCCGCCGAGATTCATAACGACGATGCCGAAAAAGCCGAGAACACAGCC
This sequence comes from Bacteroidaceae bacterium, assembly GCA_963621955.1. Lineage (GTDB taxonomy): Bacteria > Bacillota > Clostridia > Oscillospirales > Oscillospiraceae > Limivicinus. The sequence goes on from CAVFGM010000061.1 coordinate 14,179, forward strand.
GAAAATCTTGTTCACGCTGAGCTTCTCCTGATGGAATACAATGCCCGATATCAGTATCGAAAAGAACACAAGCGTGCTGTCAAAGATCGAGGCGTGGACGGCGCTTGTCCTCGCCATGCCGAGATACAGCAGCACATACTGCCCGACGGTCTGGAACAGTGCAAGCATACACGCGTTGACGGCATTGCTTTTCCGGAGGAGCATCAGCTTTCCCTTAACGGCTGAAAGCACAGCAAGCGTCATAATACCGCTGAGAATGAAGCGCGTCCCGGCGAACATCAGAATGCTGCCGGTATCCGAGGACGCGATGGAGAATTGGCTGTAGCCGAGCTTTATGAGAACGAAGTCCATTCCCCACATCATACATACGAATATTGCGAGAGCTCCGCATACCCATGGGATAGAGAGCCTGCTTCTGGTCGTATCCGGCATTGCGGTCAGTTCCCCCGTTTCAGCAATTCTTCCGCCTCATCCAGAGAGGCATAGCCATACTGGCGCGCGGTATTATCATATATCATTGCGACCATGTTCTGCCCCTCAGCTCTCCTGCCCTCTGCCATATTGAGAAAGCTTTTCAGCGTTTCTTCGGAATAGGACATCAGTTCACCGCGCATGTACACTTCAACTGTGGTCATGCCGGAGCTCTCGTCCTCGCCGGCGGGGCGGCCGCGCATCGCGAAATTCGGCCAGCGGCTGCGCGCATCGCGGTACCATGCCATATATATCTGCATGATGCTGTCAATAAGAGCTTCTTTTTCTGCTGTGACGGCAGGCAGATACGGAGCAAGCTCGCTCTCATAATACTCGGGTGCGGTATATCGCATCATGTAGACATATTTGCGCTCCACAAGATTATAGCCGCAGAGTGCAGCGGCCTGATGATCCGACCAGTAATTCAGGAGCACATCCTCGTCCCATGTCTCGAACTGGCTCAGACGCATGGCGCGGAAAGTCGCGTAATCATCCTGACATGAAGCGCGCCGGCCTATGTTCTCGACAAGGTCGAACATGCGCCACTCGCTTGCGATTATATCCTCGATAAGCTTATCCTTTGTCAAAACAACAGCCCTCTTTTCATCCGCCGTACATTACCGGGAGCCTGCGGATACTTTCGTCGCTTATGGAATCTGTCAGCATACCGGCATGGTACTGCATGAATGCATCGCCGTTGTCGGACCAGCCGCGCCGTATAAGCTCACTGCCGATCATCCCGCACACTTCCTCGATCAGCTCAAGCTTCTGCCGGTGGAGCGGCAGGTCGGGCATTGAGGTGAGCGCGCGGAGCTTACCCGCGCAGCCGGGCAGACAGGTGAAGTCTGCTGTGCCGCGGAAAGCCCATTTGTAAAACGGCATGTACCTGCCGTTGAGCAGATACAGCGCCGCGAGCGCGTGCCGGATAAACTCGGCTCCCGCAAGATATGCCGCACCGAAATCGCCGCGCTTGACGCATCTTTTGTAATTATACTGTCCGGACTGCGCCATGCCCGCGCAGTTTGCCGCGAGCTTCTTTTTCAGAGCGTCGTCCGGGTAGAAGCCGAGAAGAACATTTCTCACGGCGGAGAAGCTGCCGAGCGGGTCGCTGAAGACCTCACCGCTGCACGCCTGCGAAAGATACCGCTCCGGTATGCGCAGCCAGTCCATGCAGCTGACCGGGGCATCCGGCCGGCCGATAAGGCTTTCGTAGAAGCCTTCTATCGTGAGCATGCCGACACGGCTGCCGCGTTCGCTGCATATTGCCGAGGTCCCGCATTCCGGTATGTTCTGCGGCAGACGGCCGTACGCCGCGGCCAGCCTCGCGCCGAGGTCCCCGGCTTCGCTCCGCGGTATCCAGAGGCACACGCCGGGGCCGAAATCGTGATCCCGCGAAAGCTCGTCATCAAAGCCCAGGCATTCTGAGCCCTGCCCGGCAAGTCCCGCGGCGATGAGCTGCCGCTCGGATGCGAAATCACGTTCAAGCATCGGCTGTACATACCGTGTATAGAAGATCCTGGATATTTCCATTCCGGTCATGGTTCGAGTCCTCTATATTTTGAATTCTTTTTCCAGCTCTTTGAGGCAGTATTCCCGCAGCCGCGTCATATCGGAAAGAGCAGGACTGCTCACAGCGTTCTGGCTGAGCAGTCCGATCCCTCTGCCGCAGGCTGCGGCAGCCGCGCCGAAATCCTTTTCGGCGATGAGCAGTTCTGCAAATGTCTGCTCCATCACGGCGCGGTGCAGCGGGCTTGATGCTGGGTCCGAAGCAAAGGCGGCCTTGGAAAGGATAAGCGCGCCCTCGGCATCCTCGAGCCGGCCTGATTTCAAAAGGCACTGTGCCTTTATCGTATAGCTTACTCCGCGCTCGTCCCCGCTTTCTGCCGGGAGGAGCCCGAGAGCTTTTTCAATATGCCGCATTGCCGCGGCCGTATCGCCGAGGCGCAGGCAGAGCGACGCGATGTTATTGTGGAGCGCCGCGGCCGTGTAGCTCTGGCCGTCACCGCAGCTTTCGAGCATTGCGGCGGCGGAGCCAAAGACCGTAACGGCGTCCTCAAGCCGGCCGGCATGAGTAAGCAGTGTCGCGAGATTCAGCAGCGTGGTCGCATGGGCGGAGCTTCCGTTCACGCCTATTTCATCAATGCAATCCAGGGCGCGGCGGAGCACGGCCTCGCCCTTGTCATATTCACCGCGGACGCGATAGAATCCGCCCATTTCGCTGCACACGGATATTACAGCCGAAAGATCCCTCTCGCGCTCTGCGCATTCAAGACCGCTGCGGAGGAACGCTTCTATCCGGTCAGTCTGTTCGCCGCCTGAGAACATCGCGTCAAGCTCTGAAAAAAACTGCCCTATGTCCATGAAGCCATCCTCCTGTAATTAATAGACAAGGGCAGCACAAATCGTTTGCACTGCCCTTATATCGGGCTGCGGCCCTTTATTTTCTCTTGCTGTTGAGAAGCTTGCAGATGCGGCGCAGACCCTCTTCGAGAGTGGCGCGCGGCATCGCGACGTTGAGACGGATATAGCCGTCGGAATTTGCGACGAACATGTTGCCGCCCTCAAGCAGAACGCCCGCTTCGTTGGCAAACAGCATCGGGAGGTTCACGTCCTTGTCAACATAAGCTGATACGTTCACCCAGCCGAGGTAGGTCGCCTCAGGGATGCGGAACACCGCGTCGGGAAGATTTGCGCTGAGGTAGTCGCGCACAAACTCGAAGTTAGCGTCAAGGTACTTTCTGAGCTCTACGAGCCAATCGTAGCCGGACTCGTATGCGCTCTGGCAGGCAGCGAGAGACAGCGGGTTCTCATCGAAGTTGTGATAGGTGTACCAGAGCTTCTTGACGGCCTCGTTCGGGATGACGATGTTGGAGATCTGCATGCCGGCCATGTTGAAGGTCTTGCTCGGCGCCATGCAGGTGATGATCTGATCCGAATCGGGGAAGAGCTTGGCCATGGGCGTGTGCGTCTGGCCGCTGCGGATAAGATCGCAGTGTATCTCATCGGAGATTATGAACACATTGTGCCTGAAGCATATCTCGGCTACCCTGCGCAGCTCGTCCTCCGTCCAGATACGGCCGGAGGGGTTATGCGGATTGCAGAAAATGCAGAGCGTGACCTTGGGATCGGCGGCCTTGCGCTCGAAGTCCTCGAAGTCTATCTCGTAGTAGCCGTCGCCCTTGGTGTTGACAAGGTCGCTGGTGACGTAGCCGATGTTGTTATGCTCGGCGGCGTGCATGAAGTATGCGTAGGACGGAGTGAGCATGAGCACCTTTTCGTCGCTCTTGCAGAGATATCCGGTCAGCTCATAGAGCGCGGGGATAACGCCGTGGGAGGTGAAAAGATCCTCTCTCTTGGGCGTCCATCCATAGAGCTTGTCCGTCCAGTTCAGGAAAGCCTGAAAATACTCGGGGTCAAAAACTCTGGTATATCCGAAGATGCGGCGGTCAAGGCGGGCGCGCATGGCGTCGATAATGACCTCGGGAGTGGCAAACTCCATATCGGCTATCCACATGCGGATGAACTCGTCATCGGCATAGGGAAACTTCATGGTCTCATCCGCATGGAAAATGTACTGACGGAAGCCGTCGGTATTCATGCAGTTGGTATGTCTGCGGTCGATTATTTCATCAAAATTGTATTTCATAGCAGTACTTTCCCTGTGTAAAGCAGATCAGTCGGCGTAGGCAATTGCCTCGATCTCAACAAGCGCGTCCTTGGGAAGTCTTGCGACCTCGATGGCGCTGCGGGAGGGATAGCTGCCCTCCGAGAAGAAGGTGGCGTATACGCCGTTCATTGCGGCAAAGTCATTCATATCCTTGAGGAAAACAGTGGTCTTGAGGACCTTGTCCATAGAGCTGCCGGCATTCTCAAGAATGGTCTTCACATTTTCGAGAGAAGCCTTGGTCTGCGCCTCGATGCCCTCGGGGAAGGCGCCGGTCGCCATGTCGATGGGGAGCTGGCCGGAGGTGATGACGAGGTTGCCGAACTTGTTTGCCTGGGAGTAGGGGCCTATTGCTGCAGGAGCTTTTTCAGTAGCGATTATAGTACGCATGGTATTTTTCCTTTCAGTGCTGTTTAATTAAATGAATTATATAATGGCGGCAGCCCGCCAATGGAGCGTGTGCATGGCTGTGATTGGGCAGCGTTCAGTGGGTAGACAGATAGTCGCGGATATTCTCGAGCACCTTTATGCGCAGGAGAACGCCCGACTGTATCGACTGTCCGGCCACCATATCGGGGCAGATGACGTTCGGCATATTGAAAATGTCGCCGTCTGTGCCGCCTATGGAGACGGAATTGTCGACTATATAGTAATTGCCCGGCTCCTTCAGCCACTCTCTGAGTGCGTCCAGAGGATACGGAGCGGTAAATGTCGTGTTTATGAGCACCTTGCCGTTACCGAAGCGCTTGAAATCCTCGCGGTCCATAAGAGGCGTGTTCTTGTGCAGGTGCGTGGTGAGCACGTCAACGGTCTGGAGCAGTTCGTCAAAGGGAAGATACTTGATGCCCTTGCTTTCCATCTCGGGCTTACGTGTGCGGCTGTAGTAATAAACATCCATCTTGAAAGCGAGCAGCAGCTCCGCAACGACGGAGCCCACATCGCCGAGGCCGACGACGCCGACCTTCGTCCCGGCCAGCTCCATCTCCTCACCTTTGTAGAAGATACCGCCGAAGCCGTGGAAGAGGCGGACTATTTCGCAGCTGACGAATTCTGCGACGCCGCGGTCGCCGTACCGCCGGATGCCGGTGACAACTATGCTGCGGCTGTTGGCAAACGGGATATCGACGTTTGCGCTTTCCGGGGTGTACAGGCTGCAGCACATGCCTATGTAGCGGAGATCAGGGCAGCTTTCAATGACGTTTTTGCCGATGTAGCTTGTGTAGAAGACGAGCAGCGCATCAGCGTCGCCTATGCGTCTTATCTTTTCCTCGTCTGTCTTGGGGATGTCGCGGTAGATAACAACATCCTCGGCGTAATCATAGAGCTTCTGTTCCGCTTCTTCATCGAAGCGCACCGGCTCTAAAACAACGAGCTTCTTAAACTTATTCAAAGCGGTCAATTCTCCTGTAAATTATTTTTGTGTTCCCGGTCTGAAAGTCTCCGGGGCAAGAGACGGTATACTCTTATCCCGGAGAACGCCGGTTGGATTGCCCAGTATTGTTTTCCGTAGAGGATGGCTGAAACTTAAGCCTCGATGCCTTCCAGCTTGTCCTTCTTCTTCTGGCGGAAGTAGCAGAAAGCGATGATGAAGAACACGATCGCTCCGCCGTAGCCGCAGTAGGTCATGATGAAGCCGAGCAGGGTCTGGTAAGGGATGAAGAGGCAAACGACGTAAGTCAGAACGGTCATGCCGATGCACAGGAGCTTATACTTCTTGGAGGAGTCCTCCTTGGTGAAGAAGCTGATGGAGTTCCAGAGCAGCGGGCAGCAGGTGGAGTAGATAGCGAGGAGAATTATGATTGCGAAGAGAGTGCCGACAGAGCCGAGGATGTGGTTTGCGAGAACGAGGTTGGGGATGGGAGCCACAGCGGACTCTGCGACGTTGCCGAGGTGGTTGAAGCCCATCAGGACGGAAATGTAGGAGTCGAGGATGGCGCAGATGAGAAGAACGAGCTTGAAGCGGCCAAACTTGTACTCGCGGTTCTCGTAGCCGAGGGTCGCGACGAAGTTGGAGCAGAGGAGCAGGGAGCAGCCGCCGAAGGAAAGGCCGGCGGTGATCCAGTGGTTGGTGCCGCGGGAGATGGTGACAGCGCCGCTGTCAAGCAGAGCCTGGCCTTCCGGGATCTGGGGGAAGTAGGTGAAGGCGGAGATGATGCCGACGACCAGAGTGAAGAGCGTGATGACGGGGCCGATGCAGCCGATAACGTCAACGATCTTAGTAAGGCCGAGGATGGTGACGATCAGAACGAGCGCCATGAAGATTGCAAGGCCGATGGGCATCGGCAGACCCCACTGCTGGTTCATGGTGGTGGCAGCGCCGGAAGACATGAAGAAGTAGCAGCAGAAAGTGAAGAGCCATGCCATGGTCTCGCAGGCTTTGCCGACGACGGGGCCTGCGTAGAAAGTTGCGACCTCATTGAGGTTGCGCAGATTGCGGGTGCGGCCTGCGTATGCGTAAGCAACGTAGGCGATGTATATCATGACGAAGTTAAAGGTACCGACGAAGAAGCCGCCGACGACTCCGTAGCCGGTGAAGTACTGAACGGTTTCCTGACCGGATGCGAAACCGGAGCCGATGAGGAATGCCATGAGGGCGCCGATAAGTATAAATACGCGGCCCCAGCTGAGTTCTTTCTTTTCCATTGAGAATTTCCTCCAAAATCTGTCTCTTTTTTCGTATTTTTTAGTTGTGGAATCGAAACGGTGTTATCCAAAAGGACGGATCCGGCCGGACTGGGCACCGGGCGGCGCCGTCCATAAGATACTTTTTTAGTCTTGCTTCAGGGCTGCGCTCGGGTCAGCTGGCTGACCCGAGCCATACTCCCCTATCAGCCGCAGCAGCTGGTGTGCTCGGTACGGCCGATGATGTTCTCCTGGACTCGCGGGTCAAGCTCTACGAAGAATGCGGAGTAGCCTGCAACGCGGACCATCAGGTTCTTGTAGTTATCGGGGTTCTTCTGTGCGTCACGGAGGGTCTTCGCGTCAACAACGTTGATCTGGACGTGCTGGCCGCCGGCTTCCATGTAGCCGCGCACGAAGGTCTCGAGCATGTCAAGTCCTTTCTCGCCCTTTGCAACTGCGGGATCGAACTTGTGGTTGACAAGAACGCCCTTGGGAACCATGAGGGTATCCATCTTGCCGATGGAGTTGCCGACTGCGGTCGGGCCGTTGCGGTCCATGCCGTTGGAGGGAGATGCGTTGTTCGCGAGAGGCTCGCCTGCCATGCGTCCGTCGGGAGTTGCGCCGACAACGCGGCCCTGCCAGATGTTGTAGGTCTGGTTGAGGAGGATGAGCTCGTACTGGCCGAAGCGGCTGTCCTTGTGAGCCTGGTTCTCCTTGGCGCAGAAGGTGACGACCTGGCGGCAGTAATCATCGACGAGGTCGCTGTCGTTGCCGAAGTGGACGTACTTGTTGAGCAGCATCTGGTGCCACTCTTCCTTGCCTGCGTAGTTGCTGTCGAGCATGTTGCGCATCTCTGCAAGGGTCATCAGCTTCTGCTGGAAGCAGACCTGATCGATCGCCGCCAGAGAGTCGGCTGCGTTTGCAACGCCGCTGATGAAGGTACCGGTGGTGCTGTACTTGGCACCGTCCTTCTGGAGGATGCGGCCCTTTTCGATGCAGTCGTCAACGGTGGTGGAAGCAAAGACAGTGGGAGCGATGAGGGAGTGCAGGGAGGAGCAGATGCCGTATGCCTGGAGATGGTAATCTATGGCGAAAGCGAGCTGCTTCTTGTACGCTTCCATGAACTGCTCCATGGAGGTCATGTCTTCCATCTTGCCGGTGTGCGGTCCGAACTGGTAGTTGCCGTTGGGATCGACGCCGTCGTGCATGGTGACTTCGAGGATCTTCAGGATGTTGATGAAGCCGGCGACGGGACGGAAGTCGGACTTGCCGCAGACGGAAGCCTCGACGCAGCCGAGTATGCCGTAATCGCGTGCTTCCTCGATGTCGTTGCAGCCGTTTGCAAGAACGCGGGGGATGTTGATATCGTCATTGAAGAAGGCGGGCTGGCCGAGACCCTTCTGGGTGAGCTTGAGGGCTCTGCGGAACACTTCTTCGTCGATAGCCTTGTTGAAGCGGAAGGAGATGGCGGGCTGAGTGGTCTCTGCGCCGTCAGCTGCTTCGAGGAACAGGTAGGTCAGGCGGTTGCAGGCGTTCTTGCCGGCAGTGTCGATACCGCCGATAGTGACGTTCGTCCACATCGGGAAGCCGGCATATGCCTCAGCCTCGATATGGTCGCGCAGCTCGAAGATCTCGGTCCACTTGATGAGCATGCACTGGATCATCTCAACGATGTCGTCCTCGGTCGCGATGCCGGCGTCGATGTCGTGCTTGAAGTAGGGGTACATGAACTGGTCGAAGCGGCCGATAGAGTGGTTGTGGCCAGCGTTCTCGATCTGGTAGGTCAGGTGGATGAACCAGAAGAACTGCATTGCCTCATAGAAAGTGCGTGCGGGATATTCGGGGATGTGGCGGCAGGTCTCGGTGATGCGGTTGAGCTCTGCCTTGCGCTTCTCGTCGGTCTCCTCGGCGGCCATCTGCTCTGCGAGGTCCGCATAGCGGTGGGCAAACTCTATGCCTGCCTTGAGGGTGACGATCATGCCTTCCCAAACGTCCTTCTGCTCCTGGGTGACATAGTCGTAATGCTCGATGCCGTCCAGCTTGGCCTGGATCTCTTCGATCATCTGCTTGTAGCCGGTCGCCAGAACCTTGGAGTAATGGGGCATATGGCTTGCGGTGGAGACTATGCGGGAGCCGATGGTGATAAGGCCGTTGTCGGAAGCCTTCTTCATGTCATCGGGGAGCTTGCTGTCGATGATCTCGCGGAAAGAGCGGCCTTCCCACTGCTTGAGGATGCCTATCAGCTCTTCCTTGTCGCTGGGATCGCCCCATGCCAGCTTATCGGTGCTGCGGGTATCGAAAGTATCGATGTCCTCAAGTATCCACTTGGAGCCCCACTCGGGGTAGACGGGGACGGAACGGTATCTCTCACCGTGGTCGCCGACGAAGATGGACTGGGGATTGATGAATATCTTCATGTTCTTCAGAAGATACTCAAGCAGATGCGCCTTGCGTGAGACCGGGGACTCTACAGAGGGCATTTCATAAAACTTGGTTACGAGACGTGCACGGTCCAGGGAAATAGACGGTGCGGTATTGCGCAGACGTGCTTTCAAAAATTCAACTTTTTCGCTAGCCATTGTATTTTCTCCTTTTTGAAATATATTTCAGCGGTTATCCGCTTTAGTTGACTGAGTTTATTCGTCCTTCATGTTCTCATTGTTGTAGAAGCACTTCTTGCCCACGGGCAGCAGCACCTCATTGGCAGCATCCACAAGTGAGAACATATGCTCGGCACTGGGCTCCTCAACATCGTTGAGCGGGTACTCGCGGTCTAGGATCTTGTATTTGTTTATGCCCAGCTTGTGATATGCCAGCAGCTCGTAGCGCTTGACGTTCGGCAGATCCTTTATGAATTCCGCCGTCGCGCGTATGTTCTCTTCGGAATCGTTCCACCCGGGAACGACCGGCGTGCGCACGCATATCTCTATGCCGTGCTGACTTAGCTTTTCAAGGTTCGCGAGGATCCGTTCATTTGTCTGCCCGGTAATTTTGCGGTGCATCTCCGGGTCCATCTGCTTGAGGTCGAAATAAATGAAGTCTATGTAATCGAGACAGGGCTTGAACTTCTCATAGTCGCCGCAGCCGCAGGACTCGATTGCCACGTTTATGCGGTACTGGCGGCACTTCCTGCACACCGCCAGCAGGAACTCGGGCTGCATCAGCGCTTCGCCGCCGGAGAAGGTCACTCCGCCGCCGGAGTGCTGGAAATAGTAGCGATCCTGATAGATCTTCTTGAAAAGCTCATCAACTGTGTAATCCTCGCCGAAGAGCTTTCTCGCTTCGGTGGGGCACATACGCGCACAGGCTCCGCAGCCGGTGCATTTTTTGCGGTCATAATGCAGGGAACCGTCCTCGCCGAGCGTGACCGCGCCGCTTTTGCATATCTTTGCGCAGAAGCCGCAGCCCATGCATTTTGCAGTGTTGAGGGAGACCTCGGGGTAGAAGTGGATAGACTCCGGATTGGCGCACCAGAGGCAGTGCAGACCGCAGCCCTTGAAAAAGACTGTGGTGCGCATCCCGCGGCCGTCATGAATGGAGCACTTCTGAATGTTTATTATTCTCCCAGTCAATTCTTCCATATCAACCTACCATCCATTTTTATTTAAATTCGAAAAATGCTTGCAATCGTGATAATAATTTATTATTATTAATGTGCTTACAGGGAGCACGGCAGCTCAGAAGAATTTGGTGATGATCACCAAGGCTTGACTGTCAAAGAAACTATATATCTTTTTAACGCGCGGGATTATTTGTGTAAACATACCAATTCCTTGATATTATATTAGCAGAGTATTCGCATTAAGTCGAACAAATTATTTTCATGGCTGCGATAAAATTCATTCATGATCCCGTGACGATAAAAAATTTTCACCGGTTTTTCCGAAATTCCGATGTTTGAGCAGAATAAAATGTGAAAAATTTTTTAACGGAAGCTGATAAGCAGTAAGGAGTGGAGCTATGGATACAAATAAATATCAGATTTTCCTGAAAGTCCTGGAGCACAGGAGCTTTTCAAAGGCGGCAGCAGAGCTGGGCTACACGCAGTCGGCAGTCAGTCATTCTATTGCCGTGATGGAGAAAGAGTTCGGTTTTCAGCTGCTCAACAGGAAAGATAACAAGATCTCCCTTACAAGAGCCGGCATCGACCTGCTGCCGCATATCCGCAATGTGGCAAGCGCGCAGGACGAGCTTGACCTCTCGCTCCAGTCGTACCGCGGCATTGAATCCGGCACGCTGTGCATCGCGTCTATCATGAGCCTGCCGATGCAGTTTTTCACCGAGCTTTTCAGGCGCTTCCACGAAAAGTACCCGGCGATCCATATCGTCTGCATTGACGGGAACTATGAGGAGCTTGAGGAAATGCTCTCCGGAGGACGGGTGGATTTCGGCTTCACGTCGGTCACAAGCTCTCTGCCGTTTGAATATGTCCCGCTCATGCGCGACAGGCTCATGGCAGTTTTTCCGACGGAGCATCCCCTCTGCGCAAAGGAGACTGTCGAGCTGAGTGATCTTGAAGACTATGATTTCATCATGCCCGGCGAAGGCCCTAACCATCAGATCGGCGAGCTTATCCGCAAATATGGGCTGAAGCTCAATTCTCCCTATTCGGTAAGCGATGATAATTTCACCGTCAAAATGGTCTCGGACGGGCTCGGCGTCAGTATCCTGCCGGAAATGAGCTTCAAAAATTATCTTGATCTCCCCATTGAAGCCCGGGAGCTCAGGGAAAAACCTTACAGGAGTATCGGTATAATCTACAGGCATTGGGATCAGCTCTCTCCCCTGAGCAGAATACTCATAAACGAAGCCAAGGATTTCTTTTCAAAGCTCAGCCCGAATAGCTCGGCCTCGCATCTGCCGTGGTTCAGTGAGCTGGACTGCAGCGGGAAAAATCAGGGGAACAATTAAACGGAGGATATTAAAATAATGGATTATCATTTCAACACATATAACGGGCGGAACTCGACCCCGGCTGATATAATGCAGTATTACGCAAATATCGTCCCTTTCCTCGGCGTGGTCCTCGGCGACACGTATGAGATCGCTCTGCTCGACTGCCGCTCAAAGCAGCTTGTCGCCATAGCCAACGGGCACATAAGCGGAAGAACGGTCGGCGCACCGATGACCAATCTCGCCTGTCAGATCGTTGAAAAGGGAGACTGGAGGCATTCGGACTATATAGCCAATTATTCCGGCGTATCGTCGGAGGGCAAAACCCTGCGTTCATCTTCTTATTATATTAAGTACGATAACGAGCTGCTGGGGATGCTCTGCATAAATGTTGACATTTCGGCATACACGCAGATAAGCGAGCTTGCGCTGAAGCTCGGCGGGATCGTCCCCAATCACGCCGAGCAGGCCAGCGAAATATTTGTGGACGGCGTGTCGAACAGCGTCAACCAGGTGCTGACAGAGCTTTATGGAGAGAATATACCGCAGCACTTCTCCATGGACGAGCGCACGAACATACTGCGCATACTCAGTGACAGGAAGATTTTTCTCATAAAGGGCGCCGTTCCGCGCGTCGCAAGGATGCTCGGATGCAGCGAACCCACCGTGTACCGCGGAATAAAATCCTGCGAAGCGATGAACTGACCCCCGGCCTCAGCTGGGCTGAAGTTGGAACAGCACATAAAAACCGCCGCAAGCGTCATTTCGCTTGCGGCGGTTTTGACAGGGGCAGTTGATTTTGAAGACAAATAGAAATATCGCTATTTGATTCTTTTTTTGAATATCCTCGAGTATTTTTGACATAGAGCCATACTCCAAGATTCGGCCTTTTATTCCATTACTGCCGCTGCTGCCGTCCCAAGCGCCGTCGAATTATCGACAGAAACATAGTTTACCCTGCGCCCGGGTTCTAACAGTCCCACATAGCGTTCAAGCTCGCTGCGGAAATACCGGCTTTTTCTGAACACCGAGCCGTCCGCCGAGACCGTTATCGCTCCGCCGTCTGTCCCGCAGAAGCGCATTACAGCGCTGAGCGTACACGCGATGTGCTTTGCCGCGCGTGAAAACACCGCCTTGGCGATCTGACGTGCGGAATCGGCGTCGGCGTCAGCTTCAAAGCATTCAAGCGCCGCACCGTCTATAAATGCGTCTGCTGCAGGGGTCTGCAGCCGCTCGAGTCCAAGTGCGGCAAGCGCGCCGCGTTCCGTAAATATCCCGTCCTCCGCCGCGGCGCGGAAAGCTCTGCGGCATATCTCGCCGAGATATGCCCCGGAGACGAGCTTTTCTTCCATATATACTCCGGGTGCCGCCGTGGCGGCGTCGAGCGCAGCGTCGATTTCGCTGCGCTGGGGAGGGATAAAGCCGCCGGATTCTACGTCGACTATCATCTTCCGCCCGCCGACGTCTGCCTGGCAGCATACATTTGTCCCGGTCCCGTTTATCAGCCCTATAAGTCCGGCACCGTCCGCACCGGAAACAAGCCCGCTCAGCAGCACCGCCGTCGTGTCGTTCACCACAACGGCGGATGCGCCGGCGCAGTCAAGCTCTTCAAGCAGGTCGCGGCATATATGCCGCCCCTCGTAGCCGAGAATGTTGACCTCTTTCGTCGTGTGTATGATAATCCCGTCCCGCTCCGGGGTTATCTCTGTCGGGAACGAGATACATACAGCGATTTTGCGCGTAAGGCTCATATACGGTCTGATGCTGTCCGCCGCAAAGCGAATAAATTCCGCCCATGTGACGGCGTCCTGCGTCCCGGGCATCGGGACTGTATCAAGCTTATCAAGGCTCACTTTACCGCCATCGAACCGAACGAGCGCGGTTCTGAAATTAGTACCGCCCGCGTCTATCGCCACAGCAAAGCCGCTCTCCGGCAGCGCCGCCGAACAGGATATGTAAGTCGGTATCATGCCGAGCGATCCGCTCTCACCTCGAAGTCCGCTCCGCATCTCCTCCATAAAGCGCCCGATAAACAGCTCCTCATTCATACTCTCAGGGCCTATCCCGCTTTTGAAGATAAAGTCCGGCAGCTTTTTGGCATCGCTCATATTATAGGCTCCTCGTAGCGTTCGGCGACAGCCTTACCGTCGTAATACTTCTTCAATGCCTTGAAGTCGACGGCATAATGCGGATATCCAAGATGTCTTTCCGCTGCCTCGCTGTCCTTGAAGCATTCAAACAGCGTAAGCACATTCTCCCGGCTGTTCCAGAACGCCGTATACTCAAGGCAGCCCGGCTCCTGTCTGGTCGCAAGTATGCATTTTTTCAGAGCCTCCAGATATTCTTCCTCAACGCCCTTGAGAATTTTGAACTTCACAACGATTTTGACCATGCTGCTACACCTCTATTGCATTGTTCCTTATGACCTCGGCATACCATCTGCCGCTGTCCTTGATGATTCGCTCCTGCGTGTCGTAATCCACATATGTCAGTCCGAAGCGCCGCTCATATCCGAGCGCCCACTCGAAATTATCGAATGACGACCATGTGAGATATCCCCTGATGTCGGCGCCGTCCGTGATCGCCCGGTGCATCGCGGATATATGCCGCTTCAGGAAATCGATGCGCTTCGTATCGCGCACACGTCCATCGGCATCCGGCACGTCCCAGCAGGCAAGTCCGTTTTCCGTGACGATGATCTTTTTCCCGTATTCCCGCCAGAAGCGCATAAGCCCGTCATAAAATCCGTCCGGGCATACCGGCCAATTCATTGCGGTATATTCGCGCTCGGGCGGCTTCACGGAGCTCACGTCAAGCGGCCATCTGTCGCTGCCGGTGCCGATGAAATAACTGTAATAGAAATTATATCCAAAGAAATCCGTCGGTTCGGATATAAGCTCCATATCACCCGGCCTTATCTCCGGCAGCACGATCCCCTTGCCGAGATACCAGCTTTTCATGTCCTCTGGGTACTCGCCCTTGTAGAGCGCATCAAGGAACCAGCGGTTCCAGCAGCCGTCCCACCGGCGCGCCGCGGCGATATCCTCCGGGCTGTCCGAAACGGGATAATGACTCGGCAGATAATTCGTTATGCCGATCTCGCCCTCGGCTCCCGACGCGCGGAACGCCCTGACCGCAAGACCATGGCCGCACAGCAGGTTGTGCGCCGCCAGCAAAGCCGATGAGAAGTCGTGCATGCCCGGTGCGTGCTTGCCGTCCCAATAGCCGTGGTAGGCGTGTATCTGCGGCTCCAGTATCGTCCCCCAATACGGTATCCCCGCTGGAAACGCTCCGAATATCTTCCCGGCATATTCCGCAAACCACTCCGCGCAGTCCCGGTTCAGCCAGCCGCCCTTTTCCTGAAGGCATTGCGGCAGATCCCAGTGGTACAGCATGATAAACGGTTTTACACCGTTTTCAAGCAGTGCGTCAACGGCGCGTCTGTAGAAATCCAGCCCCTTATCGTTGATCTGCCCTCTGCCGTCCGGCATCACGCGCGGCCACGATATCGAGATGCGCTCCGTATTCAGGCCAAGCTCGCGCGCTATAGCGGCGTCCTCCCGGTATCTGTGGTAGAAATCGCAGGCCGTATCGCCGGTATCGTTGTTGAGTATATTCCCGGGAACATGGGTGAATCTGTCCCAGATGCTTTCGCTCTTGCCGTCCTCGTTCCATGCGCCCTCGATCTGATAGGCTGACGTCGACGCACCCCATAAAAATCCATTCGGGAAATCCAGCCTTGGCATTTTATTTCCTTTCCCGGCTCACAGGGATATTTCTTTGCCCTGCTCCGCCGACTCATATATGGCATTGAGCATGCGCTGTACCGTCACGCCGTCGTCTATCGAGGGCATAGGACGCTCTCCGCTGAGTACGCAGTGCGCGAAGTGCGCTGTTTCGCGCTCGAATGCAGGCTGCCACGTGTCCTCTGGCACAAGAACGGGTACGGTATCGGTCAGAAAGCCATTCTCCTCCCCGTATATTTCAAGCGGTCTGAAGCTCGCGCCGCCTTTCGTACCGTATATTTTCGAGAACATCTTCTCCTCGCGCCCGTTTATCGCCCAGCTTATATCGACACTCATCGACGCGCCGTTTTCAAATCGGATCAGCGCCGTTGCCGCCTCCTCGTTGTCAAACACGCCGTTTTTCGCCCCGGCCGCAGCCCAGCCCTTCACGCTGCGCGTTTCATAAGCGCCGATGCGTCTGTGCGTGACCCCGCTTACCGATACCGGCCGAGGTCTGCCCATGAGATACCACGTAAGATCTATTACATGTACTCCTATGTCCAGCACAGCACCGCCGCCCGACTTCGACCTGTCCGTGAACCAGCCGCTCGGCGTGCCGCGGCGGCGTACCCAGCCGCAGCGCGCGTGGTATATCTCGCCGAATCTGCCCTGACGCTGCATTTCCGAGAGCAGTATGCTCTCCTGCCTGAAGCGGTTAACGAACGCCATCATGAATGTCACGTTGTTTTTTTCAACGGCTCTGCGCATATTCTCTGCCTGCTCAACGGATATCGCCATCGGCTTTTCGCAGAGTATGTTCTTGCCCGCTTCCGCTGCTGCAAGAACAAGGCTCTCGTGCGAGACGTTGCCCGTGCATATGCTCACGCAGTCGATATCCTTATCCGCAAGCACATCTTCAAGCCGGCAGTACGCCTTGGGTATCCCGTAGCTCCCGGCAAGCGCCTCCGCCCGCTCAATGTGGCGGTCGAACACCGCCGTGACCTCCGCTTCGCTGCATTTCAGGAACGCCGGTATCTGGTTATCCCGCGCTACCGTGCCTGCTCCGATGACTGCTATGTGTATTTTGTTTTCGTTCATGGCTGTCTCCGTTCCTTTGCCCGCCGCGGCTCACATTTCGCCGAGTATCTCGCTGACTTCAACCGGGCGATCCTCTTCGACGGATCTCAGCACCGCAAAGCTCACAGCGAGGCTGCGTATATTGTCGAAAACCGTCGGCACGCAGCCCGGCTCTCCCCGGAGCTGGCGCTTGACGTCCTCAAGCACACCCGCTCTGTCCTTGCCGGGGAAATAAAAGTCCTGCTTAAGCTCGCCATGCTCATCCACCGACATATCAAGACGGTTCGGCTCGTCGTTTTCCCACTTGACCGCGCCCTTGTCCGTCTGCATGATCCAATCGCACTGGTACCCCGTCGGGAAACCTATTGATTTTTCAGTGACCGAATAATTCGCGCGGAAGCCGTTTTCAAAATCGAGCAGTACGAACGCGGAACCCAGACCCGTAAGATCGCTCCACGCCGGATTCCAGCCGCGCGCATATACACTTTTCACGTCGGAGCCGCTTATAAACCGCAGCATGTCAAAGTGGTGTATCGCGACCTCGAGCATGAGCAGACTCGTCTGCTCGCGCCGCCAGTCCTTGCGCTGCCATGCGGTTTTTTCGCTGTTTTTTCTGTTCGTGACGCCGTGGCGGAAAACGACGTTCGCCCACGCGGGGCTGCCTATGCCGTCATCGCCGAATGAGGCCTTCATCTGCCACAGCTGCGGACGGAAGCGGTAATTCTGGCTCACGAACGCGCGTTCATTGCGTCCCTTCATGAACTCCAGAAACTCCTCGGCCTCCTGAATGTTGTCGGTGAGCGGCTTCTCAATGAGTACGTTTTTGCCCGCCTCGACCGCTTTTTTCGCATACGGAATATGGAACTTGTGCGGCAGGGCGACTATCACCAGATCCGCCTCGCGTTTGAGCGCCTCGTCATAATCCGTGCAGCACACCTCGTCGGGGATGCCCCACTTTTCCTTTGCCGCTTCGAGATTGGGCCCGCCGCGGCTCACCAGCGCCGCCAGCTCACAATCGGGATCGTTGTGTATATATTCGAGCCAGCCTGCTGCCCAGCCGCTGCTGCCGACCTGTATTATCTTCATGTCATTACTCCTTTATAATTCCGCTTATGCCGCAGGCGGCTTTATGCGCCGCTGCGGCATAATTTTCCTATGTGTGCTGTCAGTCGCGGAGCTGCTCCGCAGTGAGCGGGGTAAAGTCCGTTTTCAGCTCAACCACTCGCCCGGTTTTCATCGACTCAAAGCCGGCCTCTATGATCTCAAGGACATGACGTCCCTGCTCAGCGGTCGCCACAGGCTCGCGCAGACCGTGTACATAGTCGATAAGCTCCATAACGTCGCGATATACGAACGGCTCGTGCATTTTCAGATGCTCTATGGGCAGATCCTTTGCCATCATGCCTTTTACGGGTGTGTCAAAAATGACCTCGTCGTTGAACTTTCCGTCAACGAACTTTCCCTCTGTGCCGTATATTGCAGGAGTCATCTTGTTTTCGCCGCCCGCGAGCGCAGAGTAGAACAAGCCGTATACATTCTCGCCGAAATCGAGCAGGAAAGCGAAGTTATCGTCTACCTCGCTCTCTATCACCTGTTCGCCGAAGCGGAACTCCTTCATTATCTGTCCGCCCATGCAGGATACGCGCTTCACTGGACCGAGTATGCCGGTCATCGCGGTAAGCCCATAGACGGCATGGTCATACTGCGGGCCGCCGTCCGGCTTTTTGTAATACCACGTCGGGACGAGCGGCTCGGAGCCGTAGTTGTCCTGCCTGTAACCCTCGCGCAGATGATAGAGCAGGACTCCGCGCACGCCGCCGATGGCGTAGGTGATGTGCCCCAGCTTATTCTCCGCAACAAGACGGCGCATCTCGCGATTGACGGGCATTGCCATCATTCCGGGGGACGAGGTTATCTTGACGTTCATTCGCTTTGCTTCTTCTATAAGCTCGGTGGCCTCCTCGCTCGTCATCGCCATCGTCTTATTGAAATGGACATGCTTGCCGGCGCGGATCGCCTTGAGTCCCTGCTCATAGTGGAAGCGTATGGGCGAGCATATCGATACTACGTCGACGTTCGGGTCAGCAAGAAGCTCGTCGTCCGTCATATACCAGCTTTTGATCCCATACTGCTCTGCCATCGCCTGCGCTCTGCCCGGTACCGGGTCGCAGACTGCCGCCATGTATACCTTGTCCGCAGTGTCACCGAGCACAAGATGCTTGAATATCGAGTTTATGGCGATCTCGCCGGAGCCTATAGCGCCCAAGCCCAAAGGTTTCATCATTTACCTCCTCGATCGTATCAGAATTTTTCTGCTATCTCCAGCATTTTTGCAACATACTGCCGGGATATCTTCCGATTGTATTCCACGCGGTCGTCGCGCTCGGCATCGTTCGTCGGCAGCTTGAAGGCGGGCTCCGCGAGCAGGCACATTCCGTGCGGCTCAGGTGCCTTTTCGATAAGCGCCGCCAGTATACGCTCAAAGTCTATTATGCCGTCCCCGAGATAGCACCCGGCAAAGACCATCGGCATATCCGGGTAGGTCTTTGTACGCAGCGGATTGTCCACCACGGCAAAATCCTTGAAGTGTGCCGCGACGGCGTACGGCGCAAGATATTCCAGATCCTCCATCGGGTCGCAGCAGGCGACCGCACCGTTTCCGAAATCGTAAAGTGCCTTGACATTGTCCGATGCCACCGTTTCTATTACCGACGCTATTTCACGGCCGCTGAAGTCGCAGTGGTTTTCGTATGCGAAGGTAAGACCCGTTCCGTCAAGCATTTTTGCAAGCTCGCGCAGGTTTGCCTCGATGAACCGGCGCTGTTCCGAGAACGGGTGCTGCTTGTTGTAGCGGCTCGTCGCGACATTTGAGTGTCCGTAGCCGGAGCAGAGTATATCGCTGCCGAGGGCCTTCGCCATCATTATCGTCCGCTCGACACCCTTTCGGGCGACCGCCGGGTCGGGGATATCGTCAGGTGCCGACACTCCCATAGCAGCGCCTGACGCTCCCCATGCATCTACCTTGAGCGGCAGGCCGGCCAGTCCCCAAACGGTGAACGGGTAGAGAATGAGCTTTATGTCGTTTTCGCGCGCCATTGCCGCCATTTCGCTGAGCGTGGCGGAGGTGATCTCCTTAGGGCAGAGATTCGGGAACAGCGAAAACGCTCTTGCACCGATACGGCGGCTCTCCTCTATCGTCCATCTGAACGACTCCATGCCTGCCGGGGTGCCGTCCGGCGGCATGAGATTAAACGGCTGGAAGCCTACTCGGAAATCATATGTATTTCCCACGGGAGTTCCCCCTTTCGCGCAGATATTGTCTTATTTGTAACCGAGAACTACCGGAGTTGAGCGGTAGCCGATGCCCATGCGGTCAATGCCCATGTCGATGAGCTTGAGGAACTTCTCACGGTCGCGTATGCCGCCTGCACCCTTTATCTTGCAGCGTCCCTGCGCGGCGTCCATCATTGCCTGTATGACCTCGTAGGTCGCACCCTCGTTCTTTCCGCCGGTGAAGAAGCCGGTGGAGGTCTTGACGAAATCGGCGCCCGCGGCGATAGCGGTTTCGGTCGCTTTTTTGACCTGCTCTATCGTGAGGGAGTCGACCTCGAATATGACCTTGACGTTGCTGCCGTACTTGTGGCACACGTCGCACACAGCCTTGATGTCGGCCTCGACCTCGTCCCACATACCGCTTCTGATCCAGCCGTAATTTGCAACGATGTCAAGATCCTCCACGTCGCCGTCGCGGCAGATTATCTCCGCCTGCGCGACCTTGGACTCAGTAGTGGAGTCGCCGAAGGGGAAGTCGCAGACAACGCAGATGCCGGTGTTGGTACCCTTGCACAGCTCGCGCGCAATGGGCAGCGATGCGGGATTTATGCACACGGTCTTGCAGTTATAATCTATACCCTCCTGAATGTACTTCCTGATGTCATCCTGAGTGAATTCGGGCTTCAGGACGGACTGATCGATGTAGCGGCCAAGCTCGGCGGCTGTCATTTCGCATGCTTTCTTTTCAGGCTTCATTTTTCTTTTCGCAATGCTGCGGCATTGCTCTCCTTTCTCATTTAAGCTTTGGTTTTGGTATTAAAAAATATGGAATATGTGTGTATGGAATATGTATGAGCTTAATTCTTCATCTTTTTGTTTCTGACGATGTCGATATACACTGCGGTGAGCAGGAGCAGACCCTTTACGAGCTGCTGCGCATAGCTGTTCATGCTCAGCAGTCCCATGCCGTTTGCGAGTATCGAGAAGAACAGCATGCCGAGCAGTGTGCCTATTATGTTGCCCTTACCGCCCGCGACCGACAGACCGCCGATGATGACCGCCGCGATGCAGTCCATATCTGCGCCGGCGCCCTGATTAGGCTGCGCGACATAGCCCTGAGCTATATACAGCATCGTTGCAAGACCTGCGCAGGCGCCGGATATCATAAAGGCTATCGCGCGTGTTTTTTTGACGTTTATGCCGGACAGGTATGCAGCCTCCGAGCTGCCGCCGACCGAAATGACGTTGCGGCCGAAGCGCGTGTATTTCAGCACAATGCCGATGATGATGTAAACGAGTATCATTATTATCATCGTGACCGGTATCCCGGCGATCTTGCCGCGGCCTATCCATTTGATGAACTCGTCCTGGACCTTTATCATGTTGCCGTCGGAAGCGATATACGCTATGGCGCGGAAAACGAGCTGCGTGCCGAGCGTGGTTATGATCGGGTCGATATGCAGGTAATTCATTATCAGACCGTTGATTATGCCGCCGACAAGGCCGACGCCTATCGCCACGAACAGCAGCCCCACGCCGTGTACGCCGTGATTGTACGCGATGCCGACGAAGATGCCGCTCATTGCCATCGTCGCCATCTGGGACAGGTCAAGGCCGCCCAGCAGCATCGACACCGTCACGCCCGCCGCAATAATACCGGAGGCAGACATATAAACGCCGATGTTTTTGAAGTTTGCCGCCGTGAGGAAATACGGTGAAGCAAACGACCAGACTATAGACAGCGCAATGACTGCAATAAGAACGCTGCCGTAAGAGCTGAATGTATTTTTCCCCGCCGCTTTCAGGCGGGTACCTATCGAAACTTTATTTTCCATATTATTCTCCTATTGCGCTCTTAACGATATTTTTCTGCGTGATTTCCTCCCCGGAAAACTCCCCGGCAAGCTTGCCCTCATGAATGACGTACACTCTGTCG
>CAVFGM010000062.1:0-2173 GCA_963621955.1 Bacteroidaceae bacterium
GAGCAATAACGTTCGGGATGACCATGAGCTGGTTGAACATATCCGCCAGCTCCCAGACAAGGTCGTTCGACAGGCAGGAGCCGAGGAAGATAAACACCAGCGCGAGCACGGAATAGACCTTAACGGCTTTCTCTCCGAAGAGATATTCCACATTGACCTTGCCGAAGAAGTTCCAGCTTAGGATCGTCGAGAACGCAAAGAACAGCAGGCAGACCGCGACGAAGAGCGAGCCTACACCCTTGCCGAAGCATTCAGAGAAAGCGAGCTGCGCCATGTTCGCCTTGCTCACGCCGTCGGCTGCACCGGAGGCGAGAACACCGTTATCGGCATAGAGGCAGGATATAACGACGAGAGCCGTCATGGTGAGGACGACAAAGGTGTCGATAAACAGACCGATCATAGCGACGACGCCCTGATCGTGCGGCTTCTTAACGTTCGCCATAGCGTGCGCGTGAGGGGTCGAGCCCATACCGGCTTCGTTGGAAAACAGACCGCGCTTGACACCCTGGCTGATAGCGGTCTTGAGTGCGTAGCCGAGGCTGCCGCCGATGATGGCATTGGGCTGGAATGCGTACTTGAAGATCATGCCGAAAGTCTCGGGAATAAATCTGATGCGCATGATGAGGACAGCGAGGCCGCCGAGGATATAGAGCACCGCCATGACGGGGACGAGCTTCTCCGTGACGAACGCGATGCGCTGGATGCCGCCAAGGAAGATGAGCCCGGCGATGACCGTGACGGCAACGCCGATCACCCATGTGGGTATGCCGAGAGCGTTTGAGAAAGTCTCGCCGATGGAGTTTGACTGCACCATGCTGCCCATGAAGCCGAGCGCCAGAGTAATTGCCACGGCGAAGAAACCTGCAAGGAACTTGCCGAAGCCGTTCGGAAATGCCTTGTTGATGTAGTAGACCGGACCGCCGTGGACTGTACCGTCCGCTTTGACAGTCTTTGTCTCCTGCGCCAGAACAGCCTCGGAATAAATAGTCGCCATGCCGAAGAATGCAATGATCCACATCCAGAAGATCGCGCCGGGGCCGCCGGTGAGGATAGCGCCGCTCGCGCCGATTATGTTGCCGGTACCGACCTGCGCTGCGACGGCTGTAGCAAGAGCCTGGAACGAGCTGAGTCCGCTCTCCTGCTTTCCGCCGTGCAGGCTGATCTTGCCGAACACGCTGCGCATGCCCTCGCCGAAGCAGCGCACCTGCACGAACCGTGTCTTTATACTGAAGAATATACCGGTGCCTACAAGCAGGATCACCAGTATGTAATCCGAAAGATAGAAGTTGATTTTCTGAACAATGCTTAAAACTGCCTGCATGTTTCTTTCCCCCGATAACAAAAATTCCCGCCCCTGTGTCGGAAACTCCGAACAAGGCGGGACAACTGCAAGCAATGCAAAGCTGTGTTCCACTCTGTCCTTTGGCCTGAGAGATTCGGTCTGACGACCTTGCACCTTCGGCACTCAAATAAATGAGATTCTCCAGAGTTCCTCCACTTCCAGTCTCGCATTCCGGAATACGATTCTGAAAGCTTCAATGGCTATTTAATTGAAGCAATGACAATATAGCACGGCTTATCTGTAATTGCAAGCCCTTTCTTCATAATTTGTTCAAAGTCCGCAAATTTCTTATCACGTTCAGTGCAAACGCGGTTTGACTTCAACAATACTTGAAGTTAATTTGATATTCAGTTGTCAAATTCTCGGTTAAATACTGGAAAAGAGGGGGCGGCGTGTATGAACAAAGAGACCCAAAAAGGCAGCATCTGGAAAAACTGCATTACCATACCGAATATGCTTTCCGTGTTTCGGCTTATTCTTATCCCGTTTTTCGTCTATGCATATTGCGTAGAGCAGAATTTCTGGAAAACGGCGGCACTGCTCGCGCTGTCCGGGATATCAGATACGGCTGATGGATATATCGCGCGCCGCTTCAACATGGTAAGCGACCTTGGCAAGATCATTGACCCCGTGGCGGATAAGCTTACTCAGGCGGCAATGCTGCTGTGCCTGCTCACGCGCTATCCGCTTATGCTG
The DNA here is from genome assembly GCA_963621955.1 of Bacteroidaceae bacterium. GTDB lineage: Bacteria > Bacillota > Clostridia > Oscillospirales > Oscillospiraceae > Limivicinus. The sequence goes on from CAVFGM010000062.1 coordinate 2,039, forward strand.
CTTCCGCTCCTGCTCCTTACATTCAAGGAGATATCGACGGGGATAATGAGCCTTATCGTCATCAGGAAGACTGGGCTTGTCATGAGCGCCGATTGGCATGGCAAGGTCACGACCGGGCTTCTGTACGCGATGATG
>CAVFGM010000063.1:0-4028 GCA_963621955.1 Bacteroidaceae bacterium
CGGGTGCGCATGGTCTTGAAGTTGGTGAGCATGCCGCCGAGCCAACGTGCGTTGACGTAGTACATACCGACGCGGGCAGCCTCTTCCTTGACTGCGTCCGCAGCCTGCTTCTTGGTGCCGACGAAGAGAATGGTCTGGCCGTTTGCGGCGAGATCACGCACAAAGTCGTAAGCCTCTTCGAGCTTCTTGACGGTCTTCTGCAGGTCGATTATATAGATACCGTTACGCTCACAGTAAATATACTCGGCCATCTTGGGGTTCCAGCGGCGGGTCTGGTGACCGAAGTGGACACCGGCTTCCAGCAGCTGCTTCATGGATACTACTGACATTTCTTTTCCTCCGTAATTTGTTATTTTCCTCCGGGAACTTCAACCCCTCCACCAAGCCCTGAACACAGGGCCACATGGGGGAAAGTCCATTCCCGTGCGAAATGCTCTGATATGATACCAGAATTGTTCCCGGATTGCAAGGGCTTGAGTACAATTTTTCAAAGTTTTTGCAGAAAATTTTGACTCTTTTCGTTATCTGTCGCTTGATTTATCTGAACGCTTGTGATATGATCCCTCTCGCTCACTCGGAGGGCAAGCCGTTCATATTTGGAAACGACGAGCCGGATAAGGTGGCAGGCTGAAATGCCTGTTCCCTGTCCGGCTTTTTTGTTTGGAGGAAAACTATGGATCTTATAAACGACAAGCTCAGTAAAATCTATCTGAAATATCTCACCGCCGCTTTCGGCAGCGCGTTCATGGGCAGCGTCTTCGGCCTTGTCGATATGGTCATGGTCGGGCAGTACCACGGACCGGAGGGCTCGGCGGCGATGGGCGTTATCGCGCCGGTCTGGAACATTGTCTACAGCTTCGGTCTCCTCGCCGGTATCGGCGGCTCGGTTCTTTTCAGCGTCGCCAAGGGCAGCGACGGCCACGGCGAGCGCCTGGCGAATGCCTACTTCACCGGCTCCGTTATCTTCGGCGGCATTATCGCGCTGCTGCTATGGGGTGGACTGTGGCTCTTCGAGGTGCCGCTACTGCGTCTCTTCGGTGCAAACGACGCCCTGCTGCCGCTGTGCCGGCGTTACCTTATCCCCGTCAAGTTCACCGTTCCGTTCTATCCGTTCTCGACGCTGCTGTCCTCTTTCCTGCGCAATGACGGCAACCCAGCTCTTGCGACAAAGTCGGTGCTGTTCGGCGGAATATTCAACGTTTTCGGAGATTACTTCTTTGTTTTCACGCTCGACATGGGCATCCTCGGTGCGGGACTTGCGACGGCTATGGGCATCTCAATGTCCGTGTTTATGATGCTGACGCACTTCCGTTCCCCTATAAACACGATGCGCTTTGTTAAGGTACCGCGTCTGCCGGAGATGTTCGGCAAGATCGCCGCAAACGGCTTTTCAAGCTTCATTATCGATATCGCCATGGGTGTGCTCACCATGCTCTTCAACCGCCAGATCATGCGTTATCTCGGCTCGGACGCACTCGCGGTATATGCCGTCATCGTCAACATCAGCACCTTTGTGCAGTGCTGCGCCTACGGCGTTGGTCAGGCGGCGCAGCCGATCATTTCGCAGAACTACGGCGCCGGGCGCTCCGACCGCGTGTCTCAGCTGCTGCGCTATTGTCTGATAAGCTGCGCGGTGATCGGCGCGGCGTGGACGGCGGCGGTCGTCGCTCTGCCGAACGGTTTTATTAAGCTCTTCATGTCACCGACGGCGGCAGTCCTCGCCATCGCCCCGGAGATCATGCGTATATACGCTGTCTCTTTCCTGCTGCTGCCGTATAATGTGTTCTCCACATATTATTTTCAGGCGATGCTGAGACCCGGCACATCGATTATTATCTCCGTCTCGCGCGGCATAGTCATAAGCGGCGCGCTGATAATGCTCCTGCCGCTTCTCATCGGCAGCAGCTCCGTGTGGTTTGCGATGCCGGTAGCCGAAGCGGCTACGGCAGTCTATGTCACAATATCGATAGCACGGGTGCAGAAAGCTTTCCAAAAGCCCGAATGTTAGTTCGTTGTAAATTGACTTTTCCCTTATAAAGTGTTAGAATGTTCACAAGCGAGTACATTCTATTAAGAATAAGGAAGTGGTATTTTGAAGCTTACACCTGAACAGCAGGCCATGCTCAACGGCGAAAAGGGCGAAACTATGGCCAAGGTCGTCAAGACCCTTGTCATGTATGGCGACGCTTTCGGCGCGGAGCGCATGGTTCCCGTCACCAGCAAGTATGGCCACACGGTCATATCTTTCGGTCTCAAGGCGATCAAACCCGTCTATGAGCTGTACGATCAGCTTGTCGACGCCGGTCTCACCAGCGCGCAGAAGTTCACCGCGGACCCCAGACCTATTGACGACAATATCCCCACCTCCCTGCTGGAGGACATCGTCTTCAAGAAGATAATGTATACCCATCAGGCAAGCTATGAGGAGCAGCTCAAGAAGCTCGGCATCAAGGGCGAGGATGATTATACCTGCACCTGCTACATGGATGAGGTCGGCAACAAGCCCGCAAAGGGCGAGGTGCTCTCCTGGGCGGAATCCTCCGCTGTCGTGTACGCAAACTCCGTACTCGGCGCGCGCTGCAACCGCAACTCCGGTATTATCGAGCTCATGGGCTCAGTAGCTGGCTTTGTCCCCGAATTCGGCCTGCTGACCGACGAGGGACGCAAGGCAACCTGGATCATCGAGGTCAAGTGCGAAAAGAAGCCCGAGGCGCAGCTGCTCGGCTCCGCCATCGGCATGAAAGTCATGGAAGAAGTTCCCTACATAAAGGGTCTTGATAAGTGGCTCGGCACCGAGCTTACCGACGGCGTGTGCGCCTACCTCAAGGACTTCGGCGCGGCGACTGCGTCGAACGGCTCCGTCGGCCTGTACCATATCGAGAATCTCACTCCCGAAGCCAGGGAGCAGGGTGAAGCGCTCATCAAGGATGGCGCGCAGGTCTACGTCATTGACGACGCGGAGCTTGAGCGCGTCAAGGCAAGCTATCCCATTATCTGGAAAAACAAGGACGCAAAGCCCGAGCTGTGCTTTGTCGGCTGCCCGCACATGAGCGTGCAGCAGCTCAAGGACTGGACGGACGCGATAGAAGAAAAGCTGCGCGCAAACGGCCTGAGCAAGGTCACAGTACCCACCGTGTTCACAGCGGCTCCCGCTGTAATCAAGGCTCTCAACGGCACAGTGTATCTCGATAAACTTGCCACCTACGGCGTTGTTGTCAGCTACATCTGCCCGCTGATGTATATGAACAATCCGCTCTGCAAGAAGAAGGCCGTTATCACCTGCTCCAACAAGCTGCGCACCTACACCAGCGCAAGATATTACACCGAAGCCGAAATTCTTGACATCATCACCGGCAAGGAGGGCAAATAATGAAGCAGTTCAAAGGACGTGTTATTGTCCCCGGCACCTGCACCGCAGAAGCGCTCGTCAGCCACGGCGGCTTCAATACTCTTGCAAGCTACCAGATGGCGCTGATGTTCGGCGATAAGAAAGTCAAGTGCGGCGACCAGAATAACCCTGATATCTATAAGCAGCCAATGATCGGCAAGGCGCTGTGCCTGCCGCAGACCATCGGCTCCACCACCGGCGGCATGGTGCTCTATACTGCCTGCTCCGTTGGCAAGCAGCCGGCCTGCATGCTCTTCAGTATGCCGATCGACTCTCTCGCTGCCTCCGGTGCTATTCTCGGCGACGTCTGGACGGACGCAAAGATGCCCGTTGTCGACATGCTCGGCGAGGAATTTCTTGACTATGTCAAGACCGGCATGACTGTTACCGTCGGTGACGATGGTGTTGTCACTGTCGAATAAGCTTTGATTATATAACAAAACCGGCGATCTGCTTTCCGCAGATCGTCGGTTTTATTTTAAGAAAATTCAATTTAGGTTGATTGCATAATGAAGTTGGACACCTAAGAAAAAATCCATAGTGATTTTCCCAGCATGGTAGAATGAAGTTTGCACACAACATCTGCCAAGGGAGGGCAATCACTATGGACTGCCAAGATTATATCACAGAACCAGCAGAA
>CAVFGM010000064.1:0-3213 GCA_963621955.1 Bacteroidaceae bacterium
GTATAGTCCGTCAGCGTCAGGGTCTTATAGTCTTTGTCTGCCAGCAGCCCGGCGGCGAGCGAGGCGGTATTGCCGTTTTTGTTCGGGCTGCCGTTAATAAAGAGAATATTCATTTCTGTGTCCTCCGGATATTGTTTTTATTTTCAGGCCGCTTTTTAAGCAGCGTCATTACTATGTTCCCTATATACGCGAACATCCACATGACCGCGATATAGTCCAGAAAGAAGAATATGACCGGCTCACTGTAATCAAAGAAAACAAAGTGGCTTATGAGAAACATATACTGCCAGATACTGCGCTTATAAAAGGCGTAGACGCCGTAGATCGCAGCGGCAAGTCCGACGGGCCGCAATACTCCGTCCGGGAGATTCACACGCTGCCGCAGCCTTGCGGAGATCATGCCCCAGTGTAGCCCAAGGTGTACGCTCATCAGGGCATAGCCCCAGTACGCGCACAGCATGTGCACCTTTCTTGCCGCAGATACAAGCCCACGGAAGCTCAGCCCTGCAAGCACATAGCGTGAGAGGATAACACCGCTTGCAGCGGAGCCGAGCATGCACAGCAGTATCAGCGCCGTGAGGACTGTCTGCACTGTGCGCATCCGGTTATACCGGCCGTGCGGCACGGCGGCGAGCCACTTCCGGTTGAGTACATGGTGCAGGATAAACAGTGCGAACATCAATATGCCTATCCACTCATGCGCCTTTTCGCTGATAAGTCCGTAGCTCATCAGAAACAGCAGTGAGAGCGTCATGCCCGCGTCAACGGCGATCCTGGTTTTATTTTTCAAGGTCTGCCTCCGTTATCATTTCGAATGAGCCGTTATCCATTCGAGATTCTCGGCATCGTCAAAGAGAATGTTCGCGCCGACGTGGTAGTTGTATATCCCGCGGCTGTTGAAAAACTCGTTCCCGGGTATCTCAAGGCGCAGCACGGAATAGATATCGTCATCACTCCAGCCAGCGTCGCGATAGGCCTGATACAGCCCCTCGTATGCACTGCGCGCCTTGGCGGAGCCGTAGTATTCATCGCCCTCTGCCATGTAGATATAGACTGCAACACCGTTTTCCGCAATGGGCGCATAGTCTCCGTCCCACTGCGACGCGCCGTGCAGGTATGCGGCAAAGAGGTCGGGACGCATAGAGACGGCTTGAGACATCGTCTCACCGCCCGCGGAATAACCGGCGGCATAAACGCGCGAGGTATCGACGGCGTAGTTATCAATGAAGTATTCCGTCAGCTCTATCGCCTGACGCGCGGATTTTGCGCCCCAGTCCGCAAGCTGCGCGGAGACGACGATCATGTCCTCGTCAAGCTCCGTCCATGAGAGAAATCCGCTCCAGCTGAGATTGCTGCCGGAGGAGGACTCACCGAACCACATCATGTCGTAGCACGGCATGACCATCATCAGCGGGTATTTTTTCGCGGGATCATAGTTTTCGGGGATATAAAAGCTGAAATGAATGTTGCCCTCCGCGCCGGGGAGTATTTGCTCTTCGTGCATTCCCGATGCGGGGACGGAGACTTCCGCGGCGGTATCCGCCGTTCTCGGCGGTGCCTTATAGCCGAGGGTGTGCAGCCAGTCCGCAACATCGGCTGCCGCATCCCCTGCGTCGCGCTCATTTACCGAGAAGCCGGAGGTAACGACCGTAGCGCCCGGCTCAAGCTCGCCGATGGTGCGGGCCGTACCGGAAAGGCCGCTGCCGTTGTGCGTGGCAAAGGGGATGATGGTCTTGCCCGTGAAGTCATAAGCGTCAAAGAAACTGTACATGACCTGCGGCATATCGTACCACCAGATCGGGTAGCCGACAAAGATAGTGCCGTACTGTGACAGATCGTCTATCTCGGTTATAAGCTCCGGGCGGGCATTATCCGCCTGTTCCTCGGAGGCATACTCTATAAGTGCCTCGCGGTCGGTCGGGTAAACGATGGAGGTACGTATCGAGAACAGGTCGCCGCCGGTACGCGCGGCGATAACATCCGCGATGGCACGCACCGTGCCGATGCTCTCTCCGTTGACCGTCGTATAGCTCGCGGAAAACAGCGGCAGTGAAATAAGCAACAAGTATCTTGTCTCCCGCCGTCGGCGCATTCTGCGCGGAACTGGCGGGGCTTTCAGGCGAAGCGGCAGAATCGGCGTTCGCGTTTCGCCCAAAGGATATGAAAGTTACGGCAACTGCTATCGCAGCTAAGAGAGCAATGAATCGCTTCATAAGCGCTCCTCCTTTTGTTGGTTTTTTCCCCGCGGACGGGCTGGAAAGAACTCGTCCGCGAGGGCTGCTGAGGATAAAAATATGGAGAGGAAAAAGAGTAGGTCTATCGCAGTGTCAATATGGGTCGGAGCCATGTTTATCCCAAGTCCAGCCCGCTCACCCAGTCCTGCACGTCGGAAGCGGACGCACCGGATGAGAAGCGCTGGCCGACCTGCCAATCGCCGGTGCTCGCGAGCTGCGCAAGCAGAGCGCCGCTCTCGCCCATGCCGGAGCTGGACGAGGTCGCAAAGGGGATTACGGTCTTGCCGGTGAAGTCATTTGCGCTGACAAAGCCGTCTACAGGCCATGCGGCGATGCCCCACCAGATGGGGTAGCCGATGAAAACGGTGGTGTAGCTGTCCCAATCAGGGACCTCGGTGGAGACCAGTTCAACAGTCCTTGCGTCGGGGTTGTCGTGCTCTACGCTGACACGGCTGTTCTGGTTTGTCCAGTTCAGATCATCAGAGGTGTAAGGCTCGACAGGGACGATCTCAAACAGGTCGGCACCGGCGGCTTCGGCGATGTCGTTTGCCACACGCGCGGTGTTGCCGGACGCGGAATAGTAGACGACGAGCACCTTGCCGGTCTCCGGTGCGGCTGCCTCGGCAGTATCTGCGGGAGTCTCGGCGGCAGTGCCGGCGGGTGCTTCGACCGCCTCTGCGGGAGCGGTGGTGGGAGCGGGAGTACTTGCAGGCGCGCTGCTGCCGCAGGCGGCAAGGCTGAGTGCCAGAGCGGCGAGAAGAATGATAGAAGTCAGTTTTTTCATGGTTTTTTACCTCCGTATATTTTGATGTGTTATCTGATCAAAGGCGGCTTCCGAAGAAGGACACCAGCTTACTTACGGCCTTGTCGACAATGCTTTATCGCACTGCCGCTGCCAGAATGACACAGCGTCGTTCAGCCAGCCCTCGGCTATCGTTCCCGTGCCGAGCCCGAAGCCGTGGCTCAGGCCGTCGTATAC
>CAVFGM010000065.1:0-3317 GCA_963621955.1 Bacteroidaceae bacterium
CCTCTACACCTGGGCAGGCCCCGAGATCGCCGTCGCGACTACGAAGGCTTACAGCACGCAGCTCGTGCTGCTGGATATGCTCGGCGTTTATTTCGCAAAGGTCTGCGGCAGCATCGGCGACGCAGAGTATGAGGAGATCGTCGAGGAGCTTCTCGCCCTGCCTGTCAAGATGGAGGCCGTACTCGAGGATATCGACGAGATAAAGTACCTCGCCTCCCGCTACTTCAATCATAATTCCATCTTCTTCATCGGGCGCAACCTTGATTACGCCCTCGGCCTTGAGGGCAGTCTCAAGCTCAAGGAGATCTCCTATATCCACTCCGAGGCCTACGCATCGGGCGAGCTCAAGCACGGCACCATCTCCCTTATCGAGGACGGTACCCTCGTCGTCGCGCTCGGTACGTATAAGCCGCTGTTTGAGAAGACGCTCTCGAACATCATCGAGGTCAAGGCGCGCGGGGCGGACATCGTCGCGCTGACGGCGGAGAGCAAAGCCGCCGATATGCGCAAGACGGCGGAGAACGTACTCTCCGTGCCGGATACGCATGTCATCCTCCAGCCCTCCCTCGGCGTCATACCGCTGCAGCTTTTCGCGTATTATGTGGCGCTGCACAAGGGCTGCGACATAGACAAACCGCGCAATCTGGCCAAGTCTGTCACCGTTGAGTGAGCAAAAAGACTGATATTACTGTAGAATACTGCACAAAAGCGGCGAATACTTCAAATATTTCTTGTACTTTTCCGGTGCCTGTATTATAATAAATCTCTGGTTCAGGCGGAGCCGCCGCGCATTGGGGCGCAGCGCGTCCGCCTGCCGGGAAACCGAAGGAAGGGAGCTGTTACTTAATGGTCAATATCAGCAGCAGCAAGGGAAACATCAGCATTACCGATGAGGTTCTGACCTACCTTGCGGGCGACGCGGCTACCAGCTGCTTCGGCGTCAAGGGTATGGCAGGGCGCAGCAAGGACGGCGGTCCGCTCCAGCTTCTGCGCAGGGAATCAATGTCCAAGGGCGTTGAGGTGCACTATAACGGCGACGGCAGCGTATCTCTCGAGCTGCATATCGGCGTCGACCACGGCGTCAATATCGCGGCAGTTTCACGCAGCATTATGAATACAGTCAGCTATAAGCTCACGAAGGCCGCCGGAGTTCCGGTCAAGAGCGTTGACGTTTATATTGACACGATCATCGGATAAAAATTCCGGCATGGGAGGGTCCATGCCATGCGGAGGTACATTCAATTGAGAAATTATATAGACGCCGCTGCCTTCAAAGAGATGATACTCTGCGCCAACGCAGCGCTCCATGCCAATGTTCAGGCGATAAACGACCTCAACGTTTTCCCCGTGCCCGACGGGGATACCGGCACCAATATGGCGCTGACCATGGATAAGGCCGCGACGGAGCTTAAGAAGAAAGAATTCGATACGATAGCCGCGGCGGCGGACTGCGTGGCTTCCGCGCTGCTCCGCGGCGCACGCGGCAACTCCGGCGTCATCCTCTCCCTGCTCTTCAGGGGCATCTCCAAGCGCCTCAAGGGGCTCGATACTGCCGGCGCACAGGAGTTTGCCGGTGCGATGCAGGACGGCGTCGACGCAGCCTATAAGGCCGTTATGAAGCCCGCCGAGGGCACCATCCTTACCGTCTCGCGTATGGCGGCAGCTGCCGCCGTCGAAGCGGCGAACGCCGGCGCAAGCCTTGAAAGCTGCCTTGACTGCGCCATCAAGGCCGGCAGCGACGCTCTGGCTGAGACCGTGAACCAGAACCCTGTGCTCAAGAAAGCCGGAGTCATTGACGCCGGAGGTCAGGGCTATATGTACATCCTCGGCGCGATGCTCGCCTCCTACCGCGGTGAGATCACCGCTCCCGAGAATGTGGACGAGATCGTCGAGACCGAGAAGGAGAGCAGCGCTTTCGATGTGTTCGACACGGAGGATATCACTTTCGCGTTCGATACGGTCTTCATCGTGCGCAAGCACGATCCCGATGTTGACCTTGAACCGCTGCGCAAGTATCTCACAAGCATCGGCGACAGCCTTGTTATCGGCGAGGACGATGAGGCTTTCAAAGTCCACGTCCACACCAACATCCCCGGCAACGCCCTCAATGAGGCGCAGAAGTTCGGCACGCTGGAGCTTGCGAAGATCGAGAATATGCGCACCCAGCATGACGATATCCTCGCCGGCAAGCACGTCCAGACGACTGACGACCTCGACGCTATCGAGCGCGAGCTTGAGGAGGGCGAGGAGCAGTACTGCAAGAGCGTGAAGGACTACGGCGTCGTCACAGTGTGTGCAGGCAAGGGTCTTGAAGGCCTGTTCAGGGAACTCGGCGCGGACGGTATCGTCACCGGCGGCCAGACCATGAACCCCTCGACCGACGATATCCTCAAAGAGATAAACCGCACCCCGGCGAAAACCGTTTTCGTGCTGCCGAATAATAAGAACATCATCATGGCGGCGGAGCAGTGCGTCCGCCTGAGCGATAAGAAAGTTATCATCATCCCGACGAGGACAGTGCCGCAGGGCATTTCCGCTATGCTGAACTTCAACCCCGAGGAGACCGAGGAGAACCTTATCGCCGCGATGAACGAAGCCGCCGGCAATGTCCATACCGCCATGGTCACCTATGCCGCGCGCGATTCGGACTTTGACGGCCATGAGATCCACGCGGGCGAATATCTCGCCCTGCTCGACGGCGCTCTGCTCGGCAGCTACAGCAGCGAAAAGACGCTCTTCAAGGAGCTGAGCTGGGCATTCGACGAGCTTAGTCCCGAGTTCATCACTGTCTATTATGGCAGCGATGTTGCCGAGGACAAGGCGAACGAAGCCGCGGAGACGATAATCGGCTGCTTCCCGGACGCTGAGGTCAGCGTTGTCAACGGCGGCCAGCCCGTGTATTACTACATGATTTCTGTGGAGTGATAAATATGTCTGATATTTTTGATAAGATCGAGCTGCATGACTGCCCGTTCTGCGGCGGTGCGGGATTGCTCGAGGAAGAGCAGGGCTGGTGCTGGTACGCCATGTGCGTCGACTGTGGCTCCCAGACCGCGGCTTTCAGCTATAAGACCCCCGAGGAGCGCGAGCAGGCCGCACGCGAAGCCGCGCTTGTGTGGAACCTCGGCAAGATAGTCCGCGCAAACCCGAACGAGTAAACCGTATAACTACATGAACGCCCCAGGCAGGTTCTCCTGCCGGGGGCGATTTTTGTTTATGCTCTAAGCAGCTTTATCCACCCTTGCCTTTGCGATGAGCGCTATTACAAATGTGACCGTCTGCGCCAGCGGCACGGCGAGCCACACGCCGTCCAGCCC
>CAVFGM010000066.1:0-10113 GCA_963621955.1 Bacteroidaceae bacterium
GCCCTACTACGAATGGCGCGACCTTGAGCGCAGCTTTGCACCGGATGAGGAGGCAAAAGAGATATGCCGCCTGTATCAGGTCTGGGACGGGACGATGTGGGCAAAGCTGCAGGAGATCGCCGCCCGGTACGGGCTGGCGCTGCACACGGAGCGCCGGGCGATCGCAAACGCCGGGGATCAGAGCCGCGAGTACGGCGCTTATGAGGACGGATCGTTTCACATCTCGGCGGCGGCAGTGGTCGAGCAGGAACGGTATCTGTACGAATTATATCTTGAAAAGATCGGCTGCCTGCCCTGCGACGATATGACGGCGGGCGGAGCCTGCGAATACGAGGAGTGGGAATACCTGACCACTCGCGGCGATAAGGTCAGCATCGCCGTGCGCGATGTGAGCACGAACGACGCATGGGCGCAGTATGAGCTGCTGGTGTTTTATTCCGGCGACGGCGCTGTGATGACGGTCAGGGCAAGCTATGGCTGTCAGCGCGGCGAGGGCGATGAAAAGCTCTTTGCAGAGCACTTGGCGGACAGCATAGATTTTTCCGCTGTTGCCGGGGCAGATGCACCGGAGAACGCTGTTTCGATTTTGAGAGGTAACTGATATGAAAAAATATATTACCCTGCTTCTCTGCTGCGCGGCGCTTTGGCTGTGCGCCTGCGGCAGTCCGGAGCAGGCAGCAGAGATACCTGCTCCGGTTGGAGACACCGAGGCCGTGCGAGCCGTAAACGCTGAGTTCACCACCGACGACGGTCAAATTAAAATCAGCATCCATGACGATAACGCGGACGCCATTCCCGCGGCGATGCCGATCCTTCGGGTGCGCCCGAAGGTCATCACGTCCGACATGGCACGGCAGATGGCAAAGGGGCTGTTCGGCGAGGCTGAGCTGTTCGAGTACTCCGAGGAGCTGAGTAAGGCAGAGATCGCGGATATGATCGCCGCATATGAATACGCCGTCACCGACGAGAGCATAAAGGCCGACCACGGGGCGGACGCGCCGCAGAGCTGGATAGAGAGCGTGCGCGATGCGCGGCTCGCGATACTGGAATACTACCGCAACGCCTATGCCAATGCGCGGGAGGAGGTCACGCCGGTTCCCTGCGAATGGAAGTTCTATCCCATGGAGCACTACGCCGTCCACGGCTTTGACTATGCCGGGAGCGACCCCTACTATACCGATACTTTCCCCGCGGGTACGTCCGTCGACCTGCGCGCGGTGACGGAGCCCGGCGGCGTGCCATATGAGTTCTGGGTCAACAACAATGAGCGGGAGGACTTCCGCAGTCACAGTCTCTTGGTCTTTGCGCTCGTACCCGATTTCGGGAGCACTGCCGAGGAGCGGAAAGCGCGGACACGGGAATGGTACATAAGCATGGGGCTATACTCCGACACTGCGGCCGATGAAGATGCGCTTGAAGCGGCCTGTGCAATGGCAGTCGAGCTCGCGGAGAAGATGGGGCTCGGCGAATGGCGCTTCTCTGCCGCGGCGGTGGACGGGACAGAGAGCACCGGCGAGGGCTGGCAGATAGAAATAACCGGAGCCCCGGTCTATGAGGGCTATCCGGTCAACTGGCAAAGCGCCGCAGGGCAGGACTACTATCCCGAGAGTCTGACTATACGCATGGCAAACAGCGGGGCACTCATTGAGCTGCAATACACTTCGCCTATGGAGATCATCGAGGCAGCAGAGCAGGCCGCGGCACTGAAAACGTGGGAGGACATGGAGCCGCTCACAATGCAGGCGATGCGCAGCTTGAGCTATGAGACGCTGATACCGGGTCACGCTTCCGAGAAAGAGTATTGGGACGCTATCGGCGCGGTCATCACCGAGGTGCGGCTCGACATCGACAGCGTCTGCGTGGGCTATATACGTGTGCCGTGCGGCGGCGGAGATTTTCTGCTTGTGCCCTCGCTCTCTTTCCCCGGCAGGCTGAGCGTGACGGGCTGCATCCCCGGCGTGCATGAAAGCCCGATGGAGCTGCTCGACCGGGACGGGGACGGCTATAATGTCTCTCTTGACTTTGACCTGCGGGACGGCGGGAGGATAGGATAAGGAGTCTTTTTGCGTTCCGCTCCGTATCATCACATTGACGGAAGTATTTGACAACGCATACCCGAGGGGATATACTGATTATATTATGCCGCATTGAAGCAGATACGCGGCACTTTTGTATGCAGGGGTGTTTTCTTGACTTTTTCAAGCCTCACTTTTACCATGCTTTTCTTCCCCGCGGTGCTGATACTCTACTTTATCTGCACCGATCTGCGGTGGAGAAACGGCGTTCTTCTTGTCGCGTCGCTTATCTTTTACAGCTGGGGCGAACCCATATGGGTGCTCGCAATGATCGGCTCGACCGCGATAAACTATGTCGCCGCCATGCTCATCGACAGAGCCTTGTCTCCGGGGCTGAGGAAGACGGCGCTCATCGTCGGCGCGGCGGCCTCGCTCGCGGTGCTGTTTTATTTTAAGTACGCTGCGTTTCTCGTCAATTCCGTCACTTCCCTCTTCGGCGTCTCATTCAGCATACCGGCGCTGGAGCTGCCGATAGGCATCTCCTTTTACACCTTTCAGGTGCTGACCTACACGGTGGACGTGTACCGTGACAAGAGCCCCGTGCAGCGCGACCCGTTCAAGCTGATGCTCTATGTAAGCTGCTTTCCGCAGCTTATTGCCGGGCCTATCGTGCAGTATTCCGACGTGGCGGTGATGCTCGATGAGCGCGAGAGCACGCTCGAGGGCTTCACCGAGGGCATGAAGCGCTTCGCTGTCGGCCTTTCAAAGAAGGTGCTGCTGGCAAACGTCTGCGGGCTTATCATTGAGGAGCTGCCCTCGGCCGCAGGAGCGGGCGGGATGTCCGTGCTCGGCGCATGGTATATCTCCGTGCTCTATTCTCTCCAGCTTTATTTTGACTTTTCCGGCTACTCCGACATGGCGATCGGCATGGGCAGGATCTTCGGCTTTACCTATAAGGAAAACTTCAACTATCCGTACATATCGAAAAGCGCCTCCGAATTCTGGCGCAGGTGGCATATCTCGCTCGGCAGCTTTTTCCGCGACTATGTGTATATCCCGCTCGGCGGCAACCGGCGCGGCAGCGCGCGCACCGCGCTGAACCTCGCGATAGTCTGGGCGCTCACCGGGCTCTGGCACGGGGCGAGCTGGAACTTCGTCATATGGGGTCTGTATTACGGGGTGCTCATCATCCTCGAAAAGCTCGTGCTCGCGGACTTCCGGGAAAAGCTCCCCGGCGCGGTGCAGCACCTCGCGGCGCTGTTTCTCATCGTCATCGGCTGGACGGTCTTCTACTATACTGACATGGGCTGCCTCGGAAAGCACCTCTGCGCAATGTTCGGCATAGGCGCCGCGGGACTGAGCGACCCGGTCACGATGGCTGTCATGCGCAAGTACACGGTGCTGCCGCTCATCGCCGCCGTCGCGAGCCTGCCGGTGCTGCCGCGGCTCAAGGCATGGCTTGGGAAGCACGAGAAGCTCGATGGCGCGGCGGACATCGTCTCCCTCGTCTGCCTTACGGCGCTCATGCTGCTGTCGATGATATTCATCGTAGGGCAGAGCTACAATCCGTTCATTTATTTCCGTTTCTGAGAGCAGAGGGAATATGCGATGAAAAGAAGACTTGATTTCGTGGTTATATATTTCTGGCTTTTCCTGCTGCTGTGCGCGGGGCTCGGTACGCTGATATTCGCCGAGCGGGAAGCACGCGTCTCCGAGAGCGAAAAGCGTATGCTGGCGGCTTTCCCCGACACCTCCGCCGAAAGCGTTTTCTCCGGCGAGTTCTCCTCGGGCTTTGAAAGCTTCCTGAGCGACGGGATATTCCTGCGCGATTCCGTCGCAGGGGCGAGCAAGGCCGCGCTCGGGCTCTTCAGCGCCGCAAGCTATGAGGACACGATGCTCCTCAGCAGCATCTCCATGGCGGACGAGATAAGCGGCGGCACGGCGGCGCAGGATACCGCCGCCCCGGCGGCGGATGCTCCCGCGCAGGGGGGCGGAGATCAGCGCGCCGCGCAGGCTCCGGGCAGTGATGCATCCGGGGACTACGGCCTGTATATGCTGTGCCCGGACGGGAGCGAGGAGCTGCTTGCCGACGTCAGCGAGATGCGCGTAGGCATGGTCGCGGATGCGCTCAACGAATATAAAAGCGTCCTCCCGGAGGACGGGCAGGTGTTCTACTCCTGCATACCTGTGACGAGCTACAGGGACGTTGCGGTAAAAAGCGGGAAATACACCGGCTGGCACGAGAACTTTGAGGATGCGTTCAACAGTCTGCTCCTGCCGGGAGCGCACATGGTCAGCGCGCCGAACGTGCTGAATGAGCACCTGATGGACGAGCCGCTCTTCTTTCAGGCCGACCACCACTGGACGCCGCTTGCGGCTTACTATCTTATCGAGCGGATGATGCAGATGCAGGGCGTGCCTGTCGTGCCGTATGACGAATATGACTATTTGGTGAGCGGCTTCTACAACATACAGGGGCTCGGCGACCCGATGGATCTGATGTACCCGCTGCTGCCTGCGCACGGAAACGTCATGCGCAGCGGCGTCGAGGGCGAGGACGCGCCGATCATCGTCTATAGCAACGAAAGCTACACGGCCTACCTCGCGGGCGGGAACCATGTGTGGACAAAATACACCACGGGCTTTGACACCGGCAGAAAGGCGCTCGTCATCGGCGACTCTTTCACCACGGCTTTCATACCGTATCTGATGCCGTATTATGACGAGGTGCACCGCGCAGACCCGAGATATTACAACAGCGCTCTCAACGGCGGCACCGTTTCGGAGCTGATAGCCCAATACGGGATCGACGACGTTTACATCATCCTGTCCTACGACAACGGGGTCGATTCCGATATGTCCTCAAGAACCTTGGAGTACATTCTTTATGGCTGATAAGAAACGAAAAAGCGAACCGGAATTTATCCGCGGCACGGTGCTCGCGTCGATACTCCTGCTGCTGATCTTCATCACGGCGGGTGTGGTATTCTCCCGCAATCCGGACGCAGTGAGGGGCGCGGCAGTGCGGACGCTCTCTTCCCTCGGGAACTTCTCCGCCGCGGCGGAGCTTGCCGGGGCCATGGACGGCGATGAAGCGCGGGCGCAGAGCCTGTACCACGTTGCCGAAAAGATGCTCTCCGCCGGCAGCTTTGAGGACGCCGCGGAGCTGTTCAGATCCCTCGGAGAGTATTCCGACAGCGCTGAAAGGTACCTCGAAGCGGAATACGCATACGCCGACGCTTTGTACAACAGCGGAAGCTACGAACAGGCCATGGAGGTCTTCTCCGCCGTGTCCGTCTACAGCGACGCCGCCGAAAGGCAGAAAGCCTGCGTATACGCAATGGCGGCGGAGGCATACGAAAGCGGCGAATATCTGCGCGCAAGCACTCTGTTCGCCGGGCTCTCAAGCTATGAGGACGCGCAGGAGCGCGCCTTTGATGCGGCGCTCAGGATGACGGGCGACGCGGACGCCGCCGCGGTCATCGTCAGCAGCGGCGGACTCTCCGCCGAGGCGGCTGAAAAAGCCGCGGATATCGCGATGCTGCGCAGTTCCCTGCCGCTCGGGCGGCTTGCCGTGGGCAGCTATCACACGGTGTATATCCGCGACGACGGCACTGCCGCCGCCTGCGGGGACAATTCCGACGGGCGCTGCGACGTGTCCGGCTGGACTGATCTTGTGCAGGTATGTGCCGGTGCGAAGCACACTGCCGCGCTGCGGGCGGACGGAACGGTCGCCGCCGCGGGTGATAACAGCTGCGGTCAGTGCGATGTTGGCGATTGGCGGAACGTCATCGCCATTGCCGCCGGGGAATACGACACTCTGGCGCTGCTCGCGGACGGCAGCATCGTCTCCTGCGGCTACCACAGTTATGACTCGCTCAAGGGTGCGGATCAGTATACGCGCATCTTTGCCGGGTCTTACGGCGCGGCAGCCGTGAACGGACTCGGGCAGCTCGTGTCCTCGAACAAGTCGATCACGGCGGAGAACGCGCAGCTCCTGCTTGAGCTGCCCATCGGCACGGGCTGCCATGCGGCGCTCTATGCCGACGGCAGACTTGTCTCCGGCGTATTGGGAGACGAGGTCTGGGAGAACATCGTGCAGGCGGATATCTCTCCGCGGGCACTGCTCGCTGTGGACGGGGAAGGTAACATCCGCTCCCGCTTCTTCCGCGAGAGCGACAGCGTTGAGTTTCCCGTGAGCGGCAGAGCCGTGCTATGCGGAGCGGGCGCAGAGCACTATGTGTTCGTGCTCGAGGACGGGAGCCTTGCGGCTTTCGGCGGCAACAGCTTCGGCCAATGCGATGTGCAGAAGCTCGCAGGCAAAGATTAAAAAATTCCGGCGGACAGAACAGTTCTGTCCGCCGGAGTTCTAATAAATTCATTTCAGCGCAGACCCTTGAAGAAGCTGCGCAGGAGCTCCGCGCTCTCATCGCCGAGGACGCCGGCATATACCTTCGGATGGTGCCCGTAGTTTTCAAAGAACAGGTCGATGACGCTGCCGCAGGAGCCGGTGACAGCGTCGCGCGCGCCGAAGACGAGGCAGGGAATGCGGGAGTTTATTATCGCGCCGGTACACATCGGGCAGGGCTCGAGCGTCACATACATCGTGCAGCCCTCGAGCCGCCAGCTGCCGAGCGCGGCTCCTGCCTCGCGGATGGCCTCGACCTCGGCGTGGGCGGTCGCGTCGCCAAGCTCCTCGCGCCGGTTGCGCCCGCGGCCAATGACGCGGCCCTCGGCGTCCACGATCACGCAGCCGACAGGCACCTCGCCGTGCTCCGCCGCCTCGCGCGCAAGCTCAAGGGCGAGGGACATATATTCTTCATTCGTCATGGCGAAGCCTCCGGAATAAAAACGGCGCACCGCACAGCGGTGCGCCATAAGCTATCAGAAGAGTAATGCTATGGGAAAAGCAGCGAGTTTATTCTGCCGCTCAGACCAAAGCTGCAGTGATGATGCTCATCAGGTAGACCTCTTCGGCATTGCAGCCGCGGCTGAGGTCGTTGATAGGAGCGTTCAGACCCTGGAGGATCGGGCCGTAGGCCGCGAAGCCGCCGAGACGCTGGGCGATCTTATAGCCGATGTTGCCGGACTGGATCTCCGGGAAGATAAAGGTGTTGGCATAGCCCGCGACCTTGCTGCCGGGGAACTTGAGCTGGCCGACCGTGGGAGAGACGGCAGCGTCAAACTGCATCTCGCCGTCGACTGCGAGCTCGGGAGCCTTTTCCTTGACTATCACGGTGGCGTTGCGCACGAGGTCAACGGATGCGCCCTTGCCGGAGCCCTTGGTGGAGTAGGACAGCATGGCAACTTTCGGATCCATGCCGAAGACCTTTGCGGTCTTTGCTGTCTCGATAGCGACCTCGGCGAGCTGATCGGCAGCGGAGAGAACGACGTTGCCCTCCTTGTCGAGCTTGTCCTCATAGGAGATGTTTATGGCGCAGTCGCCCATGCAGAGCATCTCATCGCCGCGGGTCAGGATGAAGCAGGAGCTGACAAGGTTTGCGCCCTTCTTGGTTTTGACGAGCTGGAGCGCGGGACGGACGGTATCGGCAGTGGAGTAGGTAGCGCCGCCGAGCAGAGCGTCGGCCTTGCCCATCTTGACGAGCATGGTGCCGAAGTAGTTGCCCTTGGAGAGCGCGGCGCGCGCGTCCTCAGCAGTGACCTTGCCGCGGCGCAGCTCGACCATCTTCTCGACCATTGCGTCCATTTCGGGATAGGTCAGGGGGTCGATTATCTCAAGACCCTCGATATCGAAGCCGCCCTTTGCAGCCGCAGCCTTGACCTCATCGACATTGCCGACGAGAATGGGAGTCAGGAAGCCGTCCTTCTTGAGCCTTGCTGCGGACTCGAGAATACGCGCATCGCTGCCCTCGGTATAGACGATCTTGCGGGGATTGGCTTTAAGTATCTCTATCAGATTTTCAAACATGGTTGGTTCCTCCGGAATGTTTATTTTTGCACATGAACACTGTACCACTACTCGCCGCCGTTTTCAAGATTTTTGCCGCAATTTCTATTTACAAAGACAAATTTTCTCGGTATAATAATACAATCTGTTATCAAATATGGGATGGATACAATGCAGAGAAGCTTTCCTGAGACGCTCTCGGCGCTGCGCCGGGACAAGAACATAAGCCAGCGCAAGGCGGCCGCCGACCTGAACATCAGTCAGGCGCTGCTGAGCCATTACGAAAACGGCGCGCGTGAGCCGGGGCTCGGCTTTGTGTGCCGCGCATGCGACTATTACGGGGTCAGCGCCGACTATCTGCTGTGCAGGACGGACAGGCCGAACATCGCTTTCAGCACCGCGCAGGCAGCGCGTGCCTTTCTTGACCAGATGCAGAGCGTTATAGACCGCGCGAACCAGACCCTTGCAGAATTTTCCGAGGAGGAACAGCCTGAATGATAAAGCAGGAGAATATACGCAACTTTTCCATAATCGCACACATCGACCACGGCAAATCCACGCTGTCCGACCGCCTCATCGAAAAATGCGGCGCGGTGGAGCAGCGCGAGATGGAGGATCAGATCCTTGACAACATGGATCTTGAGCGCGAGCGCGGCATAACCATCAAGGCGCGCGCCGTCGGCCTCAACTACAAGGCCGCCGACGGGGAAAATTACACCCTCAACCTCATCGACACTCCGGGTCATGTCGACTTCAACTACGAGGTCAGCCGCTCACTCGCCGCGTGCGAGGGTGCGGTGCTGGTCGTGGACGCATCGCAGGGCGTCGAGGCGCAGACGCTCTCGAACACCTACCTTGCGCTCGACAACAACCTTGAGATACTCCCGGTCATCAACAAGATAGACCTGCCCGCCGCCGATCCGCACAGGGTCAAGGAGGAGATAGAGGAGATCATCGGCATCCCCGCGATGGACGCACCGGAAATAAGCGCCAAGGCGAACATCAACATTGACGCCGTGCTTGAGGACGTTGTGAACGGCGTCCCCGCGCCGAAGGGCGACCCCAGCGCGCCCCTCAAGGCGCTGATATTCGACAGCCAGTATGATAACTACCGCGGCGTCATCGTCTTCATCCGCGTGTTCGACGGGACGATACGCAAGGATTCCGAGATACTTTTGATGTCTACCGGCGCAAAGTACAAGGTGCTCGAGGTCGGCCACCTGCGCCCGATAGGGCTCGACCCCTGCGCGGAGCTTGCAGCAGGCGACGTCGGCTACTTCACGGCAAGCATAAAGAACGTCTCCGACACGCACGTGGGCGACACCGTTACCGACGCCGGTAAGCCGACCGCCGAGGCGCTGCCAGGCTACCGCCCCGCAAGACCGATGGTCTTCTGCGGCATATACACCGAGGACGGCTCCAAATACCCCGACCTGCGCGACGCACTCGAAAAGCTCAAGCTCAACGACGCTTCCCTCTCCTATGAGCCGGAAAGCTCCGTCGCCCTCGGCTTCGGCTTCCGCTGCGGCTTCCTCGGGATGCTGCACATGGAAATAATCCAGGAGCGGCTCGAGCGCGAGTTCGACCTCGACCTTGTGACGACCCTGCCCTCCGTTATATATAAGGTCATAAAGACCGACGGCAGCACCGTTATGGTCGACAATCCCCACATCTACCCCGACGTGCCGTCGATCGCCGAGGCGTATGAGCCGTACGTCAAGGTATCGATCATCACGCCGAACGAGTTTGTCGGCAACATCATGCCGCTGTGTCAGGACAGGCGCGGCGAGTACAAGAACATGCAGTACCTCGACACCCGCCTTGTCGAGCTGCACTACGAAATGCCGCTCAACGAGATAATATACGACTTCTTCGACACTCTCAAGGCGCGCACCAAGGGCTATGCTTCGCTTGACTATGAGCTGAGCGAGTACAAGCCGAGCGACCTTGTCAAGGTCGACATGCTCCTAAACGGAGATCAGGTCGACGCGCTCAGCTTCATCGCCCACCGGGAGAAAGCCTACGGCCGCGCCCGCAAGCTCTGCGAGAAGCTCAAGGACAACATTCCGCGCCAGCTCTTCGAGGTGCCTATACAGGCGGCCATCGGCGGCAAGATCATCGCGCGCGAGACGGTCAAGGCCATGCGCAAGGACGTGCTTGCCAAGTGCTACGGCGGCGACATCACGCGTA
>CAVFGM010000067.1:0-28941 GCA_963621955.1 Bacteroidaceae bacterium
GCTGAAACCCATGCCCGGTAAGGACGACCCGAAGATCTTCTTCATGGGCAACACCCTTTCCACCGACACCATATGCGACACGATTGCCGCGCTCGGCGACATGGACTTTGACGTGAACGTCATCTCCAAGTCCGGCACGACGCTTGAGCCTGCAGTCTCCTTCCGCATCTTCCGCGAGATACTCGCGAAGAAGTACGGCGACAAGGCGGACGAGCATATATTCGCCACCACTGACGAGCACAAGGGCGTGCTCCACGGCCTTGCAGAGCAGCACGGCTGGGAGAGCTTCGTTGTTCCCGATGACGTCGGCGGGCGCTTCAGCGTCCTGTCTGCGGTCGGCCTGCTGCCGATGGCGGTCGCGGGCATCGACGTGCGCCGCGTGATAGACGCGGCTATCGCGGAGATGGAGGCGCTCGACCTGCGCTCCCCCGAGAACCCCGCATGGCAGTACGCCGCGGCGCGGCAGCTGCTCTGCGGCAAGGGCTACAGCATCGAGCTGCTGGCCTGCTACGAGCCGAGCTTCCGCTTCATGGCAGAATGGTGGAAGCAGCTCTACGGCGAGAGCGAGGGCAAGGACGGCAAGGGCATCTTCCCCGCTTCCGTCGAGTTCAACGCCGACCTGCACTCCATGGGTCAGTTCATTCAGGACGGCCCGCGCACGCTGATGGAATCCGTCGTGCGCTTCACCGAGAGCCGCAGCAGCCTCGTCTTCCCGTTTGAGGAGGACAACGCCGACTCTCTCAACTACCTCGCAGGACGCAAGCTCAGCGAGATAAGCCTTGTTGCGGCGGACGCGGTCAAGGAAGCGCACATCACCGGCGGCGTGCCGAACATCGTCATTGAGGTGCAGCGCCGCGACGAGGAGGGCTTTGCAGCGCTCGTCTGCTTCTTCGAAATGGCCTGCGCGATATCGGGGTACATGTCCCGCGTCAATCCTTTCAACCAGCCCGGCGTTGAGGAATACAAGAAAAATATGTTCCGCATGCTCGGCAAGCCCGGCGCGAAATAAAACAAGAAAGACAAAAAGCCCCGGAGTTTTCCGGGGCTTTTTCAGAGGAGCACTTATGTACGAGGAACTGAAAGCAAAATTTGAGCGGCAGTACGGCAGGGCGGCGGAGTACATTTTCTCCGCGCCGGGGCGCGCGGAGCTTGGCGGCAACCACACGGACCACCAGCACGGGCTTGTCCTCGCCGCGGCGGTGACGCTCGACACGAAGGCAGCTGCGGCTGAAAGCCATGATAACTGCATCCGCGTAATATCCGAGGGCTACGCGCCGGTCACGGTGCGGCTCGAGGAGCTTACGATGCATCCCGAGGAGCAGAACTCTACCGCCGCGCTGGTGCGCGGAGTCGCCGCGGGATTTATGCGGCGCGGGTACGATGTCCGCGGCTTTGACGCATACATCGTCTCGGACGTATTGCCGGGCAGTGGGCTTTCGTCCTCGGCGGCCTTTGAGGTGCTGCTCGGGACAGTGATAAACGTCATGTCCGGCTGCGCGCTGAGCCCGGCAGAGGTCGCGCGCATTGGGCAGTACGCCGAGAACGAATACTTCGGCAAGCCCAGCGGGCTTATGGATCAGACCGCTTCCGCCGTGGGCGGGATAGCGGCGATCGACTTTGCCGATCCCGGTGAGCCGGTGATAACGCCGGTGGAGTTTGATTTTGCCGGGTGCGGCTACGCGCTGTGCATCATTGACAGCGGAGCGGATCACGCGGAGCTGACCGGGGAATACGCCGCGATACCGAACGAGCTGAAAGCCGTGTGCCGCGTGTTCGGCAAGGAATACCTGCGCGAGGTGGACGAGCGCGAGTTCTATGCGCGCATTGCCGAGGTGCGCAGCGCCGCGGGCGACAGGGCGGTGCTGCGGGCGGCGCACGTATTCAGCGAAAACCGGCGCTGCACGGAAGAGACGGCGGCGCTCGGCAATGGCGACTTTGAGCGCTTTCTGCGGCTCGTGTCCGAGTCCGGGCGCTCATCGTGGATGTATCTGCAGAACGTGATACCCACGGGCAGCACGGTGCGGCAGGAACTGGCCTTCGCGCTGCTGCTGTGCGAGCGGCTCCTCGGCGGGCGCGGGGCGTTCCGCGTCCACGGCGGGGGCTTTGCCGGAACGGTGCAGGCCTTTGTCCCGGCAGATATGCTGGAAGGATTCCGCACGGGGATAGACGCCGTGCTCGGCGCGGGCAGCTGCCATGTGCTCTCGATACGGCGCGAGGGCGGGTGCCTGAGTGAGAAGCTATCGGATGTCGAGCACGCTCCCGCGGTCGATGTATGAATATTCCTCAAGGGAGAAATCAAGCTTATCCATTTTTTCTCCAGCGGCGAGCCTGATGAGCTTTTCCACAGCGAGCTTTACATACGCCTCCGGTGAGACCGAGACGGATGAAATGGGATTATGGACGACGTTTTCTATATTCGCATCGTCCATAACGAGGACGGATATATCCTGCGGTATGCGCAGGCCGAAATCGTTTATGGCCTGTATGGTTCCGGAGAGCATCATGGGTGAAGCGAGGAATATCGCCGTGGGCAGCTGCCCGCGGTTGCGCTCCAGGAACTTCATGCAGGTCTCATAAGCGCTGTTGCTCGAATAAAACTCACCGTATTCCAGATAGTTCTCCGCATCAAAGCACACACCGCCGGCCGTGAGGCCGTTGACGAAGCCGTCAAGACGGTCCTGGACCGCGATGCGGAAGGACTCGCCCGTGATATGCGCAATGCGCTTATGGCCATGCTCGAGCAGGATATTGGCCGCCGCCTTTCCCAGCAGATAGTTATCCACATTCACGACCATCAGGTTGGGAGCGGGGCTGCGCCTGATCTGATGGCACAGTGCAATGGGATAGGAATTGGATGCAAGATTGGCCAGAGTATCCTGACCGAGAATATCGCCGAGGATTATGCCGCCGTCAATGCTGCCGCTCTGAAAGAGCTTGTCAATGCTGTTGAGATTGTCCTTGCGGATGATCGTCGTGACAAGATTGTACCCGCTCTTATTGACAATATCTATCGCGTAGCCGACAAACTCGTGAAAAAACGGGTTGCGCATAATGGTAAGCTCGCCCGGCTTCGAGGAAAAGTCAATGAGGAATATGGCAAGGAAGTAACTGCGCTTGCTGACAAGCTTGCGCGCGGCTTCGTTCGGGAAATAATTATATTCCCGCATGACGGCTTCGACCTTTTCACGGGTCTTCTGCGAGACATTCGGGTGCCCGTTCAGGACATGCGACACCGTGGCGCGCGAAACATTTGCAAGTTTTGCGATTTCATAGCTGTTCATCAGCTCAACCTTTCGTCTGTAAAAAGAGAAATTTACTATTCGATATATGCTTTGATTATACCAAAGCATCACAGTAAGGGCAAGGAAATTGTTTCCGCGTCTCCCGATGAAACTGCAATACAGACTGGCAAAAATTTTGCCAGTCTGTATGTTTTTCAACAGGCATCTGTCCGGCGGCGTCAGGTGACGTATCCCAGAACGGACGGCAGCCACGTCGTCAGTGCCGGGAAAAGAGTCACGGCTATGCAGACGAGGAACAGAGATATCAGGAACGGCCAGACATACTTCACCGCTTCGGCAAAGCGGATCTCCGCGATACCGGAGGAGATGTACAGCAGGATGCCGACCGGCGGCGTGATGGAGCCGTACAGCAGAACCATGATGACGATCATGGCAAAATGTATGTCATTGAAGCCGTAGGCAACACCGATGGGATAAAGGATCGGCACGAGGATATTCAGGGCAGCAATGTTCTCCATAAAGCAGCCGACAATCAGAAGGATGCCGATGATGAGGGCTATGGCGACCCATTTGCTGCTGGTAATGCCGACGATGAAATTCGCAACGGCAGCCGGGAACTGCTTTATGCTGAGGATCCAGCCGAAAAGCGTCGCGCAGCCGATAATGAACATGAGCTTGCTTGTGCTGACGATGCCGTCCCAGAAAATGTCAACGAGCTTGTTCCACTTCAGCTTGCCGGTAAAAACGCCGTAGATAATGGCATATCCGCAGGCGATGGCGGCAGACTCGGTCGGGGTGAAGATGCCGCTGACGATGCCGCCGATTATGATGACGGGCATCATTACGGCAGGGATAGCATCGAAGATGATCTTGCGGCGCTGAGCCGGCGTCTTTTTCGGTTCTCTTACCGCTACCTCCGGATGGCTTCTGGCATAGAAGATGCAGTTGATTATGAGAGCTGCGCCCATCAGCAGGCCGGGGAACACGCCCGCCATGAACAGCGCGCCGACGGAGACGCCTGTGGCGCTGGCATAAACGACCGCGGTCAGGGACGGCGGGATGATAGGCCCTATCATTCCGCCGGAAGCAACAAGGCTCGCGGAGAAGCCTTTCTCATAGCCCTTCGCCGTGAGCGAGGTGATGAGTATAGCGCCGATGGCGCTCGTTGCGGCAGCGGCAGAGCCGGTGATAGCCGCGAACACAACGCTGGAAACGACAACGACCATCGACAGGCCGCCGCGCGCCCAGCCTATGAGCAGGCTGGAAAAGTCAACGAGAGCTTTGGATATGCCGCAGCCGTCCATAAGCGCGCCGGCGAGGATGAAGAACGGGATGGCCATGAGGGAGAACGAATCGAGCCCGCCGAAGATCTTGGAGGGGATCATAAGCAGGGCGTTGGGCATCTGCGCGGCCACGGCGGCAAAGCTGCCGAGACCCATGGAGACGGCGATCGGGACGCCCAGAATGAGCAGGATCAGGAAAACACAAACAAGTATTAAAATCATTCGGCGGCCTCCTTGATGCTCTTTACGCAGCCGGCTATCCTGCCGGCGCTGAACACGCCCATCAGCAGGGCGCCAACGGGAATGGCAATATATATAAGTCCGTAAGGTATGTGCAGTGCGGGCGAACGCTGGCTCATGTTCACTATCGCAAGCTGTGTGCCATACCTGATGATAACGCAGTCAAATATTATTGAGAACACCTCGATCACGATATCGAGGATCGCTTTGGGCTTGCCGTGGAGCTTTGTGGGAAGCAGGTCAAGCGCCAGATGCGAGCCGCATCTGGTCGATTCAAACATGGTCAGAAAGAATATCCAGATACACAGGTAACGAATAATCTCCTCTGCCCAAACAATGGAGTTGTTCAGCACATAGCGGAATACGACCGCAGCGCAGGCAAGAGCAAGCACGCACATGAACCCAATAACGGATATGTACTTTATGGTGCTCCTTAAAGATTTCATACAGATCCCTCGCAAAAAATGAAATAGTCGGCAGAGTCAGGCATTGCGGTTTACTTGACGGGCGCGCCATCAGATATTCCAGTGATGTACGCGCCCTGTCAGAAGCCCGGATGTTATTTTGTTGCTGCTACGATCTGATCGTAGATGCTGCGCATGGTCTCGTTGGTGCCGATGTACTCATCGCTTACGCCCGCGACCATTTCCTTGGCGGCGGCGCGCTCTTCATCGCTGAGCTGAGTGAATACGACGCCCTCGCTGACGAGGAGGTCATAATACTTCTCGTTGGAATCTGCAACGAGCTGGCCTTCATAGACGATCATATCGGCAAGGCACTCGTTGAGGACGGCTTTGAGATCATCGGGAAGTGCGGTATAGACGGCATTGTTCATGACAAGGTCAACACCGGCAAGAATATGGCTGGTCTGGAGGCAGTTCTTTGCAACCTCATAGATCTTGAAGTTGTACCCGGTCTCGAGAGAGCCTTCCATTGCGTCGACAACGCCCTGCTGGATGGCGGTGTACATCTCATTTGCGGCAACGGGGGTGGGATTCGCGCCCATGGCCTGGAAGCTCTGGACAAAGACGGGGGATTCGGGAGTGCGGATCTTCAGGCCGGCAAGGCTCTCAATGCCGGTAAGGGGCTTGGTGGAGTACACATCACGGGTGCCGCCGTATATCCACGCGACGTTGCGCAGATTGGTCTTTGCGGTCAGGATATCATTGAGCTGGTCGCCGATAACGTTATTTGCAACATCGACATACTGATCCTCATCCGCAAACAGGAACGGCATGCAGATAAGGCCGAACTCTTCGCAGTAGTTGGCGAGAAGGCTGGCTTCGCTGTGAGCAAACTCGATGGTGCCGAGATTGCACTGCTCGATCAGCTCGCGCTGGGAGCCGAGCGCAGCGCCGGAGGAGATGTTGAGCTTTATTCTGCCGTTGGATTTCTCATAGAGATCCTCGGCCAGCTTTACATAGCCGAGATGCTGCTGGGAGCTTTCCGCAAGGTGATGGGCCAGAGTCCATTCATACTCAGGCTTATCGGCCTTCGCGCCGGTGGAGGCGGCTTCGGTGGGGGCGGCGGTGCTGCTGCTCTGGGCAGAGCTGCCGCATGCGCACAGTGCAAATACCATGCACAGGCTCAGGATGAGTGCAACGATCTTTTTCATGGTCTTCCCTTTCTTTTTTATATATTTTTAGTTTTCAGGAACAAGAGGAATTTATATCTCGGCAACAAAGTCACAGGAGCTGCCGGCCGCCTGAGGTGTGATGAACTTTGCGTCTTTCACAACGATCGGGCTGCGGAAATGCTTCTCGAGGTGCGGGATATATTCAAGGAACAGATGCGGGTGGCCGATCGCGATATGGTTGAAGAGCACCATATGCTGATGGATCTGTCCCATGTCTCCGGCGTGCGGAGCAACGGGGATATTGCACTTCTTGGACATGAGCGAGATGAGGATGAACTCGGAGATACCGCCGACACGGGTGGAGTCCACCTGATTGATCGCAACGGCGTTCGCCTGAAGATAGTTCTTGAACACGACCTTATTCGGCACATGCTCGCCCAAGGCGATGCGGGTCTCGGGGAATATTCTGGCAAGAGTCTGATGGGCGATGACATCATCGGGGTCGGTAGGCTCCTCGACAAAGAACGGCTTTGCCTTGCTGAGCTCGCGGATCATATACTGCGACTGATCGAGCGTCCACTGCTGGTTGCAGTCTACCATAAAATCGGCCTTGTTTTCCACTATGCTTCTGAGCATCATGGCGCGGCGTATATCATACTGCGGGTCGGGCGCGCCGACCTTGAGCTTGAGATACTTGAAGCCCTTGTCAAGGGAGCGCCTTGCATTGTCGGCAACCTGCTCATCAGAATAATTGAACCAGCCGACTGAGGTGTCATAAGCGTCATAGCCGGTCTGGAGGACCTTCATGCGCTCCTGCTTGCCTTCCTGCGCAGCATAGAGCATATTGAGAGCTTCCTGCTTGGTCAGCAGATCCTCGACATAACGGAAGTCCAGCAGGCTCACGACCTCTTCGGGGGTGAGATCAAGCAGCAGCTTCCACAGGGGGACATCCTTGGTCTTTGCCCACAGGTCAAAGCAGGCGTTCGTGATACTCGCAACAGCGAGGTGGACGATGCCCTTGTGCGGGCCCATCCAGCGGTAAGGGAAGTTGTTGGAGAGCGCAGAGAACACAGAGCCGAAATCCTGCATCAGCTCATTTATCTCTTTGCCGACAAGCCCCTGAGCCATTTCCTTTATTGCGGCGCATATAAGGTTCGTGCCCGTGCCGAGGGCAAAGGTGATGCCGACGCCGTCAATGCCGATGTCGGTTTTCAGGCGGCAGACGCCATAGGAGTATTGGGTATTTTTGTTGATAGAGTCCTGCCCCGCTCCGCCTTCAAGGTCAAAGCGGCGGTCTTCAACCACAATGCCGGTTATTCTTGCGTACTTCATGTGATCCTTTCTCATGGTTACTCGCGTAAACCAAAACCTTGTTACAAAATAAACTGCATCAAATCACGCCAAAAATTATTACACGTGTAAATAAAGTGAGCAAAGTTTTGCTTCACCATCCATAAAGAAAATACCACATTAATTCATTTTATTCAAGTGTTTGAGTTTTACAAAAAACGTACACTGGAATTGTACAATTTTACTCGTGTAAACCTGCCGTTCGAATCCCGGGCTGTTTTTCAGAAAAATATACGCGGCAGCCAAAGCTGCCGCGTATATGATAAAATCAGGGGCTTCAGATCACTTGGTGTTGACCTTGTCCTCGCCAAGCTCCTTGATGGCTTCCTTGCGGGAGATGTTCCAGCGGCCCTTCTCATCGATGCCGGTGAACTTGACCCAGGTCTTGTCGCCGATATTGAGAACGTCCTCGACCTTTTCGGTGCGCTTGAACTCGAGGTCCTTGATATGGCACATAGCGTCCTTGCCGGGGGCAAGCTCGATGAATGCGCCAAGGTTCGAGATGATGCGCTTGACTTCGCCGAAGTACAGAGCGCCGACGATGGGCTCAAAGACGATGTCCTCAATGGTCTTGCGGGCAACGCGGCAGGCGTCGATATCGGTGCTGGCGATGAAGATGGTGCCGTCATCGTTGATGTCGATCTTGCAGCCGGTGTCAGCAGTGATCTTCTGGATGACCTTGCCGCCGGAGCCGATAACCTCACGGATCTTGTCGGGGTTGATCTTTATCTGGATCATCTTGGGAGCGGACTTTGCAAGCTCCTTGCGCGGTGCGGGGATGGCCTTGAGCATGACCTCGTCAAGGATCTGGTAACGGGCTTCCTTGGTGATCTCAAAGGCGTTCTTGACGATCTCGTGCTTGAGGCCGTCGTTCTTGAGGTCCATCTGGATGGCGGTGATACCGGCCTTGGTACCGGCAACCTTGAAGTCCATCTCGCCGTGGAAGTCCTCAACGCCCTGAATGTCGATGAAGGTGGTGAAGTCATCGCCGTCCTGGATCAGGCCGCAGGAGATGCCGGCAACGGGAGCCTTGAGAGGCACGCCGGCGTCCATGAGGGCGAGGGTGGTGCCGCAGATGGAGCCCTGAGAGGTGGAGCCGTTGGAGGAGAGAACCTCGGAGACTACGCGGATAGCATAGGGGAAGTCCTCGACATCGGGGATGACGGCTTCGAGAGCCTTCTCGACCAGTGCGCCGTGGCCATACTCACGTCTGTTGGTGGAGCGGCTGGCACGGGCTTCGCCGGTGGAGTAGGAAGGCATATTGTAGTGGTGCATGAAGCGCTTGGTGTCCTCTTCCCAGATGGTGTCGAGCTTCTGGGCGTCGGTAAGCGTGGAGAGAGTGGCGATGGAGAGGACCTGAGTCTGGCCGCGGGTGAAGAGGCCGGAGCCGTGGACAACGGGCAGGACGCCGACTTCGGCGGCAAGAGGACGGATCTCGTTCATCTTGCGTCCGTCAACGCGCTTGCCGGCGAGCAGCCACTTCTTGACGACCTTCTTCTGGAGCTTATAGAGGATCTCGTCCATGTAGTTCATCATGTCGGGATGCTCTTCGCCGTACTTCTCCTCGACCATGGTGATCCAGTCGTTGACGCGGGCTTCGCGGACGTTCTTGTCCGGGGTATCCATGCAGTATTCCATGGACTCGAACTCGTTATTGACGAGCTTCTCGAAGAGAACATCGTCAAAGGAAGCATGCTCATACTCGAACTTGGGCTTGCCGATCTCCTCGACCATCTTATCGATGAGGTCGAGAACGGGCTGGAGGTGCTCATGCGCCTGAACGATTCCCTCGTACATGACATCCTCGGGGACCTGATCGGCCTCAGACTCGATCATGACGATCTTCTTATGGGTGGCGGCAATGGTGGTGATCATGCGGTTGCCGTTGTCGCGCTGCTCCTTGGTGGGGTTGAAGAGATACTTCTCACCGTCCCAGCCGAGGACGATGCCGGCGATGGGGCCGTTGAACGGAACATCGGAGATGGAGACTGCGGCGGAGGCACCGATCATAGCGGTGATCTCGGGAGAGCAGTCACGGTCAACGCTCAGGACTTCGCAGGCGATGACGACGTCATTGCGCAGGTCAGTCGGGAAGAGCGGACGCATGGGGCGGTCGATCAGACGGGAAGCCAGGACTGCGGGCAGGCTGGGCTTACCCTCGCGGCGCATGAAGCTGCCGGGGATGCGGCCGACGGCGTAGAGCTTCTCGTTGAAGTCCACAGAGAGGGGGAAGTAATCGATGCCGTCCTTCGGGCGGGCGGAGGCGGTGCAGGTAACGAGGACGGTGGTCTCACCGTACTTCACGAGGACCGCAGAGTTGCAGAGCTCTGCGAGCTTGCCGACTTCCATGGACAGGGGGCGGCCTTCGTACATGATCTCGTACTTCTTGTAGTTCGGAAATTCCTTATGGGTGATTATCATATGCTATCTCCTTATATTTCCTGCACTTTCCGACACTTAGCACTTGAAGAAAGGCCGCGCACGGCGGCGCTTCTTCAAATACTAAGCTACCGGAAAGCACATAGTTTACATTATGACCCGAGAATAAAAAGCAGAGAGACAATATTAACTTGTCTCTCTGCAAAAAACTTCATAAACCTCGGTGCGCAGAGCTGAAAATTACTTACGGATGCCCAGCTTTGCAATGATTGCGCGGTAACGCTCGATATCCTTCTTGGCAAGGTAGTCCAGCAGACGGCGGCGCTTACCGACCATCTTGTACATGCCAAGACGGCTGTGGTCGTCATTGGGATGATTCTTGAGGTGCTCAGTCAGCTCGCGGATGCGCTGGGAGAGGATAGCGATCTGGACTTCGGGAGAACCGGTGTCGCCCTCGTGGGTGGCGTTGTCAGCGATGACCTGGGTCTTGACTTCTTTGGTGATCATAGGTGTTATACCCCTTTCAAAATGTTACTATACCCTGTGTCCCGGCAGCGGGCGGAAAGGTTACCGCAATAGCGGCATGACCCCGGCGCTGAGAGCACGGGCGCATACTGGTGTATAATAACATCTGTGCGCGCAGGTGTCAAGTTTTTACTGCGTTTCCGACGAATTATTTTGCGTCGAGCTTCGCTGCGAACTCCGAGATCGCGGCGAGGCCGGCCTTGAGGGTCTCCGTGTCGCTGGCATAACCGATACGCATGCTGCGGGGCTGCTCGAAGCAGTCGCCGGGCGTGACGAATGCGCCGGTCTCATGGTACATGCGCTTGCAGAAATCATAGGACGGGATATCGAAATCGTAATAGACAAGAGCGGTCGTGCCCGCCTGCGGCCTGGTATAGAAGAAATGCTCAGAGGAGTTGACCCAATCGTCAAGAATGGCGAGGTTCGTGCGCACGATGCCGGTGCTGCGCGCGATGAGCTTGTCCTTATGGCTGAGCGCTATGGCGGCGACGGCCTCATCGAACATGCCGCAGCTTATGAGGTCATAGTCCCTGTGGGAGCGGAGGGCAGCAAGCGCGGCTTCATCGTGCGTGGCGATCCATCCGAGGCGCAGGCCGGCGAGCGAGAACACCTTGGACATGCTGCTGACGGAGATGCCCTTTTCATACAGGTCGGCGACGGATTCGCTCCAGACATCTTCCTGCATGAGGTGGCGGTAGACCTCGTCGCACAGGAGGTACGCACCCACGCTGCGGGCGATCCTGACTATCTCCTCCAGAAGCTCCTTACCCATGAGCGCGCCGGTGGGGTTATTGGGGTTATTGATGCAGATCATCTTCGTATCCGGGATGACAAGGGCGCGCAGCTCGTCAAGGTCGACAAGGTAGCCGTTCTCCTGCCTGAGGTGCATGACGGCAAGGTCGGCGCCGATGGACTCGGGGATAGAATAGAGCTGCTGATAGGTCGGCATGATGCTGATGACGCGGTCGCCCTCAGAGACGAGGGAGCAGAACACATGGTGGTTCGCGCCCGCCGCGCCGTGGGTGGTGATGATATTTTCGGGCTTCACGGTCTTATACAGGCCGCAGATGCCGTCGAGGAAATCCGGGCGGCTGTATATATCGCCGTAGGTCAGGCGCCGCGCGCAGAACTTGCGCAGGAAGGCTTCCTTATCCTCCCCGGTCAGCTCGAACAGCTCATCGAGCGACACGGAGTCAACGCAGGTCTCGGCGATGTTGTACTTCGCGCCGACCTCGTACTCGTTCATCCATTCCTCTACCGCAAAGGGCTTGATCTTCATGTTCAGATTTCCTCCTTGATAAAATTGAAAAGGCATCCGGGGACTTTTTGACCGCGCTTTCCGCCGAGCATTTTGAAAGCATTCAAAATGCTATTATCGAAAGCCTTGATATATCAAGGCTTTCGACGGCGGTTATCCAATTTGAGGCGGGTCTTGCCCCCTCAAGTTCCCCCGCTGCTCTATTATTTGGCTTCAGAGCCCAGTTTTTTACAGTCTGCATTTATATATGACTGCTTGAGTGTTTTCATGCCGGCCTTTATTTCTTCCGCTGCGTCAAGGAGCCCCTGCGCCTGCGGCAGCAGTGCCTCCCCGGCCTCCGTGAGGCGGAAGTCCCGGCTCGAGCGCTCAAACAGCCTGACGCCGAGCTCTTCCTCCAATGCGGAGACGGAGCGGCAGACCGTGGAATGGCTGATATACAGGTTCCTTGCCGCAGCGGAAAAGCTCCCGGCCTCCGCCGCCGCGATGAAGTGCCTGAGCTGCTCAAGCTCCATCTCAGTAATTGAAGGTGTAGGGCAGAAGCTCGGAGAGCTTATAGCTCACATAGCGGTCGCCGGCCTTGGCGCAGAGCACCTCCATTTCCGGCGAAAACTCCGCCAGAAACTGACGGCACGCGCCGCAGGGGGTACACCAGTTTTCGCTGTCGGCATAGATGGCGATGCGCCTGAAGTCCCTGTGGCCCTCACTGACCGCTTTGCAGCAGGCGGTACGCTCGGCGCAGATGGTGCTGCCGAGGGCGGCGTTTTCAACGTTGCAGCCGGTGAAGACAGTGCCGTCGGTGCATTCGATCGCGGCGCCGACCGCGAAGCGCGAATACGGAACATAGGCGTTGAGCGACGCCTGCTTTGCCTTTGACATGAGTTCTCTGTCAGTCATAGATATTCCTCCTGTATCGTAATTTTGTTTCTCCCAAGTTGAATGCAAAGTATTTATACTTTGTTGAGGACGTCAGTCCAGCATTATCTCCCAGTTTGCAAAATCGTACAGCGGGTTGCCGGCGTTGGGATTTATGCCCTTGACGACGCCGCGGTGGCTTATGCACTGGTGCGTTTCAAAACCGATGGAAATGAGCGAGCCTGTCCCGGCGATATACTGGCACAGCTGCTGGAACATGACAGAACGCGCGGTGTCTCCGGCGGCGAGATAGTTGTTTATGTAGCCGACGAAGCTGCTGTCTTTCCCGCGCGAATAGTTAAGGTCGCTGTCCGGGTCGAGGAGCTCGGTGACATCAAAGTTGTTGCGCAGCTTCACCTCGCCGTAGTACATATCAAAATCCCCGTCCTCGAGCGCCTGAATGTAGTTCTCCCATGTCAGTTCCTGAACGTTCACGGTCAGGCCGAGGGTCTCCATGTCGCTTGCGAACTTGCGCACGACGCCGGTTTTTGCGCTGCTGTCGGAGCAGACGATGAACTTGAGCTCTATCTCCTGCGCGGAGCCGGACATATATTCGAGCTTACCGTCGTTATCATAATCTCTTATGCCGGAGTTTTCGAGCACGAGGCGGCATGTCTCCAGATTATAAGCGAGACTGTCGGCATACTGCTGCGGATAGTCCGCGCAGGTGGGGTACATCGGCACAGCCGAGGCGGCCGCGTTCCCGTGCATCAGCTCCTCGGCAAAATACGCGCGGTCAAAGGCGTAGTTCATCGCCTGGCGGAAGCCGCTGAAGCGGCCTATGGTGGATTCCTCGTTGAACATCACATAGTGGTAGTTCGTGGTGGCGTAGCTATGTATTTCGCTGGTGCTGGCGTAGCCGAGGTTCGTGTAGCTCGACGGGTCGTTCGTGACAATGTCGATGATGCCGTCGTCAAAGGCAGTGATGCGGCTGGCCGCGTCCGTGTACTTCACGAGGAACACCGTGTCCACCGGCAGGTTCTCGTAATCCGGGTAATAGGGCGAGGCGACGAGATAGGTCTCGTCCTCGCTGTACATATAGGGGCCGCTGCCGGTGGGCTTGGGGTCACCGTAGGTGCCGTACTTGACGATGGGGATATTCAGCAGCTTCACAAACTGCGTGTCGCCTATGCCGAGGGAGACATAGAAGCGCGTATCGTCATATCCGGAGCCCTGATAGCTCGCGAAGCGGCCGCGGAAGCGGTCGGAGTTTATAGCAGCGTCGAGCGAATAGCGCAGGTCGCGCCCGGTGACAGGCGTGCCGTCGCTGAAATAGTGCCCCTCGGCGATATCGAAGGTCCAGTAGGTGGCATCCTCGTTGCAGATCCAGCTCGTCAGCAGGTTTGGGATGACCTCGAAGTTATTGTCGAGCTCGACCATGTTCTCATACACGAGGTCGCACACGAGCTGGTTTGAGTGGTTAGTCGCGATAAGGGGGTTGAAGCTGTAATCATTATTGCAGTTGAGGGAGAACACATTGTCCGCCGCCGCAGCGCGGGTCACGTCCTTACCGGCGGTAGACACAAGGTCGTTTACATTATTGCTCTTGCTCGTCGTGCTGCCGCAGCCGGTGCAGCCGAACAGCACAGCCATGCTCAGCAGCAGCGCGCACAGTC
Organism: Bacteroidaceae bacterium; assembly: GCA_963621955.1. Lineage (GTDB taxonomy): Bacteria > Bacillota > Clostridia > Oscillospirales > Oscillospiraceae > Limivicinus. The sequence continues at coordinate 14,382 of CAVFGM010000067.1, forward strand.
TCTTTTTCTTTCTCATGGTCATCTCCTCAATCCAGGACTATCAGCGCCGCCTGACTGCCCCGCTGCCCGTGGGTATAGCGGTGCGACCAGTATTTGTCATGGCGGCAGTAGGTGCATTCATCCGAAATATCAATGTTCTCCGGCAGGACGCCGAGCTGGATGAGCCGCCGCGCGTTTGCCGCGCGCAGGTCGACCATCGTCTTGCCGCCGGGTCGGCGTTCGAACAGGCCGTCCGTATCCCCGGAGAGGTAGCGCTCTATCGCCTGAGGGACATCGTCGTCCGTTTCAAAGCAGCAGCGGCCTATCGACGGGCCGATCGCGGCATGGACGCTCTGCGGCTGCGCGCCGAGAGACGCCATCGCATCGAGCGCGTTTTTGAGGATGTCCCCGACAGAGCTGCGCCAGCCGCAGTGAATCGCTCCGGCGACGGAGTGCTCCCCGTCCCAAAGCAGCACGGGCACGCAGTCGGCCACCATGCACATTATCGGCAGGCCGCGCTCAGAAGTGACGATGCCGTCTGCCTCGTACGGCACGCGCGACATGCACACGTGCTTATCCGCCGAGGTGACGACGCGCACATCGGCCTTGTGCACCTGCTGCGTCACGCCCATATCGTCGATGCCGACGCCCATGAGCTCACACACGCGGCGGTAGTTTTCGCGCACGGCCTCGGAATCGTCGCCCCGGTTGGAGCCGAGATTCAGCGAGGAAAATATCCCCGTGCTCACGCCGCCATAGCGCGTGGTGAAAGCATGGCGCGCGCCTATTTTATCCGAGCTCATATAGATGAGCCCGTTATAGTTGTTCTCTGTAAAGGACATGGAAGTCTCCTATCAAAGACAAAGCATTTGCTTTGTCTTTGTTTTCATTTCTCGTTGCGTCCGCAGCACTCTTTATATTTAAGCCTGCGGGAGCCGTCGGCCTTCATCTTGCCGCAGGGGCAAGGATCGTTGCGCCCGGGCTTCGGCACCTTCTTGACGGGCTGCTTCTTCACCGGCTCGCCGCCGACGTTTGCCGCCGCGTTCTTCGAGACGGCCTTTCGCTCGATGGCCTGCTCTTTGCGCACCTGCACGATGAACAGACGGCGCACCGTCTCCTCGCGGATGCCGCGCACCATGGCCTCGAACATGTCATAGCCCTCCTGCTTATAGGCGTCGATGGGCTTGACTGCACCGTAGCCGCGCAGACCGATGCCGCGCTTGAGCTCGGCCATCGCGTCGATATGATCCATCCAGTATTCATCGACGACGCGCAGCATTATGACGCGCTCTATCTCACGCATCAGCGGCAGGCCGTTCGGCCCCTCGCCGAAGGCCTCTTCCTTGGCGGCATAGACCTTTTCGGCAAGCTCATTCACGGCTTCGCTGAGCTTATCATTATGCACGCTGCCGCCGAACTGCTCTATCTTGAATGTGCCGCGGCGCATGAAGAGCTTCTCAAAGGGCTGGAGAGCATTATCGAGCTGGGTCTGATTCTCCGCCACGCCGCCGGCAAGACCGTCGGCCACGGTGGAGGAGACAAATTCCTTTATCATGCCCATGATCTGCGCGTGGATATCCTCGCCGTCCAGCACCTTACGGCGCTCGCCGTAGATGATATTGCGCTGCTGGTTCATAACGTCGTCGTACTCGAGGACGCTCTTACGGGTCTGGAAGTTGCGGCTCTCGACCGTGCGCTGCGCCTGCTCGATGGCGTTGGAGAGCATCTTATGGTCAAGCGGGGTGTCCTCATCGACCTTCATGGTGTCCATAAGACCGGTGAGCCTGTCGGAGCCGAAGAGGCGCATGACATCGTCCGTCAGCGCAAGGTAGAAGCGGCTCTCGCCGGGGTCGCCCTGACGGCCGGCACGGCCGCGCAGCTGGTTATCGATACGGCGGGACTCGTGGCGCTCGGTGCCGAGGATGAAGAGGCCGCCCACGGCGCGCACCTTTTCGGCCTCTGCGTCCGTCTCCGCCTTGTGTGCCTTCATGCGCTCGGCAAACATAGCGCGCGCGGCGAGGATGTTCTCATCGTCCGTCTCGGCGTAGCCCGTGGCTTCGGCGATGACGGCCTCGTCATAGCCTGCCTTGCGCAGGTCGGCCTTGGCCATGAACTCGGCGTTGCCGCCGAGGGTGATATCGGTGCCGCGGCCTGCCATGTTCGTCGCTATCGTGACAGCGCCGAACTTACCGGCCTGAGCGACGATCTCGGCTTCTTTCTCATGGTACTTTGCGTTCAGCACTGTGTGCGGGATACCGCGGCGCTTGAGCAGGGAGGAGATATATTCGCTCTTCTCTATGGATATAGTGCCGACCAGAACGGGCTGGCCTTTCTCGTGGCAGGCAGCGATCTGCTCGATTATCGCGCGGTTCTTGCCGACGTCGTTCTTATACACAACGTCGGGGTGGTCGATCCTTATAACGGGCTTGTTCGTCGGGATCTCGATGATATCGAGCCGGTATATCGCGCCGAACTCCTCCGCCTCGGTCGCGGCAGTACCGGTCATGCCGGAGAGCTTGCCGTAGAGACGGAAGTAGTTCTGGAAAGTTATGGTCGCAAGGGTCTTGTTCTCTTTCTGGACATCGACATGCTCCTTGGCCTCGATCGCCTGATGCAGACCCTCGGAGTAGCGGCGGCCGAGCATGAGACGGCCGGTGAACTCATCGACGATGATTATCTCGCCGTCCTTGACGATATAGTCAATGTCGCGCTTCATAATGCCGTGTGCCTTGAGCGCCTGATTTATATGGTGCGAGAGCGTTGCGTTCTCGATATCGGCAAGGTTTTCGAGGTTAAAGGCGCGCTCGGCCTTGGCGATGCCGCGGGCGGTGAGCGTCGCGGTCTTGGACTTTTCATCGACGACATAGTCCGCGTCGAGATCCTCGCTCTCCTCCTCTTTCTCGTCGACGCTCGCGTAGACAACCTTTTTCAGGCGGCTGACGAAATCGTCCGCCTGACGGTAGAGGTCGGTGCTCTCGTCGCCCTGACCGGAGATGATGAGCGGGGTCCTGGCTTCATCGATAAGGATGGAGTCGACCTCGTCGACGATGGCAAAGGCATGTCCGCGCTGGACCATGTTCTCCTTATAGAGCGCCATGTTATCGCGCAGATAGTCAAAGCCCATCTCGTTGTTCGTGCCGTAGGTGATATCGCAGTTATACGCCGCGCGGCGCTCATCGTTATTCAGCCCATGGACGATAAGGCCGACGCTCAGGCCGAGGAAGCGGTGGACCTTGCCCATCCATTCGCTGTCGCGCTTGGCAAGGTAGTCGTTCACGGTGACGATGTGCACGCCCTCGCCGGTCAGCGCGTTGAGGTAGGCCGGGAGCACGGCGACAAGCGTTTTGCCTTCGCCGGTCTTCATTTCGGCGATGCGCCCCTGATGCAGGACGATGCCGCCGATGAGCTGCACACGGAACGGGCGCATGCCGAGCACGCGCCATGCGGCCTCGCGCACAGTGGCATAGGCCTCGGGCAGGATATCGTCCAGCGTCTCACCATCGGCAAGGCGCTGCTTGAATTCATCGGTCTTGGCGCGCAGCTCCTCATCGGATTTTGCGGCGTACTCATCGGAGAGTGCTTCTATCTTATCCGCTATCGGGTAGATGCGCTTGAGCTCACGGTCGGAATAGCTACCGAACAGCTTGTTGAAAATTCCCATTTATGTATGCCTTTCCTGAAAGAAAAAAATAAGATACTGATTCAACATACATATTAGCACAAGTTTGTGAATAAAAAAAGTATAATCTTGTCCTGCCTGATTTTGTGTGCTAAAATATTTTATCGAAAATACGACCCGGAAAAACCGAGAGAGAACAGAGGGATCTTCATATGAACAGGATAGGCTTCGATAACGACAAATACGTAAAGCTGCAATCGCAGAACATACGCGACCGCATCTCCAAATTCGGCGGCAAGCTGTATCTGGAATTCGGCGGCAAGCTCTTTGACGATTTTCACGCATCCCGCGTGCTGCCGGGCTTCGCGCCGGACAGCAAGGTGAAGATGCTGCTCGAGATGAAGGACGAGGCGGAGATAGTCATCGCCATATCCGCGGACGACATCGAGCGCAGCAAGCGCCGCGGCGACCTCGGCATTACCTATGAGGACGACACGCTCCGCCTTATCGACGCGTTCCGCGGGATAGGGCTGTACATCGGCAGCGTCGTCATCACGCACTACCGCGGGCAGGCCATCGCCGACCAGTTCAAGAAGCGCCTTGAGGCGCTCGGCGTCGCGGTGTATCTGCACTATATCATCCCGGACTATCCCTCGAATGTCCCGCTCATAATCTCCGATGAGGGCTTCGGGAAGAACGAATATATAGAGACGACGCGCTCGCTCGTCGTCGTCACGGCGCCCGGCCCCGGCAGCGGCAAGATGGCCACCTGCCTGAGTCAGCTCTACCATGAGCATAAGCGCGGCATCAGCGCGGGCTACGCGAAGTTCGAGACCTTCCCGATCTGGAACCTCCCGCTCAAGCACCCGGTGAACCTCGCATACGAGGCCGCGACCGCTGACCTTGACGACGTGAACATGATAGACCCGTTCCACCTCGAGGCCTACGGCGTCACCACTGTCAACTATAACCGCGATGTTGAGATATTCCCCGTGCTCGAAGCGATCTTCAAGCGCATCTACGGCGAGAGCCCGTACAAGAGCCCGACGGACATGGGCGTCAATATGGCAGGCTACTGCATCACCGACGACGAGGCCTGCTGCGAAGCGTCAAAGCAGGAGATCATCCGCCGCTACTATGCCGCCGCCTGCGCCGTGCGTCAGGGTCTGAGCGACCCGGCGGAGCTGCGCAAGATCGAGCTTATCATGAACTCCGCCGGTATCTCCATTGAGGACCGCCCGGTAGTCAAGGCAGCGCTCGACCGCGCCGCAGAGACCGGCGCGCCCGCCGTCGCGCTGGAGCTGAACGACGGCACCATCGTCACCGGCAAGACGAGCTCCCTGCTCGGCGCATCCTCGGCCTGCCTGCTCAACGCCCTTAAGAAGCTCGCTGGGATAGACAAGCCGCTGCAGCTCATCGCCCCGGGCGTCATCGAGCCTATCCAGCACCTCAAGGTCGAGCACCTCGGCAACCACAATCCGCGTCTGCACACGGATGAAATGCTTATCGCGCTGACGATATGCTCGGTCATGAACCCGATGGCGGGCTACGCGATCGACCAGATCAACAGCCTCAAGGGCTGCGAGGCGCACTCCTCCGTCATCCTCTCCCATGTCGATGAGGAGATGTTCAAGAAGCTCGGCGTCAATATCTCCTTCGAGCCGAGGTATCAGGCAAAGAAGCTGTATCATAAGAAGTGAATTTGAAGTAAAGCCGCGCCGGTTTACCCGGCGCGGCTTGTTTTCTGCAGTATGTATTCAATTGACCAGAAGACATTTACAAGCAGCCAGCCGATGCCCGTTGCGAAAGCGACGGTGCGCAGGCCGAAGCGTCCGATGAAGAGCCATGAGAGGATCACGCGCAGCGTGATATGCCCCAGCGCGCCCGCAAATGGAACGGCGACCTTGCCGGTTCCGTCAAAGTACCCGACAAAGGCGCTGCCCGTAAAGCACAGCACATAGAACAGCGCGACGGTTTGCAGGTACTCGGCGGCGTTTTCGTATGCCGCGCCCGAGTATTCGCCGAGCATGAAGCCCGCCGCCCTACCGGCGGCGAAATACATGACAAGGGCTGACGCCGCTCCGAGTGCAAGCGCATAAGCCTGTCCGGTGCGGAAGCATTTTTTGACGCGCTCGCCTTTACCGGCACCGAAATTCTGCGCCGTGAGCACAGAGGACGCGGCGGCGACGCTGTCGCCGAATGAATTGGCAAAGCCCTCGATGCGCGTCGAGGCGGTGTAGGCCGAGATCATTGCTGTGCCGCCGGTATTGACCGCGCCCTGGACGAGCAGCTTGCCGATATAAAGCCCCGACTGGTGCAGCGCAGTTACCGTGCTGAGCCTCAGCGTCTTGCGCAGGAGGGCTTTGTCCATGCGGCAGTCGGCGCGCCGCGGGCTCAGCTCCGGCAGCTTACGGCGCAGATATATGATGCACATCGCCGCCGAAGCCGCCTGCGATGCAGCCGTGGCCGCGGCGGCTCCTCTTATGCCCATGCCGAACCTGGCGATCAGGAGCACATCCAGAAGCACGTTCATTATTACTGCCGCCGCAAGCGCCGCGAGAGCAGCCCCGGCGTGTCCGACAGAGCGCAGCATCGCGCTGTAAAGATTATACAGGAAAGCTGCCGGGAGACTGAGGAATATGACCGTCAGGTAAGCGCGCACAAGGCCGCGCAGTTCATGCGGGATCTGAATGATATCAGACAGCAGCGGCAGAAGAACAAGCCCGAGAAAGCCGAGCAGCACAGCGCCCGCAAGGCCGAAAGACAGCGAAAGGAAACGCTCACGCCGAAAAGTCGCGCGGTTCCCGCCGCCGTAAAACTGTGCGAACAGCACCGACATACCGGTGCATGCGCCGACTATCACAAAGATAAAAAGATTCATCACCGAGCCCGCGATACCTGCGGCGGCAAACTCGCCGCTCCCTGCGCAGCGGCCTAAGATAAAAGCGTCCGCCGTGTTATAAAGCTGCTGAAAGATATTCCCCGCGATGAGCGGCGCGGCCAGCTGCGCCATCTGCTTCGGGATGCTCCCGCTCGTATATGTATCTGCCATTTCCTGAGCTCCTTTTCGTGATTGACAGAAGTATAGCCCCGGGATATACTTTGCGTAAAGCGAACGTTTATCACATTAGATTTGACATATCGTCAAAGAAAGGAGTGCCTATGCAGCTTGAAAATTACCGCGCGCTTATAAGCGCGATAGACACGGGCAGCATATCCGCAGCGGCGGAAGCACTGAGCTATACGCCCTCGGGGGTCAGCCGGATGATCGCCGCGCTCGAGCGGGAGTTCGGCTTCGCGCTGCTGCGCCGCGGCAAGAATGGCGTCACGCCGACGGTAGAGTGCGAGAGCCTGCTGCCGCTGCTGCGGAAGCTGTGCTTCACTGCCGACGGTGCGGAGCAGCTTGCGTCTCAGATACGCGGCCTTGAGACCGGAACGGTGACGATCGGCACAGCGTACAGCGCATACTACGGTGCGCTTGCGCAGATAAGCTCGGCCTTTCACGCGCTGCATCCGGGCATACAGGTCAGGCTATGCGGCGGGTACAGTTCCGAGCTTCTCGACAGGCTCTGTAAGCATCAGGCCGACCTGTGCATAATAAGCCGTCGCGATGGGGAATACCGCTGGACGGAGCTGTGCCGCGACCCGCTCATGGCGTGGGTGCCGGAGACGCATCCCCTTGCCGCGCTCCCGGCGCTGCCGCTGGAGTGCTTTGAGACAGAGCCCTGCATCGAGACATTCTCCCTGGCGTATTCCGACAATGACAACACACGTGTTTTTGACCGCTGCGGCATAAAGCCGAATATATGCTTCACCACAACGGACATCCACGCGAGCTATTCCATGGTAGAGGCGGGGCTGGGCATATGCATGAACAACGCCCTCAACGGCTGCTCGCTGTCCGGGTGCGTGAAGATAATGCCGCTTGAGCCGCCGCAGTATGTCAGCATAGGCATTGCGAGTCTGCCGGAGCCATCCCCGGCGGCAAAGGCTTTTCTTGATTTTATTTCGGCGCGGCTTGAGCAACTCCGCGTCCCCGGGGCGGGAGAATGAACGGTGCGTATATCACCGTCCACGCGGCGGCGAGGAGCGGGAGGTAGCCCAGCAGATAGCCGGGGCGACCGAGGAATGCGAACCACTCCAGCGGCGAGCCGGGCGACGGCCAGTTGAGAAACATATAGTTTGTGCCCGTCAGGCGGTCAAATATATAGACCGGCACGGCGATGAGCAGCATTATGCCGAGGCAGGCCGGGGCACGGCGCGTATCGGGACGGAGATCTCCGCCTGCGACGAGCATCAGCGTGTAGCCCACGAGCAGGATATGCAGCACAAAGGAGCTCACGCTCATAAAGTGAAAGGCGGGGTAGGCGCTCCAATCCGGGAAGAACAGCGCGCACACGGCTCCGGGCATGCAGAAAGCATAGAGGAACTGCCCAGTGAGCTCCCCGCCGCGCAGGGAGTGGAGGAAGCTTATATATATTGCGAGCGCGCACAGGTGCAGCGGCAGCCGCCCGAGGCCGTATTCGCCCGCAAGCATCAGCAGCAGTGCCCGCAGGAGCTCGACAGCAAGCGCCGCGCCCGCTGTCACGCGGCGCATACGTACGCGGCGGGCGGGGGTGCGGCGTTTATAGCTCCGGCACATGATCAGCCACACCGCAAGCGCGGCCAGCAGCCAGAGAAGGTGCCCGCGGGAAAACATCCCGAGTGAGTTTCCGGAATATGGGCTTATAGAAAAATCAAAAAATCCAGTCATTTTTCTGCCTTGGTCACAAATAATCGGCGTGAGTTCCGCCTTTTGATGTTTGCATTGTATAAAAATTTACTTTTTCTTCATATTCCTATTGACACCTGCAAAAAGCGTGCTATAATGCAGGCAATTGAACAAAGCATGATAGAGGCGCGGATGTTAAGAGTAGTCCCCTTGAAAGACGGCAGGAACCGTCGGGGCGAAAGGAGCAGCCGCCGAAGAATATCGGATTTCCTGAGCCGGTATATCTGGGTCGTCGGAGAATATCCGCCGGACTGTCGCGTAAGCGGAGAGCTGTCAGGCCATCTTGGTGATTCTTTTTTTCGAGGTCATGAACAGTATCTGCTCTGTTCATGATTTTATTTTTTTAGGAGGAAAGAACTGATGTACGGTACTTTCTGGGCACTCGTGCCTCCCATCGTGGCCATTGTTCTGGCCCTTATCACCAAGGAGACTTATTCGTCTCTGTTTGTCGGCATTGTTGTCGGCGCACTTTTCGTCGGCGGCTTCAACCCCGTTGACTCGCTCAACTCCATGCTCAACGACGGCTTCATCGGCGCCATCGCGGACGGCTGGAACGCAGGCATTTTCATGTTCCTCGTTCTGCTGGGCATCATGGTCGCGCTCATCAACGCCGCCGGCGGCTCCGCCGCGTTCGGCCGCTGGGCTGCAAAGCATGTTCACAGCCGCATCGGCGCGATAATCGCCACCTTTATCCTCGGCGTGCTCATCTTCGTTGACGACTATTTCAACTGCCTGACCGTCGGCTCCGTCATGCGTCCCGTTACCGACAGCCACAATGTCTCCCGCGCAAAGCTTGCATATATTATTGACGCAACTGCCGCTCCCATATGCATGATCGCACCCGTGTCCTCCTGGGCAGCTGCCGTTTCCGCGACCGCGCAGGATCTTGACACCGGCATCTCCGGCATCCAGCTCTTCGTTCAGGCTATCCCCTACAATTTCTATTCCCTGCTGACGATCGTATTCGTTATCGGCATTACCGTTATGGGCTTTGATTACGGCCCCATGGCCAAGGCCGAACTCAAGGCGCTTCAGGGCGAGCTCGGTTCCCTCGGCAACGATGAAGAGAACAACGTTGAGAACGCCTGCATCTGGGATATGCTCATTCCCGTTATCGTACTTATAATATTCTGCATCATCGGCATGATGTATGTCGGCGGCTTCTGGGACGGCGCAAGCCTCGTTGATTCCTTTGCCGATACCGACGCCTCTGTTGGCCTTCCCTGGGGCTGCATCATTGCGCTGCTCATTACCTTCGTGTACCTGCTCCTGCGCCGCGTCATTACTTTCAAGGACGCTACCGGATGCATCACCAAGGGCTTTGTCGCAATGGTCCCCGCACTGCTCATCCTCACTTTCGCACTCACCCTCAAGAACATGACCGGTCTCCTCGGCGCTGCCGATTACGTTGCGGGCCTTGTCCAGGGCGCGGCTGACGGCCTGTTCTCCATGCTCCCGGCGATCATCTTCATCGTTGCGGTCGGTCTGGCTTTCGCCACCGGCACCAGCTGGGGCACTTTCGGCATCCTGATCCCCATCGTGCTGCCCGTCTTCGCTGACGCTCCCGACCTGCTCATGATCGGTATCTCCGCGTGCCTTGCCGGCGCTGTCTGCGGCGACCACTGCTCCCCCATCTCCGACACGACCATCATGGCCTCCGCCGGTGCAAACTGCAACCACATCGAGCACGTCAGCACTCAGCTGCCTTATGCGCTGACCGTTGCGGCGATCTGCTTTGTGGACTTCATCCTCGCAGGCTTCATCCGCAACGCGGTCATCTGCCTCATCATCGGCATCGCGATGACCATCGGCACTCTGTTCGTCATCCGCAGCATCGTCAGAAAGAACGCCGCCGAACAGGCATAAGCGATATACTTACCTATATAAATATAAGACATCCCCGCTGTTCAACTCGGGCAGCGGGGATGTCTTATTTATCCGCATTATTTCATAAGTATTCTCGCAAGCTCCATCGTCACGATCTTCATCACCGCGCCGCCGCGGCATAGCCCTTGACGGAACCGGCCATGATCCAGCCCATATAGATGACCTCCGCACCCGCAGAGACATACTTCCCCCCGCATTTGCAGCAGGGTACGCAGGCAGTCCGGTCTCGTGCGAAAGCAGCCGTGCATAGCGCTCGGTGCTCCCGGTGTTGGTGGTGTAAATGATAGCGTCCATAATGTCCTCTTCTTCCATAAAATGATTTGCCGTGTTCACGGCTTTTTATATTCTTTTTCCACTCTGGCGATGAAGCGGTCGATGTGCTCATCCAGGAGCGTCTCGACAGCGCCGTCTCCAATATGCGATTCTTTGTGTCCTCCGCCATAGTCCCGTTCTCCTTTTGGTTACCGAGCGGTAACTTGTCAAGAGCTTTTTCAAAATTTTTCCCGGTTATGGAATATGAATTTTTATTCCTTGCGCCAATATGGGTACGGGTGTAAAATATAGGCACAGTATACGTCTACATATAAGCTACATATAAGAAAGAAGGACAGGCTATGAAGATAACTTTTATAGGCGCCGCGCATGAAGTGACCGGCAGCTGCACTTATATCGAAGTCGGCGACAAGAAAGGCATTGTCGATTACGGCATGGAGCAGGGCAAGAACCTCTATGAGAACGCTCCCCTGCCCGTCGCCCCGGGCGAGCTGGATTTCGTGCTGCTGACCCATGCGCACATCGACCACTCAGGTATGCTGCCCGCGCTCTATAAGCAGGGCTTCCGCGGCTCGGTATACGCCAGCGCCGCGACCTGCCAGCTGTGCGACATAATGCTGCGCGACTCGGCGAACATCCAGATGCAGGAGGCTGAGTGGAAATCCCGCAAGGCCATGCGTGCGGGCGGCGCGCCGGTCGAGCCGGCATACGACCTTGACGACGTCGCGGGCATCATGGGAAGAATGATCCCCTGCGGGTACAACAAGATAATTCAGGTCAATGACTGTGTCTCCATCCGTCTGACCGATGTTGGGCACCTGCTCGGCTCGGCGGCGATAGAGGTATGGCTGCACGAAAACGGCGAGGAGCGCTGCATATGCTTCAGCGGCGATATCGGCAACCTCAACCAGCCCATTCTCCGCGACCCGCAGCATGTTAAGAGCGCGGACTACCTCGTGATAGAATCGACCTACGGCGACAGGCTGCACTCCGCCGAACGCGCGGACTATGTCTCGGAGCTTGCAAAGCTCATCCAGACGACGCTCGACGGCGGCGGAAACCTCATCATCCCCTCCTTTGCCGTCGGCCGCACGCAGGAAATTCTGTACTTCATTCGTGAGATAAAAGAGCGCGGCCTCGTGCACGGCCACGCGGACTTCCCCGTCTATGTGGACAGCCCGCTCGCCATTGAGGCGACGACGGTGTTCCTCCAGTGCGACACCGAATTTGTCGACGAGGAGATGCAGGCGGTGATACGCTCCGGCGTAAACCCGCTCATGTTCCCCGGGCTCAAGCTCTCGGTATCGAAAGAGGACTCGGTCGCGATAAACGAGGATAAGACCCCGAAGGTCATCATCTCCGCAAGTGGCATGTGCGACGCGGGTCGTGTGCGCCACCACCTCAAGCACAACCTCTGGCGTCCGGAGTGCCGGGTGCTGTTCGTGGGCTATCAGGCCGTCGGCACCCCCGGCCGGGCGCTCATAGACGGAGCAAAGAAGGTCAAGCTCTTCAACGAGGATATAGAGGTATGCGCCTCGATAAGCGTGCTGCCCGGAGTCAGCGGCCACGCCGACAAAAACGGCCTTCTCGGCTGGCTGCACGGCTTTGAGAAGAAGCCGAAGCTCGTCTTCGTAAACCACGGCGACCCTGATTCCGCCGACAGCTTCACCGCCTGCCTCAATGACGAGCAGGGCTACAAGGCCTTCGCGCCATACAGCGGCACACGTTTTGACCTGCTGCGCGGCGAGTTTGACTACATCGCCGAGCCCAAGCCGATAGAGAAGAAGCCCATTGTCTCCAAGGCGAGCCGCCTTGTCTCCGAGCTCATCGCCGCAGCGGAGCGCCTGCTGCGTATCTGCAGGGGCATGGAGGGGAAGCCGAACAAGGTGCTTCAGGGCTTTGCCAGGGATATAAACAAGCTGTCGGACGATATGGAAAAATATACCTGACGGGCGATTTTTAGTTGACATAAAACTTCCGCTGTGCTACGATAATGTAACAGGACATAGAGCGTACGTATGCCCAAGGATCGGCAAAGCGTACTTGACTTATACAGTCTATACAGGAGGATAAGCATGGCAAACCCGGTATTTGACCCGGAGAGAGCGCTGGGTCTGAAACTGACAAAAATGGATCGGCAGGAGCTCTGTGAGTTCGTCTCCGCGCTCTGCCGCAAGGTCGTGGCGGAGGTCGGCTCAAAAGGCCGCCGCGGCGGTATATACCCGAGCAACATAAGCGTTGACGATAACGGCAGCATCGCCATAGGCCCCGCCGGGAAAAGCCCGTGGGAGGGCGAGGAGCTCAAGTTCATCGCGCCGGAGCTGTACTGGAACGGGCAGCTCTCCGCAGCGTCCGACGTCTATTCCGTCGGCATGCTGATGTACTATGCCGTCAGCGGCGGCAGACTCCCTCTTGAGGACGAATGCCGCGACGCGCAGCTGCGCCGCATGGGCGGAGATGATTACCCCGCGCCCAAGGCGGCGGGGCGCAGGCTCGGCGAAATAATCGAAAAGTGCATACGCTTCAAGGCTGCAGACAGGTACCAGACGCTTGACGAGCTGCGCGCCGTGCTCGACAGCTGCATCAAGAATCTTTACCTCAGCGATGTGCCGAGCGCCGAGGCCATCTTCAAAAAGAATGACGATGACCTGAGCGATATAGAGCGGATGATGGTCGGCATCATAGAAAAGGGCGATGACGACGAGGAGGAAGAGGCGCCTGCCGCTGAAGCTCCCGCAGAGCCGGAGCCCGGTGTAAAGGTCTATGAGCCCGCGCCGAAGAGCGACTCCAAGGCCAAGAAGCCTGAAAACAAGAAGCCGGAGAGCAAGCCAACACAGCCCGATGGGCCGATCAGCTCCGAGCAGGTCGAAATGCTCTCGAAGAAATTCAAGAATCAGGGCACGCCCGCTGTCCCCAAGCTCACCGAGGAGAAGAACCCGGAGCTTGAGCCGGTCGTCCCCGTAAGGCAGCCGGTCAAGACCCCGGCGGTGCAGTATACCAAGAACGCGGAGCGCGAAAGGAAGATAGCCGAAGAGGTGAAAAAGCGCAGAAGAAGGCCGCTGGCACTGATACTCGTGCTGTGCGCGGTGCTGATCATGGCGGCGATAGTCATTAACGCGATGCTCAAGGACTTCCAGCAGGCGCGGCAGCAGCCGGACAATGTGACGCCGGCCGTAACGAGCAGCGACCCCTATGCAAACACCACCATGCCGCCCGTCGCTGACGACGGCACGGAGGCTCCCTCCGGCGGGCTCGAGATAGGCGAGGGTTCTCCCGATGCGCAGGCGACGCCGGATGCTCAGGCAACTCCCGACCCTCAGGCCACTCCCATGCCGGCAGAGAGCGCGGCTCCGGTCGAGCACAGCTATCAGGTGTTCAAGGAAGATATCAGCTGGACCGAGGCTCAGCAGAAGTGCGAGGCTCTGGGCGGACACCTCGTCGTCATCAATGACGAGGACGAGCTCAACGAGGTCATCTCCATGGCGGAGCAGAACGGCATATCCAGAATCTGGATCGGCCTGTTCAGGCAGAACGGCCAGGAGAGCTGGGTGAACGGTCAGGACGGCTTTGTCAGATGGGCAAAGGGCGAGCCGAGCTATGTCGACGTGAACGATCAGGTCTCCGAGGACTATGTGATGCTCTGGAACAACAACGGCTGGGCATATAACGACAACCGTGACGATCCGTGCAGGGATTATCCCGCTTTCTATTCCGGAACGATGGGATATATCTGCGAGTTCGGCGACTGAGAAAAACGAATATAGAAACAGCTCCCTGCCGCAAATGCGGCAGGGAGCTGTTTCTATTCTTTCGGCAGTGCTTTCATCTGCCGGAAATAGACCGGCATGAGCAGCGCTGTCGCACCGAGCCACGCCAGAGTGTGCGACAGGCAGATGCCCGTATAGCTCAGGCCGTATGGCGCGAGCAGCGCGGCAAGGCCGACCGAGCCGAGGATGCGCATGACAAGCTCGATAACGCAGGCCTCAAAGGGCGTGCGGCTATTGCCCATGCTCTGGATTGCGGTGCGGAAA
>CAVFGM010000067.1:28951-31105 GCA_963621955.1 Bacteroidaceae bacterium
GGAAAACCATCAGCAGCCCGAGGATGACATAGAACGGGCAGACAGCGAAGAGATAGCCGTCGGAATAGCGGATGACCTCGGCGGTGGGAGAGTCCAGAAACAGTGGGACGACGAGGTGACGGCAGCTGAGCAGCAGTGCGCACATGAGCACGTTGCACACTTCGATCTGCGTAAGGCACGCTCGCACGCCCTCGCCTATGCGGCGGTACTGCCCCGCGCCGTAGTTCTGCGCGACATAGCTTGAGAGCGCGATGCCGAAGGCGTTGTTCATAAGCACGGAGAGCTGATCGACCTTCGTCGCGGCGGTGTAGCCCGCGACGGCGACGGAGCCGAGGGAATTGACGCCGGTCTGCATGGCGAGCTGGCCGATGCACATGACGGACATCTGAAAGCCCATCGGAAAGCCGACGGCGAGGTGCTTTGCCGCGGCGCGGCGCCAATCGGCAAAGTCCGCGCGGCGGGTACGAAGAACATCAAAATTCCGCATACCGACGATCGTGCACAGAACAGCGGAGAGCAGCTGGCTCAGAACGGTCGCCCACGCAGCACCCGCGACGCCCATATTGAGCGGCAGGATAAAGACAAGGTCGAGCGCGACATTGAGAAGTGCCGAGAATATCAGGAAAAACAGCGGTGTGCGGCTGTCGCCGAGGCTGCGGAGCATGTTGGAGATCATGTTATAAAACACTGTTGCCCCGGTGCCGAGGAGGACAACGAACATATAGCTGTAGGCCTCGGCGTAAATATCCTCCGGTGTGCGCATCCACCGAAGTATCGTGTGGGCAAGCGCGCAGAAGAGGACGGTTATGATAACGGCAAAGCCCGCCGACAGCAGCCACGATATCGCCGCGCTCGAGCGCTGGCCGGGAACGTCGCGCGCTCCGAAGCGCTGGGCAAGGCAGATGCCGAAGCCGCCGGTGAAGCCCTGCACGAAGCAGAGGACAAAATAGATGACGATCGTCGTGGAGCCGACGGCGGCGAGAGCCTGCGCGCCGAGCGTGCGCCCGACGATAACGGTATCGGCCAGAGTATAGAAAAGCTGGAAGAGATTGCCGGCAATGACCGGGAGGGAGAATTGCAGCAGCACCCGGAACGGTTTGCCCTGTGTGAGATCCTTTGACATACGCCCACCTCTGAGCGAAAAATTTGCGCATCAGATAATAGCACCATGCTGCCCCATATTCAAGCGGTCAATTGATAACGAAGTGTAAATAAAACAGCGCTCTCTTTTCGTCATCCGGCGTTGAATAAACGCGGAGGCTATGGTAAAATGTCAAAAAAGCACGGGAGGTATTCTCATGGCGATAGTTGTAGTAGGCGCGGTATTTGTCGACGTCAAGGGTTTTCCGGAGGATCAGTATATCCCGACCGGGCGCAACGCCGGTAAGGTCGAGATAGTTCACGGCGGAGTCGGCCGCAACGTCGCGGAGGACATCGCCAATATCGAGCTGCGCCCCACTTTCGTCAGCCTCGTCGACGACACGGCCGAGGGCGAGGAGGTCATAAACAAGCTGCGCAACCACAAGGTGAACACCGACTATATCCGCCGCGTCAGGGACGGGATGGGCATGTGGCTGGCAGTGTTCGACAACATGGGCGATATCGCGGGCTCGATATCCAAGCGCCCCGACCTCAGCCCGATATGCGAGATGCTCGACGAAAAGGGCGATGAAATTTTCCGCAATGCCGACAGCATCATCATGGAGATCGACATTGACAAGGAGATAGTAAAGCGCGTGTTCCGCTACGCCGAGAAGTACCACAAGCCGGTCTACGCCGTGGTCGCGAACATGAGCATCGCCACCCAGCGGCGCGACTTTCTCCAGTCTATCGACTGCTTCGTCTGCAACCAGCAGGAGGCGGGCATACTCTTTGTCAGCGACTTTTCCGGCATGAGCCCCGAGGAGCTGTGCGACGATCTCTCCCGCCGCGTCATCAGCGCACAGATCCCGTCAATGGTCGTCACGATGGGCAGCCGCGGCGCGGTGTACGCCGATATGCACGGGGACAAGGGCGTGTACCCGGCGCAGAAAGTCACCGTGCGCGACACGACCGGCGCGGGAGACGCATTCTGCGCGGGTGTCGCCATCGGCCTGACCTATAAAAAATCCATGCGCGAGGCCGTCGAGATTGGGACCCGGCTTGCCGCGTCCG
>CAVFGM010000067.1:31115-47282 GCA_963621955.1 Bacteroidaceae bacterium
GATGTGTATAAGAGACAGGGATATCGAGGTCGAAAGCTGAGGGCCATATCTCCCGGCACGGCACTTGACATTTCGCGCCGCTTGAGTATACTTTTATTAAAATAAAATAATTTTTGAGAGGAGTCTTTTCAATGACTTCAAGAACCATGCGCATTCTCAACATCATTTCCGGTATCCTGCTCATTGCCGCCGGTATCTACTGCCTGTGCAATCAGGACGTCGCAGCGATGTCCGCAGGCATCATCCTCGGTCTGTTCATGCTCGCTTCGGGCGTTGTGATGATAGTCATATATTCCGGGACGAGACGGTTCATCCTCGGCGCGGGCTGGCTGCTGCTCGACGGGATAATCACGGTGATCTTCTCGCTGTTCCTGCTCACCAATCAGTGGCTTTCGATGATGTCCCTGCCCTTCATGCTCACGCTGTGGCTGATCCTGTCCGGCGTGTCTAAGGCTGTCAGCTCTTTCGACCTCAAGCGTCTCGGTCTGCGCGGCTGGGGCTGGTTCCTCGCAACGGGTCTGCTGCTGCTGGTGTTCGGCATCGTCTGCATGATGGATCCGTGGGTCAGCGTCGTAGCCGTCGGCGTGACGGTCGGCCTCGTGTTAATCCTTGACGGTGCGGCTACGATCGCCGTCGCCTGCATCTCCCGCCGCAAGCCGATACTGTGATGCTTGCTTAAAACAGAAGACTAATAAAAATTCAGCACCGCGATCTGAACTGCACCCCATTTGTTAGACAAGAGATAGAATTAAGCAACCCTAACGGTCTGAGTCCTGTATTGTACAGGGCTTAGGCCGTTAAGCTTCAATTTGATTCAGTGATTGTTGTAATAGTCAATGTACTCGACAATGGCCTTTTCAAGCTGCTCAATGGAATCAAATTTTTCGAGATAGAACAGTTCAGTTTTGAGCAGCCCAAAGAAATTTTCAGCGACAGCATTGTCCAAACAAGTTGCTTTGCGAGACATACTTTGCGTAATGCCTTCGACATGGCCATAAACGGCGACCCGACCGACACGCAGTCGGCACTGTAAGAAAAACTCAACACAGCAAACCAGCCGCACGGAGTGATTCGTGCGGCTGTTGCTATATCCGGAAGTCTATCCCCAAAGCAAACGGCATATCCACGCTGCGGAGAGAAAGCCCGCTATATCCGCACAGAGCGCGGCGGGGACTGCCCAGCGGCTGTCCCTGACCCCGGCGGCGGTGAAATACACGGCGATGACGTAAAAGGTCGTATCGCTCGAGGAGCACATAACGGCTGCGGTGCGCCCGGCGAGCGAGTCCGCCCCGCAGCGGGAGATGACGTCCGCCGCCGCTGAGAGCGCGGCGCTGCCAGAAACGGGACGCAGCAGCATGAGAAGCACCGTCTCCTCCGGGATGCCGAACGCGGACAACAGCGGGCGCAGCAGCGCGCCGATGTGCTCCGGCAGCCCCGAGGCGCGCAGCAGGTATATCGCCGGGAAGAGCACAACGAGCGCGGGAAAAATATCCCGCATGATGCGCAGCCCCTTTGCAGCGCCCGCTGTCAGCGCGGAGAAAACATCCACGCTGCGGCACAGCCCAGCAATACACGCCGCGCCGATGATGAGCGCGGGGACCAGCCCCGCAAGCGTGCTCAGTCCCACAGCCCTTTCAGGACTGCCGCCGCAGCTATCCCGGCAGCGAGCGACGCGGCAGAGCTCACCCACACGGCGGGCATGATATCAAAGGCCGCGGCGGCTCCGTATGCCGCGCGGACTGCAGCAACAGTCGTCGGCACGAGCTGGAAAGATGCAGTATTTATCACGACGAGCAGGCACAGCTCATCCCGCGCACGGGTATCGCCGAGGTGTACCATGCCCTTGGCAGCGCGGATCCCGGCAGGCGTCGCGGCGTTGCCGAGGCCGAGGAGGTTCGCGCTGACGTTCTCCGACAAGGCGGCGATGACTGCTTTGTCGCGTCCGCTCGCGGGAAACAGGCGGATGAGCACCGGGCGAAGCAGGCGCGAGAGCCATGCCGCCGCACCGCTGCGCTCCAGAAGCTCGGCCACGGCGCTCCACAGGCACACCGCACCCCCTATCGAAAGGCAGAAGCTCACCGCCGCACCCGCGCCCTCAAGCACGGCACTCCCGGCCTGCGCCGCGCTCCCGTTGTAGGCGGCATAGAGCACGGAAAGAACGTATATGGCAAGGATGATAAGTCCGATAAGCACTGTGCACTCCCCTTTCCTATAATTCATAGAATGTTGGCTATTTTCCGCACTCTCTGTGATATATTTAATAGTAGATATCCGCCCAACGGCGGAACATATATACACAAGGAGTGATGCATTTTGAAGTCCACCGGTATGGTGCGCAAGGTCGACGAGCTTGGGCGCGTTGTCCTGCCCATTGAGATAAGACGCACGATGGATATACAAGAGAAAGACCCGCTTGAGATATATGTTGAAGGAGAAAATATTATTCTTCGCAAGTATCACGAGGCTTGTGTGTTCTGCGGGAGCGTAAGGCACATCGTCAGCTTTGGCGGCAGGTACGTGTGTCCGGAGTGTATAGAGAAGCTGAACAGAATGATAAAATAACTCCGCCGCAAGCGGCGGACGAAATGGCGCGCTGCTTATAAGCAGCGCGCCATGACTATTCACCTGTGATAGATCCTGCGCACCTCGTCGGTCTCGCTGCCGTCCGGGCGGCGCAGAATGAGCGTCGGCTCCATTTTGAGCCCCGGCCTGCCGCCGCGGCGGCCTTCGACAAGGACGAGGTTTGGTGCTGCGCCCTCCCGGTGACAGACAAGGCGCAGGCGCTTCGGCTCTATGCCGTGCGCCGTCATGCAGCAGAACAGCTCCGACAACCGCTCAGGCTTGTGGACAAAATTCACGCTCCCGCCTGTGCGGCAGAGAAAGGCCGAAGCCTCGCATATCTCCTCCATGCTGCACTGCGTCTCACCGCGCGCCGCGGCGCGCTCCGCGTCGGGCGAGAGCTTCCCGCTTCCGACCGGGAAATACGGCGGATTAGCAGCTACAAGGTCAAAGCTCCCGGCTCTGAAGAGTTCACGGTGCCGCCGGATATCGCCGCAGACGATGCCGCTGCGCGCATCAAAGGCGTTTGCGCGCATGTTCTCCTCCGCGAGCACCGCAGCCTCCGGGACTATCTCAAGCCCCGTCATATGCAGCTTATCCGTGCGCGCGAGCAGCAGCAGCGCGATAGCCCCGGAAGCGCAGCCGAGGTCTATGCCGCGTGCGGCGCCCGCTGCGTTCACGAAATCCGCCAGAAGCACGCAGTCCGTGCTGAGGCGGAAATGTTCGGCCTGTGCAAAAAGCGGGCCGTTTTCCCAGAGCCGTTCAAATCCCGGCATGGCGGCAGCTCCTTTCTTTAAAAGCAATATGGTGCAGATTTTATTGTCAAAAAGCCTCGCAAGGCGAAAAAATAAGTCAAATAAATTATATCCGGCGGCGTGTACCTCGGCAAAAATACTTCTCGCTCAGAGAGTGTCGAGCGCAGCGAGGCGCGGGTCTGAGCGCAAATTTCTTGGTCAAAGAACCTCCGGTTCTTTGACCAGATAATAATAAAAGGGGCGATAAAAATCGCCCCTTTTATTATTTTGTGCAAGCCTTACTGCTGGACAATAGCCTCGGCGGGGCACTGTGCAGCGCAGGAACCGCACTCAACGCACTTGTCAGCGTCGATCTCATAGTGCAGGTCGCCCATGTCGATCGCTTCAGCGGGGCACTGTGCAGCGCAGGAACCGCAGGACAGGCACTCATCAGTGATAACAAAAGCCATAGTGTTACCTCCGTATGTTATTTGACCATTCACCTCTTGGGGATATACGGTCTCTACATGCCGTATTGTATCACATCCTGCTCAAAAATCAATCGCAAAATTTGTGAACGATATATTTTCCATTGAAACTGGCAATAATTTTCACGCGGATCACCGGTTTCGCCTGATTCAGCAGGGCTTGCGGGTGATAATCAATTATTACAAACGGCGCGCCGAGGGGGTAGTTCATATCAAAAGCAATGAAAAATTCACGCAGCGGGCAGAGCTTGCCATAGAAAACGCACGTGCGGCGGCAGGCGAGCTCGGGCACGGCTATGTCGGCACCGAGCATCTGCTGCTCGGCATAATCGCGGAGAAGGACGGCCTCGGCGCGCGCATACTGCGCTCTCAGGGGCTCGACGGCGAGCGGCTGCGCGGCATAATCATACGCCGCAGCGGCGTCGGCAGCCCCGCAAAGCCGAGCCAGGGGCTGACGGAGCGGGCACAGCGCGCGGTGGAGCGCGCCGCGGAGGAGGCGCGCTGTCTCCAGCAGAGCTACATCGGCACCGAGCACCTGCTGCTCGGCCTGCTGCGTCAGAGTGACTGCGGAGCCGCCGCCGTGCTGCGCGAGGCCGGCTGTGACCTCAACGATATCTACACCGACATCATGGCCGTGTTCGGGAACCCGGATTTCCGCAGCAAGCCTCAGACGGGCGCGGCGCGCAGCACGATACGCCGCGCGGACACGCGCGTGCTCGACCAGTACAGCCGCGACCTGACCGAACTTGCGGCGGGCGGAGCCTTTGACCCCGTTGTCGGCAGGACCGAGGAGATACGCCGCGCGATACAGATCCTCTCGCGCCGCAGCAAGAATAACCCCGTGCTCGTCGGGGAGCCGGGCGTCGGCAAAACCGCCGTCGCGGAGGGGCTCGCGATGTGCGTTGCGCAGGGGCAGGCCCCGGCAGAGCTCAAGAACAAGCGCATAGTATCGCTGGATATCCCGGCGATGCTCGCGGGGACGAAGTACCGCGGGGATTTTGAGGAGCGCGTGAAGTCCGTGCTGCGCGACGTGCGCCGCGCGGGTGACATCATCCTCTTTATAGACGAGCTGCACACCATAATCGGCGCAGGCAGCGCCGAGGGCGCGATAGACGCGGCAAACATCCTCAAACCCGCACTTGGCCGCGGCGAGGTGCAGATAATCGGCGCGACGACGCCGGAGGAATACCGGCGGCACATCGAAAAGGACGCCGCGCTCGAGCGGCGCTTCCAGCCGGTGAAGGTCGGTGAGCCCGACCGCGAGCAGACGATGGAGATGCTGCGCAGCGTGCGCACGCCGCTTGAGCGTCACCACGGTGTCAGGCTCACGGCCGGCGCTATGCGAGCGGCCTACGAGCTCTCCGTGCGGTATATAAATGACCGCTTCCTGCCGGACAAGGCCATCGACCTGCTCGACGAGGCAGCGGCCGCCGTACACGTTGCGGGCGAGCGGATAACCGTCGAGACGCAGGACGTGGCGCAGGTCGTGTCCATGTGGACGGGCGTGCCCGTGACGGGGCTTGACGCGGACGAGAGCCTGCGGCTCATAACGCTGGAAACGCAGCTGCGCGAGCGCATCATCGGGCAGGACGAGGCCGTCTCCGCTGTGGCGCGCGCGATACGCCGCGGGCGCGTCGGGCTCAAGGATCCGGGGCGGCCTGTCGGCTCGTTCCTGTTCCTCGGCCCCACGGGCGTCGGGAAGACGGAGCTGTGCCGCGCGCTGGCCGCGACCGTCTACGGCGACGAGGGCGCGATGATACGGCTCGACATGTCCGAGTACATGGAGAAGCACTCGGTCAGCCGCCTGATAGGCTCCCCTCCCGGCTACGTCGGCTATGAGGACGGCGGCCAGCTCACCGAAAAGGTGCGGCGCAAGCCGTGGTCGGTGGTGCTGTTCGACGAGATAGAGAAAGCGCACGAGGACGTGTGGGGCATCCTGCTTCAGATCATGGACGACGGGCACCTCACCGACTCGGCGGGACGGCGGATAGACTTTTCAAACACAGTCATCGTAATGACCTCAAACATCGGTGCCAAGGCAATAACCGAAAACCGCCCTCAGCTCGGCTTCACAGGCGGCGGGGCGCCCGACGGGGAGACGATGCGCAGCCGCGTCATTGAGGAGCTGCGCGCGACGTTCAGGCCGGAGTTTCTCAACCGCGTGGATGAGACGATAATCTTCCGACGGCTCGGCGAGGAGGATATGCTGGAGATCACGCGGACGATGTTAACTCAGGTCACCGAGCGCTTCAACGCACTCGGGCTCGAGCTGAGCGTACCGCAGGAGACGGCGCAGTGGCTGGCGCATAAGGGCTACGACGAGCGCTTCGGCGCAAGGCCGCTGCGCAGAACACTGCAGCACAGCCTTGAGGACACCGCGGCGGATATGCTGCTCGACGGGCGCATTGCCCGCGGCGATAAGGTCACGGCAGAGGTCTCGGACGGCGGGATCATATTGGTCAGGGACAGCGGCAGCTGAAATAAAACCCACCGGGAATATTCCCGGTGGGTTTGAGTTTCAGCGCTCGATTTTTTCCCAGCCCTTGAGCGGCAGGCGCTGCATCGCGCCGAATATCTTGGACTTCATGTCCGGGTACTGCACGCTCATGGTTTTCAGCAGCTGCTTTATCTCATAGCGCTTGCTGCCCTTGTCCTCCGGGCAGGGGTTCTCAACAATGGGCACATTGAGCTCACGCGCGAGGTTCGTTATCTTCTGCTCACCGGCGTAGATGAGCGGGCGTATCTGGGTAACGCCCGAACGGTCGAGGAAAGTCACAGGCTGGAAGCAGCTTATGCGCCCCTCGAACAGCAGGCTCATCATATATGTCTCGACCGCGTCGTCAAAATGGTGGCCGAGCGCGAGCTTATTGAGGTTCCGCTCACGCAGGACGTTATTGAGCGCGCCGCGGCGCATCTTCGCGCACAGCGAACAGGGGTTATCCTCCTTGCGCACATCGAAGACGATCTCCTTGATATCGGTTTTGACGCAGGTATACGGTATGCTGAGCTCTTCGCACAGCTCGCGCACGGGCGTGAAGTCCATGCCCTCGAAGCCCAGCTCTATCGTCACGGCCTCAAGCTCGAACGGCTCAGGGTAATACTGCCGCAGGCAGTTGAGCGCGAGGAGCAGGACCATGCTGTCTTTCCCGCCGGACACGCCGACGGCAACGCGGTCGCCCGCCTGTATCATACGGTAATCGTCCACGGCACGGCGGACAGTGCCGGAAAAATCACTCAATGCGTCTCTCATGTTTTTTCTCCTTCGGCAAAATGAAAAATCGAATTTAGATTTGCAGAGATTTCGGGCGGATTTCAGAGCATTTGAGAGCTTTGAAAATCAGAATCAAATTTAGTGTTGACATGCCCGGTTCCTTGTGATATAAAGATAAAGCGCGTTTGGGATATATTGTACTTTCGCGCGCATGAAATGTCAAAACATTTATCATTTATATGGAGGCAAGAACATGTCCACTACTATGCTGACCAAGGAGACCGTTGAGCGCAAATGGTACATCCTTGACGCAGCCGGCAAGCCCATGGGCAAGACCGCTGCACTGGCCGCCGATATTCTCCGCGGCAAACTCAAGACCGATTATACTCCTCATGTTGACTGCGGCGACTACGTCATCATCATCAACGCCAAGGACGCAGTCCTCACCGGCAAGAAGCTGGAGCAGAAGTACTACCGTACCCACTCCGGTTATCCCGGCGGCCTGAAGGAGACCCAGTACAAGACCCTGATGGCAAAGAAGCCCGAGCTCGCAATGCGTCTGGCCGTCCGCGGCATGCTGCAGAAGAACACCATCGCACAGTGGCAGCTCAAGCGCCTGAGAATCTTCGCAGGCAGCGAGCACACCCATGCAGCCCAGAAGCCCGAAGTCTGGGATCGCTAAGAGGAGGTAAAAGAATATGGCAACCTATAAGTGTAAGAAGCCCTACATGTACGGTACCGGCCGCAGAAAGTCCTCTGTTGCCCGCGTTCACCTCATCCCCAACGGCACCGGCGCAGTCACCATCAACGGCCGTGATATAGACGATTACTTCGGTCTCGAGACCCTGAAGCTCATCGTCCGTCAGCCCCTCGTCGCCACCGGCACTGTCGGCAAGGTCGACATTGAAGCTACCGTCGCAGGCGGCGGCGTTTCCGGTCAGGCCGGCGCTATCCGTCACGGTATCTCCCGCGCACTGCTCCTCGTCGATGACAGCTACCGCGCACCTCTGAAGGCCGCAGGTCTCCTGACCCGTGACCCGAGAATGAAGGAGCGTAAAAAGTACGGCCTCAAAGCCGCTCGTCGCGCACCGCAGTTCAGCAAGCGCTGATCAATCGTTTTTTCACAACTCAAAAGCTCAAAAACCCCGGAAAATCAAGGTTTTCCGGGGTTTTCTCATATCTTTTCGGTTTGATTCAATTTGAGCTTTTTCGCAGATTTTGACCGAAGGAAACCTTGGTTCACCCATTTTATATGGGTTAAAAATGGGTGAACCGGGCCAAATGGGTGAGTAAATGGGTGAACCGAAGAGGACTTTCGAGGTGAATTTGCCGAGATTTTTCCAGATGATTTCCGAGCAAAATTACTCGGTTCGGCTGCTGATATGGTTTGCACTTATTTGATAAAATGTGACTATGGAAAAATGAATTTAAATTCTTTGTCAGGAGGTACGCCAACATGAAAGAAGGAATTCTTATATACGATCCTTCAATGGACCGCTTGGATATCCTGTATGCGGAGGGTGGCAGTTATGGCGGGCTGCACTGTGGAACGGTGATGGAGGTATTGATAGACGACGAATGGTTACCTACTCGTATCGAATACGCAGATGACTGGTATCTTGTAGGAATACCGTGTGAATCGTTATCCAGGCTTCAAGCAAGAATATAATTACTGCATACTACTGGGCAGTCTCTTAATCAAAGGGACTGCCCTATTTTTATATCCAACCGCAGAAAGGAGGAATCCGCCATGCCGAAATGCCTGCTCACATATCAATGGGTCAAGTTGCCCAGAGCCCATCTGCCAGTTGGCAAGGGGCTCATGGGTTATTGGGCGAAGTTGGCCTCACGGGCGGCATTTCGCAAGGGGCGAGCCAAATACTGCGGCTATACAAACGAAGTCGTACCCGGAATGTGGTCAGGCGGCATGGTTGGTTTAAAGAGTATTCTTGGTGTTAAAAGCCGCGCAACAGCTCTGGAAATTATGAATACGCTCCAACGGTTCGGATATGTCCGTTACACGCTGGACGAAAAAACGAAGAAGCTGGAATATGCCATTACCGATTGGGTCGTAAAATGCTCCGGTGCTGAATGCATGAGCGGAGCGGTCTACGCAACAGATGGTTACGGTTTTCTCTGCCTTCCCCGCAGCATCACGCAGCGGCTTGCAGAGCGACACTATACATTCGGCGAATCAGACGCATGGCTGGATCTTTGGTGCCACACGGTTTGGCAGGATCCCTGCAATGCGTTTTCTCATCTGGCGCCTGCCGTCCAATTTGGAAGACTTGGCGCCGCTTTGACATTGGAAACCTTGGGACAGCGTTGGGGCTGGGAAAAGACAAAGGTGTGGAGGTTTTTCCAGAAGAACGGGGATGCTTTCGCTCTGCACCGTCTTCCAGGATCCTATGGCTGTCTTATTTTTAATAGACTGTATCCGCTGGATACAGAGGTTTCACTGCCATCCTGCGCAGAGATTGAACGCATTCTTGAAAAAATGCGTATTTGTGCCGGAAATGCGCATATTGTCGGTCCGGACAATACCCGACTGAATAAAATGATCTGCTGGTACAGCCGTGAGATCATTGCTCAGGCAGCTTCTAATTGTATTGGGCAGGCATCGGAAAATCGCGTTGCACTTCCGGCACCTATAATACGCGCGTATTTTTCTCTGTGTTGGAATTGTCAGAACTGTATCTATGACTGCAGAAGTGTAAGTAGTAGAGCACGCTGCATAGATGCGAATTACATCCGCGGGCCATGTGCAACCGTGGATTTTTCATGCACTCACGAAAATGAAAAGGAGAATCGACATGAGCAAAAATGAAAACGGCGCCGGCAAAGAGCTTTATGAACAGCAGGAAAACAAGTTATCACAGCAGTCCGCCGCATTTATCGAGCTTCTGACCAAGCGCGGGATTCTGGAAGATCCGGCCATCGACGATGACAGGGTTAGGCAGGCGAAAAAAGAGAAAAAGAAAAACATGTATCACAACACCTTCCTCCTGCTGCAGCACTACCGAACCATTCTCTGGACACTGGAATGCTTCCCGTCCAGCGTAGCGGAGGAATTGGATCGCCCACTGAAGGATCTGGATGCGCTGCTGGATCGGATAGACATGGAGATCGGGATGAACAACCGGAAACTGGAAAGCCGGATGGAGAGCATCCGCCGATCCCGTCTGCTGGTTGACCGGCTCAACGATGCAGTCAGCATTCTGAAAGCCAAACCGGTCAACGGGCATAAGATGTACGATATCATTTACATGACCTTTCTCGGACCGGACAAGCTGACACACGAAGAGCTTTTGTACCGTTTGGACATCTCAGCCCGGCACTATTACCGGCTTCGCACGCAGGCAATCAATATCATTGCCCTGCGTCTGTGGTCGGCTCCTGCCGGCGAGGTGGACTCCTGGCTGGAAGTCCTTTCTATTTTGGAAAACTGGTGAGCGTACTTGATATGGCACAGTGGATGGCGCAGAAAAAGGCAGAGAAATTGGCAAGGTTCGCGCCGATGACATGTAAATGAAAACATGCTATACTGTTAGCGTCCGATAGTAGGAGCACATCTTCAAGGCACCGTTTCTGTGAGGCAGTTCCGCCTCAAAGAGCGGTGCCTTTTTGTGTGCCGAATTGAAAAACAGGAGGTAAAAGCATGTCAAAGCAACTTGTATCAGGTAAGCATCGACTCAGGAATGCCTACTGGTCGCTGGTGGGCGCAGCCTCGGCAATGATCCTCACCGTCCAGCCTGTAATGGCCGAAACGATCTGGAATCGCTTTTCCACGATTATGCGGGATATCTACGGGCAGCTGGTCGGAATCAGCACCATTGTCGCCGTGACCGTGGCAGCCATTGCACTGCTGGTGCGGATGATCAGCCGGAACCAGCGTGCAGTGGACGAAGCAACCAGCTGGCTCAAGCGCGTCGTTGTGACCTGGATCATCCTTAACACACTCGGCTTCATCGTCGCATACCTGCAGCCGCTGATCGCTGGCGGGCAGTACACTGGCTGATGAATGGCAGATCAGGATCAGATGGGAGGTGAATGACTATCTTAGACTGGATTTTTGAGGGGATTGTGACCTGGGTTTCCAGTATTGCATCGCAGATCATGGACGCAGTCTCCGGCCTCTTTCTCAATGCATTGGGGACGGACATGGTGACTATGGAGGAATACTTCCCTTTTATCACCAAAGCTTTTGATGTCATGCAGTACACAGCCTGGGCAGTCCTTTTTCTCATTGTGGTCTGGCAGTTGTTCCGTGCATTTGGCGGCCCTATCACGGAAGCCGAAAACCCATGGCAGTTGGTGGTGCGTGGCGCGATTTTTGCGCTGCTGATCGGATACGCAAAACCAATTTTCATGTTGGCACTCGACATTGCCAGAGCACCGTATACGGCGCTGATGGATGTGAGCATGACGGCGGAGGATTTTACCTTTGCCGGTGTGGAGCAGGTACTGACCAATGGACTGCTGTCAATCGTCTCAACCGTGACGGTTGTCGGCCCTATACTGGTTCTGATCCTGCTGATTGCGCTTGGCTGGAACTACTTCAAGCTGCTGCTGGAGGCAGTTGAACGGTATATCGTAGTCGGCGTGCTGTGCTATACCTCCCCGCTGGCCTTCTGCATGGGCGGATCCAAGGCGACCAATCAGGTTTTCAAGAGTTGGTGTCGGATGGTCGGCTCACAGCTTCTGCTGCTGGTCATGAATGTCTGGTTCATCCGGGGCTTCAACTCCTCGGTAGGCCAGTATATCGGAAACGGCGGCGCGCTGAGCAGTGGGCAGGGTTCCATCTTTCTGTGGCTGTTCTGCGCGCTGGCATTCCTAAAGACCGCGCAGAAGTTTGACAGCTATATGGCCGCTATGGGACTCAATGTGGCGCAGACCGGCTCCAGCATGGGTATGGAGCTGCTGATGGCCGCAAGAGTGATCAGCGGAGTAGGACACAGCGCGAAAAGCGCAGGCAGTGTATTCGGCAAGGGCGGTTCGACGGCCACCGGAACCGGTGCCGCGGCCAGCGGCTTTGCATCCGGTTTTGCCAGTAAATTCAAAGGAAACAGTTATGTCCGTGATGCCGTCGTGGATGGTGGCACCCGCATGGGCATGGGCGGCAGCGTTGGATTCGTCGGGCGTGTTTTTGGCGGTATGGCCGCCAGAAACGGTGCAACGCTTACGGGAGAATCTATCTCGTCTGTCGCGGCACGTCCCGCGGAAGCAGCCGGCAGCATTGCCGGCGATATCGCCGACCGCAGCCTAGGCAACTATATGCCGCAGCTTGCGGGGCAAACGCTCAAAGGAACCCAAATCAGCGGCGGACACATCAGCACCACGGCAACCGGCACAGACGGCAAAACCAGCAGTGTGGAGATGTTTAACACAGCGCAGTTTGAAAAGCCCGCCGCTCCGCACTCTGTCGTGACCGCCTCCGACGGCAGTACATGGTATCAGATGGCCAGCGGCGAAGGCCGTAACGCCTTCTATGACGCGCCCGGCTTTACCGGCGCGCCCGCAGAATCCGAGCAGGTCGCAGCGGCCTTCCCCGGCGCCGCCGAGGGAACGGTTCTTCGCAATGTAGGCGACGGCGTTATGGAATCCAGCGGTGAAGGCGGCAACAGTCTCTGGTACAACAGCGCATATTATAACGAGCCTGATGCGCCGCACACCGTTATGCAGGCGGCAAACGGCGTGGATTGGTACGCCATGCAGCAGCATGCGGAAGCACCGGCCTTTGAGCAGGGTGAAGCTGCCGGAGCCTATAATCAGGCAGTTTTCCGCGACTTCATGCCCGGCTTTGAGCAGCAGATAGCCCATGTGGACGGCACTCACCGGGAGGACGGCCACTTCGAAGTCCGTCATACCGACGGTTCCGGCACAGCCTTTTACGACACGGCCAGATTCGCCGCGCCGCGCGGTGACTATCAGGTATACGAAGATGTCCGAGGGCAGCAGTGGATCGCCATTCACGGAGAAGCCTCTGTGGAGCGCAAGCCGGTGTTTGAGGACGGAAAACCCGTATACGACGGCGAAAATGTCCGCACGGTATCGGTGGAATCGGTTCGGTATAAGAGTACACCTGGTCGCTTCAAAGAACCGGAGAAGCGCCCGGACAATGGCATCAAGGCGCCGAAACGCAAAAAATAAGTGCAGCAGACAGCAGCCGGAGCGGAAGAGATCTCTCCGGCTGCTGTCTGCGAATGAAGAACCTCGCCGCCTCGCGCGGCTTTGGATACACACCAGGGAGGTGAAAAAATAATGGCTGAGCCAGATAAGCGACAGATAGGCGATGGCAGCGACAATTACGGGGAAGCTGCCAAACAGATGGCCAGAGCCGCAAAGGAACAGGCAGCTATGAAGGGAGCCGAAGCCGGTGCCAATGCCGCAGCCGCAACGGTACAGGCAAGTGTGGAGGGCGGTAAGGCAGTCGCCGAGATAGCCGCCGGCACCGCTGCAGGCGGGCCGTGGGGTGCAATTTTGTCGGCGGCATGGGCGATGCGACATACGCTGTTCAAGATCCTTGTTTGTATCTGTCTGACTTTTCTTGTCATTATCGTCCTGGTCGTTTCGCTGCCCAGCATTGTTACAAACAGTGTATTCGGTCTGGACGGTTCGACAGTGGATGTGGAGAACCCTGCAACGCTATTGGGATCCTACAACGACCTTGCTGCCGATATTTCCGCAGTCGTAGAAGAGGGATACAATGCGGCTCTTGCCAAAGTTGAATGGATCATCCGTGACGGCGAGTACGACTACGATCTGTCCATGGACGCACTGGTCAATTACGCACAGAGCTCCGCCGGGTACGATGTCAGCTATATTCTCGCAGCATATTCGGCATCCTTGCAGCAGCGCGGCACCAGTGAAGCGGATATGCTGGCAAAGCTCCGCAGCGTTGCCGACAGTATGTTCCCGGTATCCTCGATAGAGCGGGAAATAGAGCAGAGAAGCACGGAAACATCCGACTCGGAAACGGAGACCGTAAAGTATGTGGAATGTACCATTCACCCCTTTGATAACAGCGTCATCATTCGGGCCTTCGGAATCAACACTTCCGCAACCTATGATCAGTTCCAAGTAACCTACGGGGAGGCCATTCAGAAGATGGCCGATTCCTTGAAAATGACGCTATATGGGACGCTTGGCAATGGGCAGATGGTTCCCCTGACCGATGCAGAATTGCTTACTTTTGTCAACGCACAGGACTGCAGCTCTATGAGGAAACACATCCTGACCACAGCGTTGTCGCTGGTGGGGAAAGTTCCGTATTTTTGGGGCGGAAAGTCAGCCCCGGGGTGGAACGACGCTTGGAATACGCCAAGGCTTGTGACGGCAGCCGGCTCTGCCACGACCGGAACAATCCGACCCTATGGCCTTGATTGCAGTGGATTCACCACATGGGTATTTAATACAGCGGTAGGCGTTGAGATCGGTGCAGGCTGCAATGGTCAGTATCCGAATACTTACCGTATTTCTGCATCGGAACTGCTTCCGGGCGATTTAGGGTTCCTTGCCGATGATGGCGGCTGGGGTCATGTGCTTATTTTTGCTGGCTACAGTTTGGACGGGACCCGCATGTGGGTGCATTCCTCCGGAGGCATTGGTGTCATTCTGAATACGCCCAGCTATGAAGGGAGTCTTTCCTATCGTCGTCTCAGCATTGTGGACTACGATGCGCCGACGGGAAATGCTTCCCTTGAAGAAGCCCTCCATATGTCAGAGGATCCAGGAGCACAATAAAAATCCGTATCGATCATTACAGGTCATCTGATGTCTCACAGTCAAATCCTTATGCAGATCAGGAAGGTGAAAAATTTGGAAGACAAAGAGTACAACAACGTGTATGCCATTCCGGCAAATTATACGGACAGCGGCAAACTGTTTGGCGGGATGATCGAAACCCGAAACGCCATTGAAACAGTGATTCTGGTATTGGCTCTGGGATATCCGGAGCTGATTCTGATCCCCATGCCCGGTACTATACGCATCGTGGTTATGACGGTCACGCTGCTGCCGCTGGCGGTGGTCTCGGCAATGGGCGTGGATGGTGGGTCGCTGTTTCAGTACATCGGTCACATCATTCATTTCTGGACGCACCGCAGGAAACTACACTTCAGGAGGATCGGATACCGCTATGGTCAAAGCAAAACAAAAAAGAAACCGAAGAAAAGAAAAACTTGAGTTCGTGCAGGATTATCTGCCCATTCGGGATCTGAAAAACGGGATCGTTGAAACAACGGATAACCGATACATCAAGATCCTTGAGATCGAGCCAATCAATTTCACGCTGCGTTCCGATGAGGAACAGTTCAATATCATCTCCAGTTTCGCCAGCTGGCTGAAGATATCCCCCATGCGGCTGCAGTTCAAGTCCATTACGCGCCGCGCGGACTCTGATAAGCACATATCCATGATCTGCGAGGAATTGGAGCACGAGGAGAATCCGCAATGTAAGGAATTGGGGAAGGATTATATTGGCCTCATCAAGGACGTGGGAAATCGGGAGGCACTGACGAGGCGCTTCTTTCTGATTTTCCAGTATGAGGCGGTGGGGCGCAATGAGAGTGACGACTACGCAAAAATCTATAGTATGCTCCAGAACGCCGAGCAGACGGCGCGGGCATATTTCATGCAGTGCGGCAACTGTATCATCCAACCCAAGGATCCGGATGAGGCAACCGCCGAGATTCTCTACATGTTCTACAACCGGCGCTCTTGCACGGACGAGCCGTTTTCCTCCCGGGTGGATCGTGTCGTGGTGGACACTATGGCAGCAAAGAAGAAAATCATCGGTGTAGATCCGGTACCGCCGATTCGCATGGCCAACTTTCTGGCACCACGCGGCATCGATCTGAGCCATTATAACTATGTCATTATGGACGGGTTGTACTATTCCTTCCTGTACATCAAGGCGGGCGGGTACCCCAGCCGCGTCCGAGCCGGCTGGATGTCATCGCTCATCAACGCCGGTGAGGGCGTGGATATCGATGTCCATCTCCGCCGGGAGAACCGCAGCCGCACCATAGATAAGGTCGCCCAGAGGATCCGGCTCAACCGTACCAAACTCAAGAGCATGCAGGATACCAGCACCGACTACGAGGAATTGACCAATTCCATACAGGCGGGCTATTTTATCAAAAACGGTATCGCCAACTATAACGAAGACCTCTTT
>CAVFGM010000068.1:0-8056 GCA_963621955.1 Bacteroidaceae bacterium
TGTCTAGCAGCTTCATTTTAAAGGATTTTTCTGTTATGCTCTACTCTTATTTTTTCAACATGCTAAAAGTTGGAGTACCCGGGTTTACTCAGGTACCCCAACTTTTAGTTTACAACCTTTTTACAGTAACTGTAAATGGCAGCGGGAGTAACTTGCTTCGCCATTTGATGTATCAGCGCCTGACTAAAATTCCCACGGAAAAATTTTTCAAAAAAAATAAAGGGAAATAAAAATTCGCGTCGTATATATGTAATGTAAGAAAAGCGAAAGGCGGTGTTTTTATGTCCTGTCCCCGCGAAGAGAGAGAACGGCTTGAGCATTACTTCATCGGCAAATACGGCGTGCTGTCAGAGAACAGCCAGGGTCGTGCGCTGCCGGAGCCGGAGTGCGATATACGCACCTGCTTCCAGCGCGATGTTGACAGGATCACGCACTCCAAGGCATTCCGCCGCCTGAAGCACAAGACGCAGGTGTTCCTCCAGCCCGAGGGCGACCATTACCGCACGCGCCTGACGCACACGCTGGAGGTCAGCCGCCTTGCCCGCACGGTGACGCGGGCGCTCGCGCTGAACGAGGACCTCGCCGAGGCCGCTTCGCTCGGGCACGACCTGGGGCACACGCCTTTCGGCCATGCGGGAGAGCGGGCGCTGAACTCCATATACCCCGGCGGCTTCAAGCACTATGAGCAGAGCCTGCGCGTGGTGGACGTGCTCGAGCGCGACGGACGCGGGCTTAACCTGTGCTATGAGACGCGCATGGGCATCCTGCACCACACTTACGGCAGCCCCGACGATACGCGCGAGGCGACCGTCGTGCGGCTGTGCGACCGCATCGCTTACATAAACCACGACCTTGATGACGCAATGCGCGCGGGCATAATCGCGCCCGACGACGTACCGGCGCTTATACGCGAGCGCTGCGGAGAGCGCAACAGCGAGAGGATAAATTCGCTGGTATCCGACCTTATCGCAAACAGCACGGAGGGAGTCATCAAAATGTCCCCGGGAATGAGGGAGGTCTATGACTTCTTCCATAAATATATGTTCGACGCTGTATATCACAACCCGCTTGCCAAAGGCGAGGAGAGCAAGGTATACGGGATAATCGAGGGGCTTTACAGTCACTACACCAAGCACCCGGAGGATATGCCCGAGGACTTCCGCGGCGTCATGGAAAACGAAGGCGTCGAGCGCGCGGCCTGCGACTATATCTCCGGCATGACTGACGGCTACGCGATGGAGAAGTTCGGCGAGATATTCATCCCGTTCGCGTGGACTGTGAAATAAATTACAAGAAGTGTTTTTTGTGAGGTACACGCTCTCACAAAAATTGTATTTGAATTATTTGGGAGGTGAGCGTTCATGGCGTTTCCCGAAAATTTCATATCGGAGCTTATCGAGAGAAACGACATAGTATCGGTCGTGTCCGATTACGTGAGGCTCACCAAGCGCAGCGGCTCGAACATGTTCGGCCTGTGCCCGTTCCACAGTGAAAAGACGCCGTCGTTTTCTGTGTCGCCGGACAAGCAGTTTTACCACTGCTTCGGCTGCGGCAAGGGCGGCGGGGTAATAAACTTCATCATGGACATCGAGAACCTGAGCTATCCCGAGGCTGTTGAGTTTCTCGCAAAGCGCGCGAACATGCCGATGCCAGAGGAGACGAACGACGCCGAGAGCCGCAAGCGCGCGCGGATGCTGGCATTGAATAAAGACGCGGCGCGCTTCTTCTACGACCAGCTTTCCACCCCGCGGGGTGAGAGCGCGAGGGAATACATAGGCAGGCGGCAGATACGCCCGGCAACGGTCAAGCGCTTCGGACTGGGAGCCGCACCGGACGATTGGAGCCTGCTATTAAACGCGATGGAGAAAAAGGGCTATACCGGGCAGGAGCTTTTCGAAGCGGGGCTTGCACGGCGCGGGAAGAACGGCGGCTTTTACGACACTTTCCGCAACAGGCTCATGTTCCCGGTCATAGACGTGCGCGGAAACGTCATAGGCTTCTCCGGACGCATCCTCGGCGACGGCGAGCCGAAGTACATGAACAGCCCGGAAACACTTGTATTCAACAAAAGCCGGAACCTTTTCGCCCTGAATCTGGCTAAAAAATCAAAAAGCGGATATATAATTTTATCAGAGGGAAACATAGACGTTGTGAGCCTGCATCAGGCGGGCTTCGATAGCGCGGTCGCCTCGCTCGGCACTTCGCTCACACCGGAGCAGGCGCGGCTGCTGTCGCGGTACACGAATGAGGTCATCATCGCCTACGATAACGACGGGGCGGGCATAAAGGCCTCGCAGCGCGCGATAGGTATTCTTGAAAAGCTTGACATGAAAGTGAAAGTCCTGCGCGTCACGGGCGCAAAGGACCCGGACGAGTTCATCAAGACCAAGGGACCTGACGCTTTCCGGAATTTGATAGACGGCTCAGAGAACCAGATCGACTACCGTCTGCATGCGGTAACGAGCAAGTACGACCTGACGGTGGACGAGCAGAAGGTGGAGTTCCTGAAAGAAGCCTCAGACCTTGTGGCGCGGCTGCCGGGTGCGGTCGAGCGGCAGGTGTACTCGATGCGCATAGCGTCGATGGCGGGAGTTGCGGAGAACGTGGTCACCTCCGAGGTCGAGCGGCTGCGCAAGCGCCTGATGAACAGGGCAGCGAGGTCAGACGCGCGGCAGATAGCAAAGCCGAGCTCCG
Organism: Bacteroidaceae bacterium; assembly: GCA_963621955.1. Lineage (GTDB taxonomy): Bacteria > Bacillota > Clostridia > Oscillospirales > Oscillospiraceae > Limivicinus. The sequence goes on from CAVFGM010000068.1 coordinate 2,695, forward strand.
TCGTAGCAAATTCCGTGTCGATGAAATACTCGAACCCTGAATCGGCCGCCGCCGAGGAGGGACTGATACGGGTGCTGTATCTCGAACCGGAGCTTGCCGCGAATGTCGCGCTGCCGGGAAAAGAGGAATTTTCTTCCCCGGAGCTTGCGCAGATATATTCGGCGCTGCTGGAGAAAATAAGGCGCGGCGGCGCACTCAGCATCGAGACTTTATCGGACGCGCTGACTTCGGACGAGATGAGCCTGCTGGTAAAGATACTCCAGCGCCCGGAGCGCCTGAGCAGCAGCCAGAAAAGCGCTGAGGACTACATAGCAAAGATCAGAAATCAAAAAATCGACAGCTCCGATTTGCGGGCATATGCCGTTCATTTAAGACAAACAAAAGGATATGAGGGATAAGATTATGTCAGAAGATCATGTTTACACCGAACAGGAACTGAGCAAGATGGCCGACGCGCTTTTGGAAGAGGCGGATCACGCAGAGATCCCCGCCGAGCCGGTCAGGGCAAAAAAGAAGACCGCCAAGAAAAAGGAAGCCGTGCCTGAGCAGAACACCAAGACCCCCGAGGAGCGCCTGAACGAGCTGCTCGAAAAGGGCAAAAAGGCCGGCAAGCTCACTGCCAAGGAGCTGGAATGCCTTGAGGAAATGAACCTTGACGGTGAGGCTGTCGACAAGTTCTATGAGACGCTGGAGAAAAACGGCATCGATATAGACGTCGGTGCTGACGATCTGCTCCCGCCTATCGACGATGTGCTCCCCGACGTTGAGGACCTTGCGGGCATTGAGGAGGTCACGGACGAGGAGATAAACGACACCGACGCGCTGATGGACAGCTTCTCCACGGACGACCCGGTGCGTATGTACCTCAAGGAAATAGGCAAGGTGCCGCTGCTGACCCCCGAGGAGGAGGTAGAGCTTGCCATCCAGATGTCCGAAGGCAATGAGGAAGCTAAGCACCGCATGACCGAGGCGAACCTGCGTCTGGTCGTGTCGATAGCAAAGCGCTATGTAGGCCGCGGGATGCTGTTCCTCGACCTGATCCAAGAGGGCAACCTCGGCCTTATCAAGGCCGTCGAGAAGTTCGACTACACCAAGGGCTATAAGTTCTCCACATACGCGACGTGGTGGATCCGTCAGGCGATCACCCGTGCGATCGCCGACCAGGCGCGCACGATACGCATTCCCGTCCACATGGTGGAGACGATAAACAAGACCATCCGCGTCTCCCGTCAGTTGCTTCAGGAGCTGGGACACGACCCCTCGGCGGAGGAGATCGCAAAGGAGATGGATATGCCGGTCGACAAGGTGCGTGACATCCTCAAGATCGCGCAGGAGCCGGTGTCGCTCGAGACGCCTATCGGCGAGGAGGAGGACTCCCACCTCGGCGACTTTATCCCCGACGAGGACGCTTCCGAGCCGTCCGAAGCGGCGAGCTTCTCGCTGCTGCGCGAGCAGCTTGAAGAGGTGCTGGACACCCTCGCTCCGCGTGAGAAGAAGGTGCTGGAGCTGCGCTTCGGCATCGTCGACGGGCGCACCCGCACGCTCGAAGAGGTAGGCAAGGAGTTCAACGTCACACGTGAACGTATACGCCAGATCGAAGCAAAGGCACTGCGCAAGCTGCGCCACCCCAGCCGCTCCAAGAAGCTCCGGGATTTCCTGAACTGAGAAAGACGCCGGACAAAATAATTCAGCCCCACCGTTTTGCACGGTGGGGCTGCTCTTATACATTATTAGTTGAAGCTGTCGGCGTTCACGCGCAGCATGCGCTCGACGCTCTGCCGCAGGGCGGCGTGCTCAGGGGAAGAAAGCTCCGGGTCGGCTGCCAGCAGCAGCTGAGCCTCGCTCTGCGCGCGCTGCATTACGTCCATGTCCGCGCCGAGATCGGCGACGTGCATCTCCGGCAGCCCGTGCTGACGGGAGCCGAAGAAGTCACCGGGGCCGCGCAGACGCAGATCCTCTTCGGATATCCTGAAACCGTCGCTGGTCTTGGTCATGATCGAGAGCCTTGCGCGCACATCCTCGCTGTCGTTATCCGAGACGAGGACGCAGTAGCTCTTGTGCCTGCCGCGGCCTACGCGCCCGCGCAGCTGGTGCAGCTGGCTCAGGCCGAAGCGCTCGGCGTTCTCGATTATCATCAGCGCCGCGTTCGGCACGTCAACGCCGACCTCGATGACCGTTGTCGCGACGAGGATGTTGACCTCCCCAGCGACAACGGCGGCCATGACGGCGTCCTTTTCTTTGGGCTTCATCCTGCCGTGGATGCACGCGACGGTGAGATCGGGGAAGAGCGCGGCAAGCTCGGCGGCGTGCTCCTGCGCGGATTTGAGCTTTACGGGCAGTTCCTCATTCTCCTCGACCATCGGGCACACGACGAACACCTGCCGCCCTTCGCCGACGAGCTTGCGGATAAAGCCGTTGAGCCGCTGCCGGTAGCTCTCGTCGACGGCGAAGGTGTCCACCCTCTGCCGCCCCGGCGGCAGCTCGTCAATGACGGACACGTCAAGATCGCCGTAGATTATCAAGGCGAGCGTGCGCGGGATCGGTGTTGCGGACATGACGAGCACGTGCGGCTTCTGCCCCTTGCCGATCAGCGCCGAGCGCTGGCCGACGCCGAAGCGGTGCTGCTCGTCGGTGACGACGAGGGCGAGGTTTGAATACTCAACGTCCTGACTGAACAGCGCGTGCGTGCCGACGACGATGTCATATTCCCCGGCCTTGAGCTTCGCTTTGGTCTCGCGCTTCTCCTTTGCGCTCATCGCGCCGGTGAGCCGTCCGATGCGCACGCCGAGCGGGGCGAGCATGGAGGAGAGCGTCGAATAATGCTGCTCGGCGAGGATCTCCGTCGGCGCCATGAAAGCGCTCATGTATCCGTTTTCGGCGCATTGCCACATCAGCGCCGCCGCGACGAGCGTTTTGCCGCTGCCGACGTCGCCCTGCACGAGGCGGTTCATCACAGCGCCTGAGCTTATATCGCCCAGCGCCTGATCTATCGCGCGCTTTTGCGCGCCGGTGGGGGAGAACGGCAGGGACGCCCAGAAGCGGCTCATATCATGGACGGACAGCTTGATGCCCTGCTCACGCACACGCTCGCCGCGGATGCGGCCAAGCGCGCAGGCGAGGACGAAAAGCTCTTCGAATATCAGCCGCCGCCGCGCAAGCTCAAGCGCGTCAAAATCCTTGGGGAAGTGGATGTTTTCATAAGCGTAGGCGGTCTGCGCAAGGCGGCAGCGCTCGCGCACGTCCTGCGGGAGCACGTCCGGGATGCGGTCAAGGCAGGCGTCCAGCCCCTGGCGCACGGCCTGGAGCATCGTGCGCTGGTTGAGCCCATTGCACACGCGGTAGATCGGGATGATGCGCCCGGTGACGGTACCGCTGCCGGCGGACTTTTCGTACACAGGGTTCACCATGGAGCGGCGCATGCCGGTGGCTTCTATTTTCCCGAAGAACATATAGCTCTCGCCGCGGATGAGATTGTCCTTTGCGTAGGGTTGATTGAAAAAAGTTATGTCAACTGAACCGCTCTCGTCGACGGCGCGCAGCTTCACAAGCTCAAGCCCGCGGCGCACGCGGGTCAGGCGCGGAGTGTCGGCGACCAGCGCCTCGATGCAGACGCTCTCGCCGCCGCTTGTCAGCGCGATAGGCATAACGGTGCTGCGATCCTCGTATTTACGCGGAAAATAAGAAACAAGGTCATAGAGAGAAAAGACGCCGAGCTTTGCAAGCGCCTGCGCCTTTTTCTCCCCTATGCCCTTGATGTATCTGACGTCGGTATTCAGGTCGGTCATTACTCGGTGTACCTTAGAGTATAGTTATCGTTGGCGAGAGTGAACTGCTCCATGAGACCCTTGGTGCAGGTGATCTGATTGTCCTTATTGACGAGGATCATCTCAAAGCCGCCGTAGGTGCGCCAATAGTTGAGCGCCTTGCTCTCACCCATGATGAAGAGAGCGGTCGACAGGCAGTCTGCCAGAGTACCGTCCTCACATATAATGGTGACGGAGGTGAGAGTATTGTTGATGGGGTAGCCGGTCTCGGGATTTATCAGGTGGTGGTAGGTCTTGCCGTTCTGCGTGAAGTAGCGCTGGTAGGTGCCGCTTGTGACGACGGCGGTCTCGCCCACGCTGATGACGCCGAGGTAGCTTGAAGAGTTGTTGGGATCCTGCACGGCGACCGTCCAGTTGGTGCCGTCGGGCTTGAGGCCGAGAGTCTGGACATTGCCGCCGAGGGAGATGATGCCGCTGGTGACGCCGGCGTTGCGCATCGCGGCGATGGCATAGTCAGACGCGCAACCCTTGGCGACCGCGCCGAAGGTGATCTCCGTCCCGGCGGGGAAAGAGACGGCGTAGGAGCCGGAGCTCGGGAAGCTTGTGAGCACCATCTTGTCAAAGGCGCGGCGCGCGAGATCCTGCGCAAGCTCATCAGCGGACGGGACATAGTACCGCCCGTCGGTGAAGCCCCAGCGTTTTATGACGGGGTAGAGCGAGAGGTCGAGCGTCCCGCCGCTCTGGTTATACACGGTCTGCGCGGTGCTGAGCATCTTGGCGACCTGACCGGAGATGGAGACGTTCGCGCCCTCGGCGTGGTTGATGGCGTAGGTCGTGCTCGTCTCAACGTCGGGGTCAAGCATCGAGTCCATAGAGGTGATGACGCTCTGCGCGGCGCTGAGCCCGGCTTCGGCCTTGTTGCCGTAGGCTGTCAGCGTCATAACGGTATCCATCGCGAACACCTGCTTCTGGTACATTTTCGTCTCACCGCAGGCGGCGAGGGGCAGCAGCATGCACAGGCAGAGCAGCGCCGCGGCGATTCTGTGAAAGACGTTTATGTGCTTCATAAGATGTATATCCTTTTTCTGAAAATATGCCCGCCAAAAAAGGCTTCAAAAAGCCGCAAACCGCTATTTACTTTGCCCGGAAGTTTTGATATAATGATTCCCGCAATAGTCGTGGCCGCCGCTTTTGTATCCGAAACAACAGCCAGTATACCATATATTGCGGTAAATGTAAATATGTGCCCGTGGCGCAGCTGGATAGCGCGTCGGACTCCGACATACGCGGCGCGTAGAGTATCGGAAATCCGCAAGCGGTTGAAGGCACTGGCACCGAAGGCAGCGAAAACAAAAAAGCGATACGTCTTTGACTACTGTTTGACCACCAAAAGCAAAAAAGCAGACCCACGCCGACCGGCGCAGGTCGAACATACGTGCCCGTGGCGCAGCTGGATAGCGCGTCGGACTCCGACTCCGAAGGTCGCAGGTTCGAATCCTGTCGGGCATACCACGTCAGAAGGAGCAAACACCGTTCCGTTTCCGCCTTGCGGCGAAAACTGCACTATGTTTGCTCCTTCTTCCTTTTAAACTGTGACC
>CAVFGM010000069.1:0-2512 GCA_963621955.1 Bacteroidaceae bacterium
CCGCCTCCTCGGCTATCTGCGTTATGCTCTTGTTCGTCTCCCTCAGCAGTTCTTTTGCCAGCGCGACCTTGCGGCGGTTTATGTAGTTCACAAAGCTCTCGCCCGTCTCCCTGTTGAAGGTACGCGAAAAATAGCTCGGGCTGAGGTGGCAGAGGTCTGCCATCTCTTTCATGGAAATGCCGTCTCTCAGATGATCGTGGATGTACGCTATCGCCGGATATATCACGCTGCTCGGCTTCACCGGCATCGTCTCCGCCCGCTCGGGCTCCCGTGCGCTCATCGGCAGTGAAAGCTCCTGTATCTCCGCCTCGCCGGTCAGCTGCTCTGAGTTCGTGCTCATCAGCCATTTGTATGTCTCATCGCGGTTGCGCGCCTTGACCGCCCTGTCTACCGTGTATTTGACTATCGAGTCGATAAGGTCGGCGATCTCGACTATGCGCTCGTACTCCATCTCCGGCAGCTTTTCGTACTTTTCCAGCAGGTCCTTGCGCGCCGCGTCCTCCTCCGCCTGGAACGAGCTTATTTCGTTCACGAGCCTGACGGCTTTTTCCCTGTCCTTGTTCACGAGCCGCACCTGCCCGAACATCACCGCACCGAGGTATTTGTCCCCGACCATTACCGGCACCGCGACGTCGACTATCCCGCAGTGGCAGAGATAGATATACGGCCGCTCCAGCCGCACCGCCTCGAGCCCCGCCAGCGCGTCGCAGCGGTAGCAGCGCTTGCGTGAAACGGGGTTCTCGCGGATGACGCTGCAGAACTCCGTGCGTCCGCTGTGCTTTGTCATGGGGTTGCCCTTGTAGTCGATGCAGATTATGGCCGTGCCGGTCATCTTCGCAAGCTGATCCTGCATCTTTTCCCACAGCGGAATGTCGAGAATGTTTTTCATGTCGTACTGTATTCCGGCCATATGACATGATCTCCCTTCAGCCGAAAGTATATTTCTGTTTTTGAAACATCATATCCTGTCCCGCTCCCGAAAATCAATATTCAAGCGCAAAATCAGAGTATTGTACAAATTCAGCACATCTTTTTCGTTGCATTTGCCTCATAGACTGCGCCGCAAATCTTGACAAATCCTGTCTCCGCACCTATAGTACAATCATCTCTGCCACGGAGGTTTTTATGACCGAAATAGAAAAACGCGGCCTTGATTCCAACGCCGTCAAGCTTATCGCCATCACCGCCATGACCATTGACCACATCGCGTGGGCACTCTGGCCGGGCTACCCGCATGAGCTTCTCCCGCTCCTGATGCACCTTATCGGGCGCATCACCTGTCCCGTCATGTGCTTTTTCATCGCCGAGGGCTATCACTATACGCGCGATGTAAATAAATACACGCTCCGTCTCTTCGCATTTGCCCTCGTCTCGCACTTCTGCTATCTCTTCGCCTCGAACGATTTTGTCGATTGGCACTCGTTCATCCCGTTTTATTATGGGCAGGCTCTCAACCAGACGAGCGTCATGTGGCCGCTCGCGTGGGGGCTTGTCATGCTCCGCGCCGCGAACAGCACCCGCCTGCCGCGCAGGGCCGTCCCGCTCATTATCATCCTTATCTGCCTTGTCACTTTCCCGAGCGACTGGAGCTGCATCGCCTCGCTCTGCGTCCTCGCTTTCGGCACGAACCGCGGCGATCTGAAAAAGCAGTCGTTCTGGCTGGTTTTCTATGTTGCGCTCTACGCCGTCGTGTATTTCTTCGCCATCGATAAGGTCTACGGTATTCTTCAAATGGGCGTTGTCCTCGCGATCCCGGTGATAAAAATGTACAACGGCCAGCGCGGCAAAAGCCCCCGCGTGAACCGCTTCATGAAATGGCTGTTTTATATCTATTACCCGCTGCACCTGCTGATAATAGGCCTCCTGAAATAAAAATAGCCCGCCGCGATACATTCGCGGCGGGCTATTTTTATCTGTTACGCCGCCTTGCTCATTATCCCCGCCGCGCGCAGCATATCCTGTATGCTCACGGCGTAGCCCTTCGTCGGGTCGGAGACGAACACGTGCGTCACAGCGCCGACGAGCTTTCCGTTCTGGATTATCGGGCTGCCGCTCATACCCTGCACGATGCCGCCGGTCTTCTGGATAAGCTCGGGATCAGTCACGCTGAGCATCGCGTGCGTGCCGTCGGCCTCTCGGTAGATACGGTTTATCTCGATCGCATACTCCCGGCTGTCGCGCCCGTTTATCGTCGAGACTATCGACGCCGGCCCGACTGCGATGCCGCCCGTCTCCATCACCCGTCCGTCCATCGACACGTATGCCTGACCGAATATCCCCTGCGCGGTGTTCATTTCGATGCTGCCGAGCACCTTGCCGAGGTCGGCGCAGCCGTTCAGCTCGCCGGGGCTGCCCGAAACACCGGGGTTCACGCTGACTATCTGCGCGTCCGTGATGCTGCCCTCCCTGACTGGAATCGTCAGCCCCGTGTCGGAATCGCTGACGCTGTGCCCGAGCGCGCCGAACACGCCGCTGTCAGGGTCGCAGAACGTGAGAGTTCCAAGCCCTGACA
>CAVFGM010000070.1:0-3183 GCA_963621955.1 Bacteroidaceae bacterium
TTGGAGTACCCGGGTTTACTCAGGTACCCCAACTTTTAGTTTACAACCTTTTTTCATGGGGCAAGGCTTTGCCCCATTTTTCTTTTTTCGGAGGTCATCTGCATGAACGCAAGATTGAAAGCTTTGATAGGCTACATTTTCCCCGCGCTGGGCGGGCTGTTCGTGACATATCTGTATAACGTCGTCGACGGTATCTTTGTCGGGCAGGGCGTCGGCTCTGCGGCGCTCGGCGCGGTCAACATAGCGGTGCCGTTTATCACGACGGTGGTCGCAGTCACGGCAATGTTCCCGATGGGCGGCGCGGCCATCGTCGCCATACGTATGGGGCGCGGCGACAAGGATGGCGCGAACCGCGCGTTTATGACTGCGTTCTCCCTGACGCTTGCAGCTTCCGCGATCCTCATGGCCGTGGGCATGGTCTTCTCCCGGCAGATCACGGACATCAGCGGTGCAAGGCACCTGAGCGCGGAGCTGCGGAAAATGGCAGCAGAGTACCTGTTTTACTATTCCGCATTTTCCATCCCTATGCTGATGGGTACCTGTCTGTCGGTATTCGTCCGCAACGACGGCTCCCCCGCTCTCTCTTTTATCGGGATGTGTGCGGGCGCGGCGGCGAACATTTCCCTCGACTGGCTGTTCATTTTCCCGCTCAAGATGGGCGTCATAGGTGCGGCTGTCGCCTCCGGGCTGGGACAGGTGCTGACCGTGCTCGTGCTGCTGACGCACTTTATGCGGAAGAAAGGTGAGCTGCGCTTCAAACGCTACGGGTCCAGCGGCGCGCTGGTAAAAAAAGTATGCATGCGCGGCATACCGGAAGCGGTAACGCAGCTCACGACGCCCGTTACCGCGCTGTGCTATAACCTGATGCTCGCACGGCTGATCGGCGACATCGGCGTTGCGACCTTCAGCGTGCTGAGCTTTATCTACTCCCTCGCAAACGCCGTGCTATCCGGTGTGGCGCAGGGTCTGCAGCCGCTGTGGGGGCAGTGCTGCGGCAGGAACGACAGTGAGGAAATGGCATGGTACTTCCGCTGCGGGCTTATCGTCAATTTTGTGCTCTCGGTGCTCATCTATGCCGGACTGTTCTTCTTCGATGTTCCGGTGATACGCATTTTTAACAGGGAGGCAGCACTCATCGCGGAGGCGTCGGCAGCGCTGCCGGTGTTCGCGCTGTCTTTCATCCCCATGGCGCTGAACCTGATCTATACCGAATACTTCTTCTCCACCAAGCGCACCGGCACGGCCAGCGCCATTGCCGTCAGCCGCGGCATTGTGCTCAAGGCGCTGATGATCTTCTGTCTCCCGCTCATATTCGGTGCGGAGGCCATATGGCTTGCGCCGCTCGTGACCGAGGTCGTAACGCTCATAGCCACTGCGGTGCTGGGCAGGATGAAGCGGTCAGATTCAAATTCAAAACAGGCTTGATTTTTATCCGTCCAAGCGCTATAATAGTATTTGTAAATACTATTATGAGGTGAAACAATGCATATCGGCATGGACAAAATGTGGGAAGCGTGGGGACAGACTAATGCGCTGTACACGGCGTGGTGCGCCGCTGCGGGGCAGAACCAGTACCGCCTTTTTGTTTTATACACGATAGATGCCCATGAGCCTGTTACTCAGAAAGAGATAGCGGAGCGTACGGGGCTGTCAAAGCAGACGGTCAGCACCGTTATGCGGGCGCTGAAAGAGGAGGGGCTCGTCACCCTCAGCGCCGGTGAGACCGATCGCCGGGAGAAAACTGTACGCCTGACGCCGGAGGGGAAGCGCCATGCCGAGGATGTGCTTGCCCCGCTGCACAGGCTGGAGCAGAGAGTGTTCGGCATCATGGGAGCAGAGCGCATGAAAGAGATGACGGATGCGATCATGCTGTTTAACCTCGTCTTTGAAAAGGAAATGGAGGCGCAGGCAGATGAATAAGTCGATCTCCAGGACCTTCTTTTCATACGTGATCCCGTCGGTGCTCGCGTTTGCGCTGTCGGGCGTTTACACCATTGTCGACGGCTTCTTCATCGGGCAGAGCCTCGGCGACATGGGGCTTACGGCCATAACGCTGGCCTACCCCGTCTCCGCGCTGATCGGCGCTGTCGGGACTGGGCTCGGGCTTGCGGGCGCGATACGCTTCACGATATTGAACACGCAGGGCGAGGAAAAACAAACGCAGGAATGCTTTTCCGGGACGACAGTACTCATACTGCTGGTCGGCGTGCTGCTGACAGCGCTGCTGTTTGGCCTTGCCGCGCCGATCCTGCGCCTGCTGGGCGCGGGCGGCGAGACGCTCACGCTGTGCATGGAGTATGCCCGCGTGATAGCACTCGGCGCGATCTTCCAGCTGCTGGCAACGGGCTTCGTCCCGTTCATCAGGAACATGGGCGGCGCGTCATTTGCCATGGTCTCGATGATACTCGGCTTTGTGACGAACATCGCGCTGGACTACACCTTTGTGTGGGTGCTGAGCTGGGGCATGGCGGGCGCGGCGCTCGCGACGATCATCGGTCAGGCGGTGACCATGATTGCGGCGGTCATCTTTTTCATCGTGAAAAAGGCCGGGTTCCGTCTGCCCGTAGCTTCCGAGCTGCGGCACCTGTGGGCAGGCGTAGCCAAGGTTTCGCTCTCGCCGTTTGGACTCACCTTTTCGCCGACTATCACGATGCTGCTGATGAACCGCTTCCTGCTCCTCTACGGAAACGAACAGGCCGTCGCCATTTACGGCTGCATAGGGTACATTATCTCCATAATCTACCTGCTTTTGCAGGGCGTGGGCGACGGTGGGCAGCCGCTCATCAGCCGGTACTACGGCGAGGGCGACCACGCGGCAGTAAAGCACACGCTCAAGCTCGCGTACATGACAGCCGCGGCGGTAACGGTGCTGTGCATGGCAGGCGTCTTTCTTGCGAGGGCGCAGGTCGGTGTGCTCTTCGGCGCGTCGCCCGAGGCGAACACAGGCGTGGCGCAGTACCTGCCATGGTTCCTCGCGGCGCTGCTGTTTTTAGCCTATGTGCGCATAACGACGGCGTATTTCTACGCCGCGGAGAAGACGGCGCTCTCGTATCTGTTAGTGTACGCGGAGCCGGTATGCACGCTGCTTCTGCTGCTGATACTGCCGCCGGTGCTCGGGCTGGACGGCGGGTGGCTCGCCGTGCCGCTGGCGCAGACGGTCACATTTGTAATAGCGCTCATCGC
>CAVFGM010000071.1:0-6807 GCA_963621955.1 Bacteroidaceae bacterium
GTATAACATCACTCATCCTCGCTCACCCCCAGGTATGCATCTATGACTTTGACATTGTTCTGTATCTCGGAGGGAACGCCTTCCGCGATAAGCTTACCGAAATCGAGGACATATATTCTGTCGCTGATGTTCATGACAAGATCCATGTGATGCTCGACAAGGAACACGGAGAGATCATATTTTTTCCTGATCTCAACGATGAAGTCCGCAAGCTCAAGAGTCTCCTGCGGGTTCATGCCGGCAGCAGGCTCATCAAGCAGGAGCAGCTTCGGCTCGGTAGCAAGGGCGCGGGCGATCTCAAGGCGGCGCTGGATGCCGTAGGGCAGGCTGCCAGCGACATCGTCCTTATACTTGTCGAGCCCCTGCTCCTCAAGCAGAGCCATAGTCTCCTCGCGCATGCGCTTTTCCTCGGCTCCGTTCAGGTGCAGGGCGGCGGAGAAGAAGTTCTGCTTTGCACGCATATGCTTTGCGATGATGACGTTCTCGAAAACGCTTAGCTTGGAGAACAGGCGGATGTTCTGAAAGGTACGGGCAATGCCCTTCCCGGTTATGACATCGGGCGTAAGGGAGACGACCTTATCGTACATTCCCATATTCTCGCCGGCGTAGATCTTTTTCATCTTGCCCTGCGGATAGTTCTCAACGATAGTCTCGCCCATGAAGTCTATCTTGCCGTTGGTCGGCTCATAAACACCGGTGACGCAGTTGAACGCGGTGGTCTTGCCTGCGCCGTTCGGGCCGATGAGTGCGATGATCTCACCCTTGTTGACATCAAGGTTCAGGTTATTGACGGCGACAACGCCGCCGAACTGCATGGTTATATTTTCAATATGCAGAACGTTTTCAGCCATTGTCCTGTACCGCCTTTCCCTTGTTCTTTCTGAAAATGCGCTTGAAGAAGTTGATTATTCCCTGCCATGAAAATTCCTTCGTGCCCATGATGCCCTGACGGTAGAACAGAACGATGAGCATGATCACGACGGAGAAGACGACCATGCGGAAGCCGCCGCGCATGAACGGGATGTTCACACCGAGGTAGGTCTGGGAATCATCAAGGAAGCGCAGCCACCACTCTGAGGCCGCGATATACAGGAAGCTGCCGATTATCGAGCCCGTGACAGAGCCGATACCGCCGATGACAACAATGAGCAGTATCTCATAGGTCATGGCAGAGGTGAAAGACCTTGCCTGAACGCTGGTCTGGAACATTGCGAGCAGCGCGCCGCCGATGCCGGCGAAGAAAGAGCTGGTGAGGAAAGCCTGCATCTTGGTCTTGGCAAGGTTGATGCCCATTGCCTCGGCCGCGATCTCATCCTCACGGATGGCCTTGAAAGCGCGGCCGTAGGAGGAATTGATGAGCAGGACAATAAGGAAGATGCAGAACGCGGAAATGATGACAGGGGTAAGGATGCTGTCAAATTTCGGGAACTTCTTAAGGATGTTGGAAGCATTGGTCACAGGGCCGAGGACATCCCACTGGATAAGCGCGCGAAGGATCTCAGCAAAGCCGAGGGTGGCGATGGCGAGATAGTCGCTCTTGAGGCGCAGGCAGGGCTTACCGACAAGCCACGCGAACACGACAGCGACAAGACCCGCGGCGATAACCCCGACGAAAGGCGGCAGGCAGACATTGACAACACCGCCGTTAAAGTACTGGTAAACGCTTGCATGCTGCTCAAGGGGGATGGTGAGGATAGCGTAGGTATACGCACCGAGCATCATGAAGCCCGCCTGGCCGAGAGAGAACAGCCCAGTAAAGCCGTTGAGCAGGTTCAGGGAAACGGCAAGCAGAGCATAGATGGACGCCTTCTGGATAACGGAGGCGAGCATGGAATAGTGCTGCTCCTTATCGATATAGACAAGCAGCGCAACGATCACTGCCGCGAATACGACTGAAAGTATAATATCTCTTTTCTTATTGGTCATGATCTCACACTTTCTCCGCAAGCTTCTCGCCGAACATTCCGTTGGGCTTGAACAGCAGCACCAGAATCAGCAGAGCAAAGGTGAAAGCGTTGCTGAAAATAGCGATCGCGTCATTCGCCTTGATCAGAGATTCGCAGATACCGATTATATATGCGCCGAGGACAGCGCCGGGGATCGAGCCGATGCCGCCGAAGACTGCGGCAACGAAAGCCTTGAGCCCGGGCATGGCACCGATGGTCGGGCTGACCTGACCGTAATTGCTGAAGTAAAGAATAGAGCCGACACCGGCAAGGAAAGAGCCGATGATGAAGGTCACTGAAATGATATTGTTGACCTTGATGCCCATGAGGCGGGCGGTATCAAAGTCACGGGACACGGCACGCATTGCCATGCCGGTCTTGGTATGATTGATGAAAAGCACGAGTGCGATAACAAGCAGAATAGTGAGCAGCGGAGTGACGACCGTGATGACCTTTATCTTGAGTGCACCGAGCATAAAGGTACCTTTCAGGAAAGGAATCTCGGGATAGGGTCTTGCAAGGCCGCCGGTTATGTAGGTCGCGAGGTTCTGCAGCAGGTATGACACGCCGATGGCCGATATCATTACCGACATACGCGGGGCGCTGCGCAGAGGCTTATACGCCGCGCGCTCAATGAGCAGACCGAGCGCCACCGTCATGATGAGCACGACGGGAATAGCGACTGCCATAGGCATTGAAGCGCTGATATAAACCATGAAAAAGCCGGCCATCATAAAGATATCGCCATGGGCAAAGTTGATAAGGCGAAGGATGCCGTAGACCATGGTGTAGCCGATGGCAATCAACGCATAAAGGCTGCCGACCGTAATGCCGGACAGCAGCAGATCTATGTAATATGTGGCAGTGTGCATATTACAGCCTCCTAACAATTCTATATCTGCGGGAAAAAACGGAACGTTTCCCCGGCGAGGATCGCCGGGGAAAACGCTTACGTTTGCATTAGTAAAAGCGACAGATCAGCTATCAGCCGGTGTAAGCATCGGAGAAGACTATCTTGCCGTCCTGGAAAGTCTTGATAGCAACATAGTTCTTGATAGCGTCGCCGTTCTCATCGAACTTCAGGTCGCCGGTGACAAGACCGCTGACATCGAGACCTGCAAGAGCGTCGCGAATGGCCTCACCGTCGGTGCTCTGCGCAGCGAGGATGGCATTGTAGGCTGCCATGTAAGCATCGTAGCCGCAGGGGGTGACAGAGGAGATAGCGTCGGCAGTGCCGCCGTTGTTCTCAGTCCTGGTTGCGTCGGCAGCGATCCACTCAAGGATGCCATTGTTGAACTCAACGCCGGCTTCGTTGCTCGTATCGGTCGCATCGAAGAATGCGGAGAAGAAAACGCCGTTTGCGTTTTCGCCTGCACGTTCAGCAATGGAGATATCGTCCCAGGTGTCGCCGGCCATGATCTGGCAGTCAACACCGGCTTCGCGAGCCTGATTAATGATCAGCGGAGCGGTCTCGATGGAGACAGGAGCAAAGATGCCGTCATAGCCCTTGGACTTGATGTTTGCCATGATGGTGGAGAAGTCGGTCTCGCCGGTCTGGAAAGTAACGGTATCGCAGGAAGCGCCGCCGTTGACCATTGCCTCGGAGAAGTAGTTGCCAAAGCCCGCGGAGTAATCATCGCCGGCCTCAACTATAACGACGCAGTTCTTGCTGCCCTGCTTGAGAGCATAGCTTGCCATAACAGCACCCTGGAACGGGTCGATATAGCAGACGCGGAAGTAATAATCATTACCGGCAGTGACCTGGGGGTTGGTGCAGGAAGTGCCGATTGCGGGGATCTTGGCCTCGGCGAACAGGTCGCCGGCAGCGATGGCGCAGCCGGAACCGTAGGTACCGACAACGACGGAAACATCATTGCTTATAAGAAGCTGAGCTGCGGAGGGAGCCTTAGAAGCATCAGATGCATTATCCGCATAGACGAGCTCTATATTATAAGTCTCGCCGTTTATATCAACGGTGGGGTACAGAGAGTGTGCATACTCGATACCGAGAATTTCCTTCTTGCCGCCGGCGGCGTTCTGACCGCTGGTAGGCTCGAAGACACCTATCTTGACGACCTTCTCATCACTGGAAGCCGCCTTAGTGCTGCTGGCGCTGTCGCTGCTGCCGCAGGCGCACAGTGCAAACACCATAACAAGTGCAAGAACAAGTGCAATAACCTTTTTCATTTTGGTTCCTCCTATAAATTACTATGTTGCCGAAACTGTCTCCGCAGCACGGACACGTGTGTTTCAGTAACGATATGATGATTATGCACTATGACGAGTTAAATTGCAATAAACTTAAATTACTAAATTACTTCCCGCGCAAAAACACATTTTATGGAAATCACACAATAATGGGTCCTGTTCGCCAGTCCTGACCGCATTTTTTGTCACTATTTGTAACGTTTTGGAGGGTGTAGACGTCATGTGCTGATGCGCCGAGCGCGAACACTTTGGCCGCGCTGCCGTCCAGACGGCGGACAGCGGCGGGCTTCGTAAGCACCGGCACAGCTGACTTTCCGTCGATCTCGCGCAGATACGCGCAGCCCGCGGCGTCGGCGGCCAGCACCCTCGCATACGGCGGGAGCGTCTTTGTATATTCTGCACTAACGCCGAGCGCAGCGCACAGCAGCATGCGGCGCATCCGCGCGAGCGGATAGCGCTTCGTCCTTGCCGACTGCGCAATGTCCTCAAGCGTGCTCTCCTCCCTGACAGCTTTCCACAGCCGCGCACCCGCGCCGCCACCGCCGTCGGGCAGGCTTTCAAATACATCTCTGTCGAGCATACGAAGCCGGGACAGCAGCGCCGTCTCAAGCACTGCCCTGTTCCGTCCGCGCCCCGCCTCATGCTCTCGCCGGTACACAGACAGCACCGCTTCCGGGATATATTCCGAAATATCTGCGCCTGTCTCCATCAGCTGCCGAAGCTCCGACGCAGACTTGGGGCCGTGTTCCCCCGCTTTATCATGCCCGCTGCCGATGCGCTTTACCGTGATGGGAGTAATGGGATAAGCGTTTTTATAGATGGCCTTGAGGTATTCGACGGCGAGGATGTTATTCGGCTGCGAGAGGAGGCTGCCCCACTCCCCCAGCTTTTCCGTCAGCACCTGCTCGCGCGCCATGGCGTAGGACAGCTCCGGCGAGCGCCGGAGCAGAGCGGTGATCTCACGCTGGGTGTCCGGATCAAGTATTTCCCGGGCAAGCGTTTGAAGCGTACCCACATCGCCGCTCTCGCTGCCGAAGCTCAGATGCGTACAGCCGACAGCGGCGAACAGCGAAACCGCGCCCCCGGCAAAGCTCTCTGCAGAACTGAGACACCACGGCAGCGGAAGTTCAAGCACAAGGCCGGCACCCGCGCGGCAGGCAGCCTCGGCGCGGGCAAATTTGGAAAACATCGCTGCTTCCCCGCGCTGGACAAAGTCCCCTGACATCACACACACCGTCAGCGTATCCTCACCGAGGACAAGGCGGGTCTCGGCGAGCTGGTGCAAATGCCCGCTGTGGAAGGGGTTATATTCACATACGACACCGGCTATATTCATCTCAAAGTCTCCGAATAAAAAAATCTTGATTTTTCACGCAAATGTATTAGAATAGCTATTGATGCTATTTTATCTAATTCAGGCAGGATTTACAATAGAAAGGAAAATAAATAATGAAGATCCTTGTTATCAATGCCGGCAGCTCCTCTCTCAAGTATCAGCTGATCGACATGGAGACCGAAAAGGTCATGGCCAAGGGCCTGTGCGAGCGCATCGGTATTGACGGTCATCTCAAGCACACCCCGCTGGTCGGCGACAAGAAGGTTTTTGAAGCGGATATCCCCATGCCCACCCATGCCGAGGCTATCGCTGCGTCTATCGACAAGCTCATAAGCCCCGAGTACGGCGTGATCTCCTCCATGAGCGAGATAGACGCTGTCGGCCACCGTGTGCTCCACGGCGGCGAGAAGTTCTCCCAGCCCGTTCTCATCAACGGACCGGTAATGGACGCTATCGAAGAGTGCATCCCGTTCGGACCGCTGCACAACCCCGCAAACCTCACCGGCATCAAGGCCTGTCAGGCCGTCATGGGCGACGTGCCCATGGTCGCAGTGTTTGACACCGCTTTCCATCAGACCATGCCTGGCAAGGCATATATGTACGCCGTGCCTTACGAATACTATAAGAACGACAGCGTCCGCCGCTACGGCTTCCACGGTACCTCCCACCGCTATGTCTCCGGTCACTGCGCCGAAGTCATGGGCAGACCTGCCGAGGAGCTGAAGCTCATCTCCTGCCACCTCGGCAACGGCTCCTCCATCTGCGCGATCGACGGCGGCAAGTGTGTCGACACCTCGATGGGCTTTACGCCTTTGGTCGGCCTGCCGATGGGCACCCGCTGCGGCGACCTCGATCCGGGCGCAATGCAGTTCATAATGAACAAGCACAACATCGGCATTGACGAGATGCTGACCATCCTCAACAAGAAGTCCGGCGTGCTCGGTATCTCCGGCGTGTCCTCCGACTTCCGCGATCTGGACAAGGCCGCAGAAGAGGGCAACGAGAGAGCTCAGCTCGCGCTCGATATGTTCCATTACTGGGTCGCAAAGGTCGTCGGCTCCTACGTCGCGGCGATGAACGGCGTTGATGCCATCATCTTCACCGCCGGTGTCGGTGAGAACTCCTCCTACACCAGAGCTGCTATCTGCGAATACTTCGGCTATCTCGGCGTGAAGATCGACGCCGAGGCAAATGCAAAGCGCGGTCAGGACATCATGATCTCCACTCCCGATTCCAAGGTCAAGGTCTATGTTCTCCCCACAAACGAGGAGCTTGTCATCGCAAGAGACACCAAGGCTATCGTCGACGCTCTCTGAT
>CAVFGM010000072.1:0-28425 GCA_963621955.1 Bacteroidaceae bacterium
CAGATGAGCAGCCTCATGTCATATCTTATCGCGCCGTTTGTGAAGCTCTTCGGCCTGAGCGTCGTGACGATGCGCATCCCGTCCCTGCTGTGCAGCATCGCCGGGGGCGTGTTCTTCTATCTCTTCATGCGCGATGTTTTCGGCGAGCGCGCCGGGCTCATCGCGGCGCTGCTCGTGGCTATAAACCCGTGGCACCTGCTTCAGAGCCGCTGGGCGCTCGACTGCAATCTCCTGCCGCATTTCTTCGTGGGCGGGCTGTATTTTCTCAACCGCGGCCTGACGGAGAAAAAGCGCTTTCTGTACATATCCATGCTCTTTTTTGGCCTGTGTATGTACTGCTACGGCATCACGATCTATACCGTCCCGCTGTTTCTCACCGCGGTCTGCGTGTTCTATATGATAAGGAAGCGCGTCACGCTGCGGGACGCGGCCGTCTGCGCGCTTGTGTATCTGCTCATTGCGTGGCCGTTCATCCTCGCTATGGCCGTGAACTTCTTCGGCTGGGACACGATTGAACTGCCCTTTGTCACCATCCAGCACTTTTCCGCCAGCGTCCGCGCGGGGGATATCCTCTTCTTCTCGGACGCGCCCCTTGCACAGCTTACAGCCAATTTCAAAAGCCTGCTGAATGTCACGCTCCTGCAGGTGAAAGACCTTCCATGGAACGATATGGACGGTTTCGGCACAATGTATCTTTTCACTGCACCTTTCGCGATACTCGGCCTGTTCGGCTTTTTCAAGGAGAAAAAGGCCGATAACAAGTGGCTTGCGCTGTTTGCCCTGCTGACCGGGATATGGGTCGGGCTTATGACAAACGGCGTGAACGTCAACCGCATCAATATTATATATTATGCGGAGCTGATGTTCATCGCGCTCGGAGTATATTACGTTGTCACCGCACTGCCGAAGCTCACGGCCCCAACAGCCTGCGCGCTCCTGCTCTCGGGCGCGCTCATGGCGGGCACGTACTTCGGCGCTTATGCCGAGAGCGTGAAGCACTATTTCTTCTATGGGCTTGAGGACGCGATAGCGGCGGCGGAGGACAGCGGAGCCGACCGGCTCTATATAAGCGCCGATCTGCAATATAAGGGCTATTATAATGTAAGCGAAATTCTGACCCTTTTCTATGACGGCACTGACGCGCGCTATTTCCAGGGCCTGACGAATGAGGATCACGGGAAAACTCTCCTGCCGTACAGAGAGCGGTTCCATTATCTTTCCCTGAGCCCCGAGCTTATCGAGGAGACCAAGGACAGCTCCGCCGCATATGTCGGCACGGCATCCGATGCGGCGCTCTTCGACCCCGAAGAATTTGACGTCTTCATCTCCGGCGACTACTGCGCCGCGGTTAGGAAATAAAGCGAGACCGTCACCCGGCACGGTGAACGGTCTCGCAGCTTTGCTATGAAATTCTAAAACCTCGCGGAGAAGTATTACTTCTCCGCGCTTTTTTCCGCCGATATCACAGTGAGCACATCCCCGTCCACCGTGAACTTCACTTCAAGCCCCGCGAACTCAAGGGCGTAGACGCGGCTGCTGTCGTGCTGATAGCGCGGGCGCGGATCGTTTGCGAGCACGCCCGTCAGCGCGGCGCGCTTATTCTCCGGTACGCGCTCCTGCACTCCCGCCGCGTATTCCACCGTGAGCCTTGCCCCGGAGTCCGGAGCGAAGCCGCCGCTTGCCTCGGGATGGCAGTCTGCGTAGGGGATGTACGGCTTTATGTCGTATATCGGTGTGCCGTCCATGAGGTCGGCTCCTGCGACGCGCAGGACTGTCCCCATACCCTCACGCTTTTCGATGCCCAGCAGCTTCACGCAGCTCAGCCCCAGCGCGTTCGGGCGGAAGGGGGAGCGCGTCGCGAACACTCCGAGCCGCGTGTTCCCGCCGAGGCGCGGCGGGCGCACCGTCGGCGACCAGTCCTCGCGCACATTCTCGGAAAACTGCCATATCAGCCACAGGTGGCTGAAGTCCTCTATCCCGCGCAGCGCCTCGTCATTGCGGTATTCCGGCTCGAAAACTATAAAGCTCTCGAGCTCATTCACGATCCCGGCCTGCCGCGGTATGCCGAACTTCGTCGGAAAATCGCTCCGTATCCGGGCGATTATTTTCAGTGTGCAGCCACTCATAGCAGATCCTGCAGCATGGACAGCGCCTGGAGCGACACGGCGTTTACGGTCATGTGGAAGAAGATGCTGCTCCAGATAGAGTTAGTGCGCTCGTAGCAGCGCGCCAGCAGCAGCGACACCGGGATGTACTGTATAATGTATATCCAGTTTATCGGGTCGGCAATTGCGAAGCTCCACACGTGATACAGCGAAAACACCAGCGCACTGACGGCGTAGGCCGCGAAGCGGCTGCGGCGGCGCAGCGCCCCGAATATACCGGCGCGGAACATCAGCTCCTCCACCGGCGGCGCGAGGAAGATCGTCATCGCCTTAATCCAGCGCATGTCCATCTTTGCCATGTCCATTATTGCGCTGTTGTTCGGGTTCGAGGCATCCGGCAGCACCGCAAGGAGGATCATGCTTGTGCAGTAATTGCAGGCCATCATCAGCAGATAGCCCGCGATTATCTCGAGCACGCAGTACAGCGGATGGTCGCACAGCGGGTCAAAGTCGCGGCGCAGGAAGCGGAACTCGAAGATGAGCATATAGATGAAGCCTATCGAGTAGCACAGCACATTTGCCGTCACCTCGTCCATAAGCCCCGCGTATACCGACAGCCACGAGAACAGCATCGGCAGCAGCAGAACATGAAACGGAATATACGCCAGCGCCATGACGCGCTCGCGCTTTGTCATCTCGCTTGTGAACGGGGGCAAAGCTCTCTTTTCCATCAGCCCCTCGCTTTCTTCTGCAGCTCGAAGAGCAGGTTCATCGCTTCAATCGGGGTGAGCGTGTTGAGGTCGGCACTCTCGAGCATCTGGCGTATCTCGTCTGTGCCGACGTCGGCAAAGCTTATCTGCCCGTCGTCCGCGGCGTCGGCTCTCGGCAGCGCGCTTATGCCGTCTGCCTCAAGCTCCTTGAGGTAGCCCTTGGCCTTGCTTATCACGGCCTCCGGCAGTCCTGCCAGCTTTGCGACCTCAATGCCGTAGCTGTCGTCCGCCGCGCCGCGCACTATCTTGCGCAGGAACACAAGATTCCCGCCCTGCTTCTTCGCGCTTATGCTGTAGTTGCGCACGCCCTGTATCTCGCCCTCGAGCGCGGAAAGCTCGTGGTAATGTGTGGCGAACATCGTCTTTGCGCCAAGTCTGCGCTTGTCCGCGCAGTATTCCAGCACCGCGCGGGCTATCGCCATCCCGTCAAAGGTCGAGGTGCCGCGGCCTATCTCGTCGAGTATCAGGAGGGACGCTGCGGTCGCGTGCTTGAGGATCGAGGCCATCTCGCTCATCTCCACCATAAAGGTGGACTGGCCTGAGGCCAGATCGTCGGATGCGCCTATGCGCGTGAACACACGGTCGACTATGCCGATCGTTGCGCTCTTTGCCGGGACGAAGGAGCCTATCTGCGCCATCAGTACGATGAGCGCCGTCTGACGCATATAGGTGGATTTACCTGCCATGTTCGGACCCGTGACTATCGCGGCGCGGTCGTCGCTGTCGTTGAGGTAGGTGTCGTTCGGGACGAAGAGCACGTCCTTCATCGCCTGTTCGACGACCGGGTGCCGCCCCTGGATTATCTGCAGCTCGCGCGAGGTGTCGACCTCGGGCATCGTGTAGTTGTTGCGCACGGCGGTCTCGGCAAGGGAGCATAGTGCGTCGAGCCGCGCCACGGCGTCTGCCGCGGCCTGCACGCGGTCGACCTTTTCCGCCACGCTCAGGCGCACTTCATTAAAGTACTGGTACTCCAGCTCGTTCACCCTGTCGCGCGCTGTCAGCAGCGTCGTCTCAAGCTCCTTGAGCTCGGGGGTGAAATAGCGCTCGCTCGAAACGAGCGTCTGCTTGCGGATATATTCTTCCGGGACCTTTTCAAGCCCTGCGGAATTGGGCACATCGATGTAATAGCCGAACACGCGGTTGTAGCCGACCTTCAGCTTCTTCGCGCCGGTGCGCTGACGCTCGCGCGTCTCCAGCTCCTGCACCATCTGCGCGCCGTTGTCGCGTATGTTGCGCAGCCGGTCTACCTCCTCGGAATAACCCGTGCGCAGCACGCCGCCCTCGCGCACGGAAAACGGCGGCTCGTCGCATATCGCGCGGTCGATCTCTGCGCGCATGTCGTCAAGCGCGTCCATCCCCGCGATGCTTTTGAGCTCCGCGCTCTCAAACGGGGCGAGCAGCTCCTTGAGCCGCGGCAGCACCGCCGCGCAGTTCGAGAGCGAGCGCAGGTCGCGCCCGCCGGCCGTGCCGTATACCGCGCGGCCAACAAGCCGCTGCATATCCGTTATCTCGCGCAGCACCGCCATCAGCTCTCCGCGCGCGACATTGTTTGAGTAGAGCTCGTTTACAGCCGTGAGCCTGCGCTTTATCGCCACTGCCGACAGCAGCGGCCTCTCCACCCATGAGCGCAGCATGCGCCCGCCCATCGGGGTCTTGGTCTTGTCCAGCACCCACAGCAGCGAGCCTTTCTTTTCCCCGCTGCGCAGGGATTCCGTCAGCTCAAGGTTCCGGCGCGTGACCCAGTCAAGCTCCATGTACCGCCCGCCGTAGAACACGTCGAGCCGGTTTATGTGGCTGATGTCGAATTTCTGCGTCTCCTTTATGTAGCCGAGCAGCGCCCCCGCCGCGCAGACCGCGCCGGGCTGCCCGTCAAGGCCGCACTGGTCAATGTCCGTGAAGCCGAACTGCCTGCACAGCAGCACCGATGCCGGGAGGTATTCAAAGCTCTCCGACGCGCTCTCGGGCATGGCTTCGAGCTTCCGGGTGACGAACTCGTATATTTGCTCGTTCTCCTTTGCGCCGGGGGAGAGGATTACCTCGCGCGGCGCGAAACGGCCAAGCTCGTTTATGATGTGGCTCACTGCGTCCCCGTCAAAGGCCGCACAGCAGAACTCGCCCGTGGACACGTCGCAGAACGCGGCGCCGCCCTCACGCGCGGCGAGATACACCGCGCCTATATAGGTGCTCTTGCCCTCCTCGAGCATCGAGCTTTCCGTCACCGTGCCGGGCGTGATTATGCGTATGACGTCTCTCTGCACGAGCCCCTTTGCCAGCGCCGGGTCCTCCGTCTGCTCGCATATAGCGACCTTGTAGCCCTTGGCGATGAGCCGCGCGATGTAGGCCTCCGCGCTGTGGTACGGCACTCCGCACATCGGCGTGCGCTCGTCGGGGTCCTCAACGGAACGGTCGCGCGTCGTCAGCGCGAGGTCGAGCTCACGCGAGGCGATCTTCGCGTCGTCGTTGAACATCTCGTAAAAGTCGCCGAGACGGAAGAACAGCAGGCAGTCCTGATGCTGCTGTTTTATTTCGTTGTACTGCTTTTTCATGGGTGTAAGCTCAGCCATGACAGTTTCTCTCTTTCGTTAAGTTGCGTAATTATTGCGTATATGGTAAAATCAACACGGCAAGTAGTAGTGTTAAGGAGCACGCCGCGTGAGCGGAAATCACGGTTCGAGTCCGTGCGCTTGCCGCTTTAATTATCAGCAGATGCCGTTCTGATTCAGAACGGCATTTTGTGTTTTAATAGCTCCTCAGACTATCTCGCCGTACAGCGCCCAGGTGTTGCTGGCAGTGATCTTCACGTCGATGAATTTTCCTATAAGGCTGCTCTCGCCCTTGAGGTGGACGAGCCTGCCGCCGTTTGTGCGGCTGGAGAGATTATATTCGTCACGCCCGGTCTCGCCGTCGACGAGCACGCGCAGCGTCTTTCCCTCGTATTCCTTGTGCTTCTCACCGGATATGCGGTTCGATACCTCAGTGAGCCGGTCGAAATGCTTCTGCTTCTGCTCGCGCGTGTAGGGGTCGGGCATGGACGCCGCCGGGGTGCCGACGCGCTTTGAGTAGATGAAAGTGAACATCGCGTCGTAGCGCACCTCTTCGCAGAGACTTATCGTGTCCTCAAAGTCCTCGTCCGTCTCGCCGGGGAAACCGACGATTATGTCCGTCGTGAGCACAAGGTCGGGCATGTAGCGCTTTGCCAGCGCGGCCTGATGCAGGTACTTCTCGCGGTTATAGCTGCGGTTCATAAGCTTGAGTATCCTGTCGCTGCCGGACTGCACGGGCAGGTGAAGCTGATGCGCGCACTTTTCGCACTCGGCCATTGTTTTGAAGAGCTTCTCGGTCGCGTCCTTCGGGTGGCTCGTCATAAAGCGGATGAGGAAATCCCCCGGGATATCGTTCACCATGCGCAGCAGATCCGCGAAATCCACCCCGCTGCCGAGATCCTTGCCGTAGGAATTGACGTTCTGGCCGAGGAGAGTAATGTCCTTGTAGCCCTCTTTGATGAGCTGGCGCGCCTCCTCGAGAATGTCCTCCGGCTTTCTCGACCGCTCGCGCCCGCGCACGTAGGGTACGACGCAGTAGGTACAGAAGTTGTTGCAGCCGTACATGATCGACAGCCACGCCTTGACCGTGCCGTCGCGCCTGAGGGGGATACCCTCGGCAACTGCGCCGTCGTCCTTTGCCGTGGCGAAAACGCGCTTGTGACTGTCCATCACCCGCAGCAGCAGCTCCGGGAAGCGCCACAGCTCATGCGGCCCGAACACGAGGTCGACCACGGGGTAGGACATTTTTATCTTCTCCGCCATGTGCTCCTGCTGCACCATGCAGCCGCACACGGCGATTATCTGGCCGGGCTTGTTCTTCTTCGTGTGGTTGAGCGCGCCGACGTTGCCGAGCACGCGCATCTCCGCGTGCTCGCGCACTGCGCAGGTGTTCACAACTATCACATCCGCCTGAAACTCATCCTGCGTGAAGCTGTAGCCCATCTCGCTGAGATAGCCGCGCAGCTTCTCGCTGTCGGCCTCGTTCTGCTGGCAGCCGTAGGTGTCCACCATCGCGAGCGGGCGCTGCCCGTCGGCGGTGACGCGGTCGAATATCTGCCGGCAGATATCCTCCTGCTCATGTATCCTGCTTATATCTATCGTTTTTCTTTCGTAAGGCATTGTTGATCTCCTGTAAAACCTGATCTGTTTAGCATTTAATTTTAACATAAAAGGAGTGGAACTTTCAACTGAAATAATGTATAATAATCCACCAATTGAAAGATAGACTCACGAGGTTAAATGTTCATGGCCGTTATAAATATACTCTCCCCACACGTTGCCGATATGATCGCCGCGGGCGAGGTCGTCGAGCGCCCCGCCTCCGTCATCAAGGAACTGATGGAAAACTCCTTTGACGCCGGGGCAAAGTCCGTCACTGTCGAAATAAAGGGCGGCGGCGCGCCGTTCATCCGCGTCACGGACGACGGCTGCGGCATGGCGCCCGAGGATGCGGGCGTCGCGTTCCTGCGCCACGCCACCTCGAAGCTCCGTGACGAGCACGGGCTTGAAGCCATCGGCACTATGGGCTTCCGCGGCGAGGCTCTTGCGGCGATATCCGCCGTGTCCGAGGTGGAGCTCACCACCCGCCGCCGCGGCGACGATGAGGGTACCTTCGTCACCCTGACTGCCGGGGATATTCAGGACATGGGTCCTGCCGGCTGCCCGGAGGGCACCGTCATGGCCGTCAAGGGATTGTTCTATAACACTCCTGCGCGGCTCAAGTTCTTGAAATCCGACCGCAGCGAGGCCTCCGCCTGTGTGCAGACGGCGCTGCGCTGCGCCCTTGGACGGCCCGAGATATCCGTCCGCTTCATCCGCGACGGTAAGGAGGAGTTCTTCTCCCCGGGCGACGGGCGCGCCGAATCCGCGGTGTACTCCCTGCTCGGGCGCGATATCGCAAAGGATATGCTGCCCTGCTCCTGCGAGGACGGGGAGCTGCGCGTCCATGGCTTCATCTCGTCTCCCGCCGCCTGCCGCGGCAACCGCAGCGCGCAGTATTTTTACTGCAACGGCCGTTATATCCGCTCTTCACTTCTCCAGGCCGCGGTCGAGCAGGCGTATAAAAACAGCCTTTTGACCGGGCGTTACCCCGCCTGCGTCATGTATCTTGAGCTCAGCTGCGCCGGGGTCGATGTGAACGTCCACCCGGCAAAGACCGAGGTCAAGTTCTCTCAGGAAAAGCGCGTGTTCGAGGTCGTGTACCATGCCGCCCTCGCCGCACTGACAGGGGAGGACAGGATAAAAGCCCCCGCCGAACCGCCCGCGGAGAAGAAGTCTACGTCCCCCGCGGCGATACCCGCGCCCGTGCGCGCGGCTTTCGCGCAGCAGCCGACGCAGACCGCCGCGCCTGCGCCGAAGCCGGACTTCTACCGCAGCATGACTTCCGAGCAGTTCCGCGCGCAGGGCTATACCGTGAAGGACACGCCGAAACCGGCTCCCAAGCCCGCCGATACTGCCCCCGCATCGTCACTCGGCGCGTATGAGATACCCTACCAGACCCGGCTCGATATGCCGAATGGCCGCCCGGCCACCGAAATTCGACCGGAAACGACTGAAATTCCTAAAGAAACTGCCCACAGCATGGTCAAAGCTGTGGAAAAACCTGTTCAAAATGTTGAAAGTCAGCCGATCCCCGACCACAAGATAGTGGGTGAGGCTCTCAAGACCTATATCATCGTCGAAGTCGACACGGAGCTTGTGCTCATAGACAAGCACGCCGCGCACGAGCGGATGAATTTTGACCGTCTGAAACAGCGCGGCGCGCGCAATATGTCGCAGACCCTGCTCGAGAGCGTGACGCTCCATCTGACGGACGAGGACTGCCGCGTCCTTGAGGAAAACGGGGAACTGCTCTCGGAGTTCGGCTTTGAGATAGAGCCTTTCGGCGAGCGGGACTACGCCATCCGCGCCGTCCCGGCGGGGATAGCCGCGTCCGACGCTGCCGCCGCTGTCGAGGAGATATGCGAAAAGCTGCACGGCGGCAAGGCTCCCGACCCCGATTCCGCGCGCGATGAGATCCTCCACACCGTCGCCTGCAAGGCGGCCATCAAGGCCGGGTGGGATACCGACGTAAAGGAGCTTGAAACGCTTGTGGACGCTGTCCTCTCCGGGCAGATAAAGTACTGCCCGCACGGCCGCCCGATATCCGTAACCGTGACGCGGCGCGACCTTGACAAGCTCTTCAAGCGCATAGTGTGACGGCCTATGGATAACAGGATCGTCGTTGTCGCAGGCCCCACGGCCTCCGGCAAAACACGCCTCGGCATAGAGCTTGCGCAGGCGCTCGGCGGGGAGATCGTCTCGGCGGACTCCATGCAGATATACCGCCGCATGGATATCGGCACTGCCAAGGCGACAGCCGAAGAGCGCGCCGCCGCTGTCCACCATATGCTCGATGTCGCCGACCCGACCGAGAGCTGGTCTGTCGCGCGCTACGTTGAGGAAGCCACGCGCTGCTGCGATGATATCATCGCCCGCGGCAGGCTGCCGGTAGTCGTCGGCGGCACGGGGCTGTATATAGACTCTCTCATCTCCGGGCTTGACTTTGCCGATAACACATCGGATAACGCCCTGCGCGATAAGCTTGGCGCGGAGTATGACGAGCTCGGCGGGGACGCGATGCTCGCGCGCCTTGCGCAGTTCGACCCCGAGCGCGCCGCAAAGCTCCACCCCGGCGATAAGCGGCGTATCGTGCGCGCCATAGAGATATATCTGCTCACCGGCACGACCATTACCGAGCATGACCGCATCACTGCCGCGCGCCCCAAGCGCTATGACGCGGCGCGTATCGTCCTCAATTACGCCGACCGTGCCGACCTCTACGCGCGCATCGATGCGCGCGTCGACGCGATGGAACAGGCGGGGCTTGTCGATGAAGTCAGAGCGCTTCTTGCCTCCGGGCTCTCGCCGGATTGTACTGCCATGCAGGCCATCGGCTATAAGGAGATCGCCGCCTTTCTCGACGGGAAAACGACCGAGCGCGAGGCCTTCGGCCTCATCAAGCAGAGCAGCCGCCGCTACGCCAAGCGCCAGCTCACGTGGTTCGGCAGATGGCAGGATGCGCTGCGCATCGTCTGGGATAAAGTCCCGGATATGGAAAAAGCCCGCCACGCTTCGACAGAGTTTTTACACCGCCGCGTGTATCATAATGCCGGGCATCCGGATGACGGATGCGACACATTATGACGGGGCGGCAGACAGCAAGACCGCTCCGAGAAAAAGGAGTTGGCTGAAATGCAGAAAACGCAGAATCTCCAGGATAGCTTCCTCAATCAGATGAGGAAGGACAAGCTCATTGTAACGATGTTCCTTATGAACGGCTTCCAGCTTCATGGGATAGTCCGCGGCTTTGACGGCTTCACGGTCGTGCTCGACTCGGACGGTAAGCAGCAGCTTATCTATAAGCACGCCATATCGACCATTGTTCCCTCAAAGCCTGTCGAGCTTGACTCCGATACATAAGCGGTGACGTCGTCACGGGTGTTCTCGGCGCTCTCGTCGCTGCTGTTCCTTGCCGTCTGCGCCTATGCCGGAGCCGCGCTCCGCGGCAGTGCTGACGGTGTGGAGCTTATGACCGTCAGCGCCGTCACCGTGACGGAGAGCGCGGAGCTTGACGGGATAGTCCTGCGCCGGGAGCGCGTACTTCCGCGCGGAGCGGAGCTTGTGCCCGCCGCGGAGAACGGTCTGCGTCTCCCGGCGGGGACGGCCATAGTCTTTCCGGACGGCGCTCGGGAGCTCACCGGGCACAGCTGCGTGTTCTTCTTGCAGACCGACGGCTTCGAGGCTCTCACGCCCGAAGCGCCCGAGGAAACTGACGCCGCGGCTCTGGACAGGCTCCTTGCGGTATCTCCCGCAGAGAGCGGGAAGAGCGGCGGGCGGCTCGTCTCTGGCTTTGACTGGTACTATGCCGCCTACGCCGGTACGGCGGGGGAGAGCATCAAGCCCGGAGAGTGCCGCGTGCGCTTTGACGGCTTTGAAGAAACGGTGAGCGCCCGCGCCGTAAGCGTGAGCGGTGAGAGCGGACGCCGGTTCATCCTGCTGCGTCTGACCGAGGGCGGGGCGGATTATCTGAGCCTGAGGAAAACGAAGGCCGAGCTTGTGTTTTCTGAGCATCGCGGGCTGAAGCTGCCCGCACAGGCCGTCCGGCACGATGCGGACGGCACGGATTATGTCTATGTTCTCTGCGCGGGCGTCGTTGAGCGGCGCGGCGCGGAGCTTATATACAGCGATAAGGACTGCTGCCTTGCCGACCCCAACGGCAGCGGAGATGCCCTCAGGGAGGGCGAACGGGTCATTCTTTCCGGAACAGACATATATGAGGGAAAGGTGCTGACACAATGACGATAGCGGAAAATCTCACCAAGGTGAGAGAAAATATAGCGCGCGCGGCGAAGGCCGCCGGGCGGGACGAGCGGGATATCCTGCTCATCGGCGCGACCAAGATGAACGACGCCGCCCGCGTGCGCGAGGCGATCGCCGCAGGGCTCACGGCCTGCGGCGAAAACCGCGTTCAGGAGCTGCTGGAGAAGAACGCACTCGGCGCATATGAGGGCGCGCAGCTGCACTTCATCGGCCATCTCCAGCGCAATAAGGTAAAACAGATCGTCGGTCTCGTGCAGCTCATCCACAGCGTCGACAGCGTCGAGCTTATGAGCGCGATAAGCCGCGAAGCGGAGAAAAAGGGCCTCGTGCAGGATATCCTGCTGGAGGTAAACGTCGCCGGGGAGGCGTCGAAATCCGGTATTGCGCCCGAAAATTTGCCGGAGCTTTTGGAAAAAGCGGGCGATTTTCCCGGCCTGAGGGTGCGCGGACTCATGGCGATACCCCCGATTTGCCGTTTCCCGGACGAAAATTTACCGTATTTTAATCTTATGCATCAGCTTTTTATTGACAATGGCGCAAAAAAATACGATAATGTAGTTATGGACTTTATGTCTATGGGTATGAGCGGCGATTATCAGGCCGCCATTTCCTGCGGAGCGAACATGATCCGGCTCGGCACTGCCATCTTCGGCAGGCGCCAGTACCCGGAGAAAAAGGTATGACTAAGGTTCGCCCGAGCATTTGTTCATTGGAGGATTGCCATGGGTTTCATGGATAAGTTAAAAGAACTCACCCAGCCGTATGACGACGATGAGGATTTCTTCGAGGGTGCCGACCCCAGCTTCAAGCCCCAGCCGAAAGCAAAGCCCGAAGCGCCCGCATCGAAACCGGCGGTGAGTCAGGCGCAGAAGTTTTTTGAAAGCTCCTTTGCGGATGATACGCCGCTTCCCGCCGAGGATCCGACGCAGAAGCCCGCGGCGCAGGAAGCGCCCGCCGGCGGCGGAGGGATATTCGGCAATCTCGGCATAAAAAAGGCCGCCCGTCCGAGGACGGCACCGAGGGAGCGCACAGTGAACTTCGGCGGAAAGGACACATCGGTCATCCTGTTCAGCCCCAAGAGCTTCGATGAAGCCGGTGAGCTGGTCAATTATCTCAATCAGAATCTGACGGTCGTTATGACCTTGGAGGGCGTGCAGGGAGATATGGCGCGCAGATTGCTGGACTTTCTTTCCGGCATTGCCTTTGCCCTGCAAGGCAAGATTACCCCGGTCTCGGCAAAGACCTATTTTATCACCCCGGCGAATGTTGATATTCTGGGCGCGCAGCACGACCAGAGCGAGAGCGCGGGGCACTACTTCTGATAAATACAGAATGGATGAAAGGTGGATAAGAATATGATCACTGCACAGGATATCCGTGAAAAGACTTTTGAAAAATCCCGCATAGGCGGCTATGACATGGCCTCCGTTGATAATTTCCTTGAGGAGATCGCCGATGATATCACGGCCGCGCAGAAGGAGAACTCCGTCCTCAAGAGCAAGATGAAGGTCCTTGTCGATAAGATAGAGGAATACCGCGCAAATGAGGAAGCACTGAATCTGGCCGTTATCTCCGCGCAGAAGCTCGCCGTGCAGATCGAGGCTGACGCCCGCACCCGCGCCGCCGCCATGATCGCCGATGCTGATAAGCAGGTCAAGCTCGCTGTCGGCAGCATCCAGGAGCAGACCGCGGCTGAAGAGAAGCGCCTTGAGACCGCAAAGGCCGCGACCGCGAAGTTCATCGAAGCCGCCCGCGCCATCTGCAACACCCAACTCAAGAATATCGACAGCGTCGCAAGCGGCATTCTGCCGCAGGCGGCGGAGGCGAAGCCTGCCGTTTCTGTGGATGATACCGTGCGCAGCATTGAGAACAGCGCCTCGCGAATACAGGCCGATCCGTCAATACAGATAGATATCCCCCCGGTGAAGACGGCTCCCGCGGCGCCTGCACGTCAGCGCAAGCTTGACAGCACGCAGTCTTTTTCCCTTTGATCTTTTCCGACTTTTCCAGCGGGGCGAGCGCGACTGCGCGCGCCCCCTTAGACTTTTTGATATAAAGAAAAAGAAGATAAATAGGAGACTATACAGCTATGTCACAGGATTTTAACGCCACCCTCAATCTGCCGAAGACTGACTTTCCCATGCGCGCGGGTCTGCCCAAGCGCGAACCCGAGATGCTCAAGCGCTGGGAGGAGCAGGATATTTATAATGAGATGCTCAAGAAGAACGAAGGCCATCCGCGCTTTTCCCTGCATGACGGCCCTCCGTTCTCCAATGGTAAGATCCACATGGGTCACGCGCTCAATAAGGCGCTCAAGGACTTTATCGTCCGTTCCTACGCCATGCGCGGCTATTATACCCCCTATATCCCCGGCTGGGATAACCACGGCATGCCCATCGAGTCCGCCATCATCAAGGAGCAGAAGCTCAACCATAAGGCCATGAGCGTCGCGGATTTCCGCTCCGCCTGCCATGACTATGCCGAAAAGTACATCGGCCTCCAGATGGAGGGCTTCAAGCGCCTCGGCGTCGTCGGCGACTGGGAGCACCCCTATAAGACCATGAACAAGGGCTTCGAGGCCGATGAAGTCCGCGTGTTCGGCAAGATGTACCGCAACGGCCATATCTATAAGGGGCTCAAGCCCGTCTATTGGTGCGCCAAGGACGAGACCGCGCTCGCCGAGGCCGAGATCGAATATCAGGACGATCCCTGCACCACCGTCTATGTCAAGTTCCCGATGAACGACGATCACGGCAAGCTCGTGGGTATCGATAAGAGCAAGCTCTTCTTCGTCATCTGGACTACGACCATTTGGACGCTCCCCGGCAACCTCGCCATCGCCCTGCACCCGGATGAGCAGTATGCCATCGTCAAGGCACCCAACGGCGAGATGTACATCATGGCCGAAGCCCTGACCGATAAGGTCATGAAGATCGGCGGCTTTGACAGCTATGAGATCATCGAGACCCACCCCGGCCGCTTCTTCGAGAATATGCTGGCCTCTCATCCTTTCCTGCCCAAGACCTCCCGCCTCGTTCTGGCGGATTACGTCACCATGGATTCCGGTACCGGCTGCGTCCATACCGCTCCCGGCTTCGGCGCTGATGACTATCAGACCTGCATGCGCTACGGCATGGACATGGTCGTCCCCGTGGACGATCAGGGCCGCCACACTGATTATGCCGGCAAGTACGCCGGACTCAAGACCGATGAATCCAACCCCATCATCCTTAACGATATGAAGGAAAGCGGCGTTCTCTTCGCCTCTGAGGAGATCGTCCACAGCTATCCGCACTGCTGGCGCTGCAAGAGCCCCATCATCTTCCGCGCTACCCCGCAGTGGTTCTGCTCTGTCGACTCCTTTAAGGACGAGGCCATTGCCGCCTGCGAGAATGTCCGTTGGCTGCCCGCATGGGGCAAGGACCGCATGGGCGCAATGATCCGCGAACGCAAGGACTGGTGCATCTCCCGTCAGCGCCGCTGGGGTCTGCCCATCCCCGTGTTCTACTGCGAGGACTGCAAAAAGCCCGTCTGCACCGAGGAGAGCATCGAAGCCGTCGCGAGCCTGTTTGAAAAGGAAGGCTCCAACGCATGGTTCGAGAAGGAAGCGGCAGATATCCTGCCCGCCGGCTTCAAGTGCCCGCACTGCGGCGGCACCCACTTCACCAAGGAGACCGATACTCTTGACGGCTGGTTCGATTCCGGCTCCACGCACTATGCTTCCATGCAGCGCGATCAGGGCTTCTGGCCGTCCGATATGTACCTTGAGGGCGGCGACCAGTATCGCGGTTGGTTCCAGTCCTCCCTGCTCGTCGCAGTCGGTGCGCTGGGCAAGGGCGCACCGTATAAAGAGTGCCTGACCCACGGCTGGACTGTCGACGGCGAAGGCCGCGCGATGCACAAGTCCCTCGGCAACGGCGTCGATCCTGCCGATATGGTCAAGGAATTCGGCGCAGATATCGTCCGCCTCTGGGCAGGCTCCGCCGATTACCATGTTGACGTCCGCTGCTCCGAGACCATCTTCAAGCAGCTCAGCCAGAACTACCTCAAGTTCCGCAACACCGCGCGCTACTGCCTCGGCAACCTCGACGGCTTCGATGCCGATGATCTGGTCGCACCTGCGGATATGCTCCCGCTCGACCGCTGGGCCATCACCAAGCTCAATGAGCTGATCGGCGAGGTCGCCAAGGGCTATGACGATTATGAGTTCCATACCGTCTCCCACGCGATCAATGACTTCTGCGTTGTAGAGCTCTCAAGCTTCTATCTCGATATCATCAAGGATCGCCTCTACTGCGAGGAGAAGAACGGCCTCAAGCGCCGCAGCGCCCAGACCGCTCTGTACCTGATCCTTGACAGCATGACCAAGATGTTTGCCCCGATCCTCGCCTTCACCTGCGATGAGATCTGGCAGGCCATGCCGCACCGCAAGGGCGATGATGAGCGCAACGTTCTCTTCAACGTTATGAACAAGCCCTTTGAGGACTATGCCCTGAGCGATGAAGAGATGGCGCGCTGGGATAAGCTCATTGCCCTGCGTGACGATGTCAACGGCGTGCTCGAAGCTGCCCGCGGCGCAAAGCGCATCGGCAAGCCCCTCGAAGCCGCAGTCACCCTGCGCGTGAAGGACGAGAGCGCGAAGGAAGCGCTGGATGAGGTGCGTTCCATGAACCTCTCCGAGCTCTTCATCGTCTCCAAGTGCCTTATCGCCGAGGACGGTGAAGCCGACGCTGACGCTGTCACCGGCACCGGAGTCAAGAACCCCGGTCTGGAGATTTCCGTCACCGAAGCGCCCGGCACTAAGTGCCCGCGCTGCTGGATGCACTCCGAGGCTCCGCAGGACGGGACCGGCCTGTGCCCCCGCTGCGCCGCAGTTGTGGCGAAGCTCTGAGCCTGACTGGCTTCATCCATTCCACGCGCCGGGCTTTCCGTCCGGCAGATAGGAGATCAATATGCTGTATTCAATAGTCGGCCTGCTTGTCATCATTCTGGATCAGGCAGTCAAGTACTGGGTCCAGAACACCCTGTTCGGCACCGATATCGTCAAGTTCATCCCCGGCGTCATAAGCCTTGTGAACGTCCATAATGACGGGGCTGCGTTCAGCTTCCTGAGCGGCAGCGGCGCGCGCATCTATTTCATCATCGCCACCGGTGTTTTCACCGTGCTCGTCATTATCGCGCTGGCAACGAACTTCATCTCAGGCAAGCTCTCCCGCTGGAGCATCGTGCTCGTCACCGCGGGCGGCCTTGCTAACTGCATCGACCGTGTTATCTACGGCTACGTGCAGGATATGTTCAAGGTGGAGCTGTTCAACTTTGCCATCTTCAATGTCGCCGATGTGTTCATAACCGTGTTCGCCATCGTGTTTGTCCTCGCCATGATCTTTGAAAAGCCCGAGGACGACGACCTTGAAGACGAAGAGTTCGAGGATGATGAGGACGAGGAGGACGCTTCTCCGCGCCCGAGCCTGCGCGATAAGCTCAGCGCCATGAAGAAGGAGAAGAACGCCGCTCCCCGTGCCGCGAAGAAGAGCCGTCAGGCCGAGTATGAGGAGGAGTACGAGCGCTATAAGGCGCAGCGTGAAAGCCGCCCTAAGCCCGCCGCTCAGGCTCCCGTACAGAGAGCGCCGCAGGCCGATCAGTCCGATCCGTTTGCCGAGTGGGAAAAGGCCAACGCCAAGGCGGAGACCCAGCGTTCGAGCAGCTATGCCGCAAAGGCCATGGGTGCCGACGCACCGAAGTATACCCCGCCCGTAAAGCAGACCGCTCCGCAGCGCCGTCCGGCAGCTGAGGCGCAGAACACTGCCCGTCCCGCCGCTCAGTCCGCGCAGAGCTATACGCGCCCCGCAACGCAGCCTGCCCAGACGGCACAGCCGGTTCAGCAGCCTGTCAGGCAGAGCGCACCTGCCCAGCCGAAACCGGCGCAGCCCGCCGCACCTGCGAAGAGCAGCACGGACTTTGACCTTGACGATATACTCAACGAGTTCAAGTAATGGACGAGGGCGTAATACAAATAACAATCGAGGAGAGCGGAGAACGTATCGACGCTCTCCTTGCCCGTATTCTGCCGCAGTATTCCCGCAGCCAGATCCAGAAATGCCTGGACTCCGGGGCAGTCCTGCTTGACGGCCGGCCGCTGAAGAAGAATTACCGCGGAAATGCCGGGGAAGTAATTGAGCTGTTCCTGCCGGAAACGCAGGACGTTCCGCTTGAAGCACAGGATATCCCGCTTGACGTTGTCTATGAGGACGCGGATATCATCGTTATCAACAAGCCCCGAGGCATGGTTGTCCACCCAGCTCCGGGACACCCGGACGGCACGCTCGTAAACGCGCTGATGTACCATTGCGGGGACAGCCTCTCCGGCATCGGCGGGGAGCGGAGACCCGGCATAGTCCACCGTATCGATAAGGACACATCGGGACTCATCGTCGCGGCGAAGAACGACGCGGCGCACAAAGGACTGTCGGCGCAGCTGTCGGATCACAGCCTGTACAGAGAATATGAGGCAGTGGTCACCGGCCATATGCGTGAGGACTCCGGCGTCATAGATAAGCCCATAGGCCGCCACCCGGTCGACCGCAAGCGCATGGCCGTGACGGAAAAGAACTCAAAACCCGCCGTCACGCACTGGAAGCTGCTGGCGGAGTACAGGGGCTATTCGCATATTCAGTGCCGCCTTGAAACGGGTCGGACTCACCAGATACGTGTTCACATGGCCAGTATCGGCCACCCGCTGCTCGGTGACGGACTCTACGGCGCGAAATGCCCGGATAAGGGGCTGGAGGGTCAGTGCCTCCATGCGCGGAGACTTCACCTGATCCACCCGGTGACAGGTGAGGAGCTGCGCTTTGAATCGGCGCTGCCGGAATACTTCACTTCTATACTCGATAAGCTTGGAGCGATAGAAAGAAAAGGGGAGACGGAATGAACAAGAGTAAGCTCATACGCATCGTCATTGCGCTGGCAGTTGTGGTCGGCGTGCTTGTACTGGCGGCAAAGCTGATAAGCGGCGCGATAAGCATCGTCAGCGGTGCATTCAACGCGGTGCTTGGTATCCTTGTCATCTTTGCGCTGGTGGTGATCGTCGTGTGGATGTTCCTCTACGCGGCGAAGAAGAGATAAGCGCACACGAACGTGCAAAAGACCGCCCCGGCCGATCCATTTGATCAGCCGGGGCGGTCTTTCTATGCGTCTTATGAACTTCAGCCGTAGAGCAGCTCAAAGCTGTCGTAATGGTCACCGGTGTAATAGATGAGCCCGTCATTGGAAAAGACGATGCGCTCCGCTCCGCGTGACGACGCGCCGAGGGTGTTGATATCGCACTCCGTCCATGTCCTGCCCGGAGCGTCGGGAAGAAGCCCCTCGCGGTTGCCGAAGCGGTCGCCGCCGATGCATTTGCCCGGCAGGTATTTTTCAAGCGAGCCGCCCTCCCAGCCGGCCTGCTTCGCCTCATCCTTCGTGACGAAGTTAGACGGCAGGCAGCCGTAAGCGTGGATATAGAGGGCGACGTCCTCCCTGGTGGTGTATGTGCCGTCCTCATGTATCTGCGCCGTGTCGGACGCCGCGGGTTCTGCGGCGGTATCACCGGATGGACTGTCCGTCGGCGTGGTGACGAAAATGGCGGTGGGGCCGTCAGCGCCGCCGATGACGCCGACGCTTGGGCTCTGCTCTCCGGGCAGCAGCGCGAAGATGAGCAGTGCCGCCAGAACTATTATAGGCAAGATTTTCTTCAGCTTCAAATCGATCAACTCCTGCGGCTATAATAACACAGGGCGCATGCTTATGCAAGGCTACCATCAATTGACAAGAGCACACTTGTCAATGACAATACAGTTGTCTAAATAAACATAAAGTGTCGTTCTCAACAGACTGCCGGGACTGTCTGTTTTGTGGTTCCATACAAATGTTTTGTTTCCATTTTGTTTAATCTGGACAAACCAAAAGCTTTATTATATAATGTACTAAGATGATTGTTGAAGAAATAATTTTAACGATTTCTGAACGGCTTTACCGGAAGGATGAAAAAGATGTACAAATTCGATACAAAGGTTCAGCATCTCAAATATAAGGTCCTGCGCACGGTGGCAAAGCACGCATGGGACTCTGATTTTTACGAGACATTCCTGGACATCCCGAAGGAAATAATCCCCGGTAAGACGCCGACGATGCGCTGCTGCGTATATAAAGAGCGCGCGATACTGGCCGAGCGCGTCAAGCTCGCTGCGGGCGGGGACAGGAATAACCCGAACGTCATCGAGGCGCTCGATATTGCCTGCGACGACTGCCCGACCGGGGGCTACACCGTGACCGAGGCCTGCCGCGGCTGCATCGCTCACCGCTGCGAGGATGCCTGTCCGCGCGGCGCGATAACGCACGATGAGTTCCACCACGCGCATATCGATAAGAGCAAGTGCATCAACTGCGGCAAGTGCGCCGCCGTCTGCCCCTACTCCGCTATATATAACCGCAAGCGCCCCTGCCAGAACGCCTGCAAGATAGGTGCGATATCCATGAATGAGGACGGCACCGTCAGGATCGACAACAGCAAATGCATCTCCTGCGGCGCCTGCGTCTACCAGTGCCCGTTCGGTGCGCTGTCGGATAAGTCCTTCATTCTTGACGCGATAAAGATGCTCAAGAACTGCGACCGCGTTTACGCGATAGTAGCCCCGGCGATAGTCAGCCAGTTCACCTATGCAAAGCCAGGCCAGGTCATCACGGCCATCAAGGCTCTCGGCTTCTGCGACGTGCTCGAAGCGGCGCTCGGCGCGGACATGGTCGCGTACAATGAGGCCGCGGAGCTTGCCGAGCGCGGCTTCCTAACCAGCTCCTGCTGCCCGGCCTTCGTGAGCTATATCCGCAAGAGCTTCCCAGAGCTTCAGGAAAACATATCGCACAACATGTCCCCGATGGCGACGATAGCAAAGCGTATAAAGGAGAAAGACCCCGAGGCAAAGACTGTGTTCATCGGACCCTGCACGGCGAAAAAGGGCGAGTTCCAGCTGCCGGAGGTGCACAAGTACGTCGACTGCGTGCTCACCTTTGAGGAGCTTCAGGCCATGTTCGACAGCCGCGAGCTTGACGTGGCCGGGATGGAGGAGACGGTGCTCAACAACGCTTCCGGCTACGGACGCATATTTGCCCACTGCGGCGGGCTTGCCGCTGCCGCTGCCGAGGCGCTGAAGGAGCAGGGGATAGAATTTGAGCTCAAGCCGCTCAGCTGCAACGGCATCGAGGAATGCAAGCTTGCGCTGATGAAGGCTGCGAGAGGAAAGCTCGACGCAAATTTCGTCGAGGGCATGGCGTGCGTCGGCGGCTGCGTGAACGGCGCGGGCTGCATGACGCACAATGAGAGAAACCGTGTCAAGGTCGACGCGCACAGCCAGCAGGCGCAGCTCAAGAGCATTACCGATTCGCTCCTGTACGCTGCCGAGATAGACCGGGAGCTTAAGGAAAAAGCCGGGGATAAGGTCTGATATGCTGTTCACTTGACGCGCCCCGCCGGGTATTGTATATTTAAGATGGCTCCGCGCGCGGGGCGAATATACATCTGTCCGGAGGATACGCCATGGACAACAGGACAAGCAAACAGAACTATTACCTCGACATTGCAGACGCCGTGCTTGAGCGCTCCACCTGCCTGCGCCGCAAATACGGCGCGATAATCGTGCGCAACGACGAGATCATTTCCACCGGCTATAACGGTGCGCCGCGCGGCAGACGCAACTGCTCCGACATCGGCACCTGCACGCGTGAGACGCTGAGAATCCCCTCCGGCGAGCGCTACGAGCTTTGCCGCTCCGTCCACGCCGAGGCAAATGCGATCATCTCCGCCTCGAGGCAGGACATGATCGGTGCGTCGCTCTATCTCGTAGGGCGCGACGCCGCGACAAATGAGCTGCTCTCCGATGCGATGAGCTGCTCGATGTGCAAGCGGCAGATCATAAACGCCGGGATAGACCGGGTCATCATCCGCATCACCCCGACCGAGTACCGCACGATCCCCGTGAGCGACTGGGTCGAGAACGACGACTCGATATTCTCATTCTGAACACCGATTGGCGCTGTCTATGCGCAGAAAAATGCAGAGCGGTATGATCCGCTCTGCATTTTTGCGTTCTTTATCTCACCGCCTCGATTGCTGCCAACTGTCACAGCGCGGCGCGCTGCTCGGGGCTCATGCGGTACTGCGGCTTCACGTGGTACGCGACCTCGGCGTACTGACGGGCGCGCTCACGCAGAGAGAAGTTGCCGTTCTGGCTGCACCAGACATACAGCTCGTGGATTATCAGATCCGTCGCGATGTGCGACAGCAGCTCCGGCGGTTCCTCGGTCTCGATGATGCCGGACTTCGCGCAGTTTTTCGCAAGCGTCGCAAACAAATTATCCAGCGCGT
This sequence comes from Bacteroidaceae bacterium, assembly GCA_963621955.1. Lineage (GTDB taxonomy): Bacteria > Bacillota > Clostridia > Oscillospirales > Oscillospiraceae > Limivicinus. Next base: position 21,680 of record CAVFGM010000072.1, read on the forward strand.
GGACGGCTTCGCGTATGCCCTGCGGGGACTCGAACTGCATGATGAACAGTGTGCTCGTCAGCTTCGGGCCGAAGTCGAGCGCTATCGTGATGAACCGGTCGAACAGCTGCCATATACGCTCAAAGTCGTTCTCCGCGTCCGCAAATTTCCGGAAGCTCTCCTCGTCGTTCTGCTGCGGCTTTGCGACGACGTAATCCAGGATGCTGCGCTTTCCCTTGAACAGGGTATAGAAAACCGAGCGCGAAACGTGCGCCGCCTCGCATATTTCGTTGACGCTGACATTGTCATAGCCCTCGGATTTAAACAGCTCTATTGCGCATTTTGCAATGCTTTCCTTGAGCCGGTGCGACGAATCCTGCACGAAAAACGCCCCCTTTCGCAACGTCCTGATTCTAAAGACATTTTACGATATTTGTCCGCAGAAGTCAACGCACCGCCGGGATTGTTCTCAAATATTTTGCAGTTCTTTTGTGAGTTGTTCCAAAACGGCTGTTAACTTATTGACTATTTTCAACAAGTTAGGTACGCTTAAACCCAGCTATAAAAATAACAAGCGCACCCCGTTTTTTATTCTATCAGGAGGCTTGAAAAGCTATGACGAAGGACGAAAAAATCGCAAAGCTCGGCAAAGAGATAACCGACCGGGCGACCGTGCTGCTCGGCAAGGACAAGATCACCCCTGAATCCCCGGAATATCTGGGCATCAACTCCGCACTGAAGTACACCGCCTACAAGTACGACCAGAAGATGGCCGACGACATTCTTGACATCTGCCTTACGATGAAGAAGCGCGTGCCGCTGACCATCGAGCAGCTCGCGAAGAAGAACCCGCAGTTTGACAGAGCCTATCTTGAGAAGGCCATGCAGGCTGTCAGCGAGAGCGGCCTTGTCGAGTTCCATTGGGAAAACCTCGACGGCAAGAACCCCAACCATGAGAAGCGCTGGGTGCTGGATATGTTCGTCCCCGGCAGCGCCGAGATAATGATGATAAACCCCGAGCAGTCCGACATGTACCCCGAGACGGCGGACTTCTTCGAGCGCATGGCCTATCTGCCGCTGGCCGGCATCACCGAGATGGTGCCTCCCGGAGGCGCAGGCATCGGCATGCACGTCATCCCTGTCGAGAAGGCCATCCCTGCAGAGAGCAAGTCCCTGCCCATCGAGCACCTCAGCCACTGGCTCAAGAAGTATGAGGGCCACATCGGAGTGTCCGTCTGCTCCTGCCGCAAGCAGCAGCGCATCCGCGGCGAAGGCTCCGGCGACGTTGAGGGCGAATGGTGCATCGGCGTCGGCGACTTTGCCGACTACTGCCGCGAGACCAACCACGGCCGAGACATCACCTATGAAGAGGCCATGGAGATCCTCCAGAAGGCCGAGGACAAGGGCTATGTCCACCAGATAACCAACATCGACGGCGAGAATAAGATCTTCGGTATCTGCAACTGCGCAGTCGGCGTCTGCAACGCGCTGCGCACCTCTCAGCTGTTCAACACCCCGAATCTCTCCGCCTCCGCCTACACCGCCGAGAGCGACCCCGAGAAGTGCGTCGCCTGCGGCAAGTGCGTTGAGACCTGCCCCGCCGGCGCTGTACGCCTCGGCCAGAAGCTCTGCACCAAGGAAGGCCCCATCCAGTACCCGCGCCATGAGCTGCCTGACGACACCAAGTGGGGCGAGGATCACTGGAACAAGAATTACAAGAACGAGAACGGCTCCATCCAGACCTGGCCCACCGGCACCGCGCCCTGCAAGGTCGCCTGCCCCGCACATATCGCTATCCAGGGCTACATCAAGATGGCTGCCGACGGCCGCTATGCGGACGCTCTCAAGCTCATCAAGAAGGACAATCCGTTCCCGGCCGTCTGCGGCAGCATCTGCCGCAAGTACTGCGAGGACGCATGCACCCGCGGCACTGTCGATGAGCCGCTCGCCATCGATGAAATAAAGAAGTTCATCGCCGAGCAGGACATGAAGGCCGAGCACCGCTACGTGCCGCCCATGAACTCCTGCACCCATGAGAAGTTCGACCAGAAGATCGCCATAATCGGCGCGGGCCCCGCGGGCATGTCCTGCGCGTACTTCCTCGCCATCGAGGGCTACAGCCCCGTCGTGTTTGAAAAGGAAGCGGCTCCCGGCGGTATGCTTATGAACGGCATCCCCTCTTTCCGTGTCGGCAAGGACATCGTAAAGTCCGAGATCGACGTCCTGCGTGAGATGGGCGTTGAGTTCCGCTGCGGCGTTGAGGTCGGCAAGGACGTCACCATCCAGCAGCTGCGCGAAGAGGGCTTCAAGGCTTTCTACGTCGCGGTCGGCCTCCAGAAGGCCGCAAAGCTCAACATCCCCGGTGAGGAGCTTATAGGTGTTCAGGGCGGCCTTGATTTCCTGCGCTCCGTCAACAGCGGCGCGACCAAGGAGCTCTCCGGCGATGTCGTCGTTATCGGCGGCGGCAACGCAGCCATCGACGTGGCGCGCGCCGCAAAGCGTCTGACCGGCGGCAGCGTCAATATGTACTGCCTCGAGAAGGACGAAGAGATGCCCACCGTTCCCGATGAGAAGAACGCAGGTCTCTCTGACGGCGTAGTCATCAACAACTCCTGGGCGCCCAAGGCCATCCTCGGCGAGGACGGCAAGGTCACCGGCATAGAGCTCATGCGCTGTGTCTCCGTGCGTGACGCGAGCGGCAAGTTTGCCCCCGTGTATGACGAGAACGAGACCATCACCGTCTCCTGCTCCAACGTTCTGGTCGCGATCGGCCAGCGCTCCGAGTACGGCGCAGTCCTCGCAGGCACTGCCGCGGAGACTCCCGACGGCCGCCTCATCGCGCATGACGGCGTGACCTTCCAGACTGCCGAGCCCGACGTATTCGTCGGCGGCGACTGCGCGACCGGCCCGAAGTACACCATCGATGCCATTGCCAGCGGCCGTGAGGGCGCAGTGTCCATCCACCGCTACGTGAACGTCGGCCAGACGCTGACCATCCACCGCAACCTGCGCGAGTTCAAGGAGCTTGACAAGGCAAATGTCACCCTGCCGGTCGAGAAGATAAAGAAGCCCGCACGCTCCGCTGTTGTCATCGACGAGAAGAAGGTCCTCACCATGTGCGACGACCGCGTGACCTTCACCGAGGAGCAGATAAAGTCCGAGGCCTCCCGCTGCCTGAGCTGCGGCCGCAGCGTGGTCGACCCGAACAAGTGCATCGGCTGCGGCATCTGCACCACCAAGTGCGAGTTCGACGCGATCCACCTCAAGCGCAACCGCCCGCAGAACAGCAAGATGATCCCCGCCGAGGACAAGTTCAAGGCAATAGGACCCTACGCCGCAAAGCGTCAGGTAAAGATAATCAAGAAGCAGCTTTCCGGCAAATAATCATCCCGGAACAGAAACAGGTGCGGGATAAAACCCGCACCTGTTTTTCAAAGCAGAAAGGAAAGTTATGCACGAGCTTAGCATAGTGACCTACGTCATCGAGCAGGTCGACGAGATAGCCAAGGAGAACAAGCTCACGGACATCCAGTCCGTCACGCTGGAGTTCGGCGAGGTGTCCGGAATCGTTCCGGAGTATCTGAGCGACTGCTGGAAATGGTACGCCAAAAAGACCCCGCTGATAGAACACACCGAGTTCAAGTACGAGATCATCCCGGCCATAACATGGTGCGACGACTGCAAGACCACATATCCCACCGTAAAATACGGCAAGACCTGCCCCAATTGCGGCAGCGGTCATACATGGCTCCAGCAGGGGCAGGAGATGAACCTCAAGGAGATAGTCGCGTGCTGAACGGCGGAAAAAGGAATATAAAATTTCGTCAAAAAACTGACATCAGTATATTGCGTTTCACAGAACAAGTGTTAAAATAATGACGGTCGCCCGCGGCGGCTGTATTCTTGTGCCGGAAGCTGTCGGCTCCCGGCGATTGGAGAAGAGAAGATATGAAAGATCTCAAGCACCTGCTCTATTTTGAAAATCTGCTGCAGGAGGCACAGAATGAGCTTATCCTGCAGGCGCAGAGCGAGGGGAAGGTCTGCGTGGCTTACGTCTGCGAGAACACCCCCGAGCCGCTGCTGAACCTGCCTGGCGCGTTTTCCACGCGTCTGCGCGCTCCGCGCACCGGTTCCATGGAAATGGCGACCTATTACATGACCAGCTTCCTCTGCGAGTACAGCCGCGCCCTGCTTGAGCGCGCCATCGAGGGCGGCTACAACTTTGCCGACTGCCTCATCACTCCCGACGGCTGCACGATGATGAACCGCGCCGTTGAGAACATGGAGCTGCTGAAGGCGCTGGGCAAGGACAAGGAAAAGTTCTTCTTTGAGTATATGGAGATACCCATGAAGGCCGACGACAACGGCCTGAACCTCTATACTCTCCAGTGCAAAAACCATATCCTCAAGCCCCTGCAGGAGCACTATGGTATTGACATTTCCGATAAGGCGATCCGTCAGGCCGTCGCAGAGCACAACCGCGTCTGCGAGCTTATCCGCGCGATCGGCGATTTCCGCAAGGGCGACAAGCCGCGCATCACGGGATATGAGTTCCACGTCATCACGCTTGCGACCTATGTCGCGCCCAAGTACCTGATCATCGACAAGCTCGAAGAAACGCTCGAAGAGCTCAAGACCCGCGAACCGGACGAGAAAGGCTACCGCGCCCGTGTGCTGGTGGTCGGTTCCGAGGTAGACGACTGCGGCTTTATAAAGCTCGTCGAGGACACCGGAGCTTATGTCTGCGCCGACCGCTTCTGCTACGGCTCATTGCCCGGCAGAAACCCCATAGAGCTGACAGATGACGAGGACGCACTGACGCAGATATGCCGCCAGTATATGTACCGCGGCCAGTGCCCGCGCTACATGAACACCGCCAAGATGACCGGACGCCGCGAGTATGTCAACAAGCTCGCGAAGGAATACGGCGCCGACGGCATCATCTATGAGCAGATAAAGTTCTGCGACCCGTGGGCTTACGAGCGCATGATGGGTTCGCACATCATGCACGATGATTACGGCTACCCCGTGCTGTCGGTCGACCGCCCGTATAACATCTCGTCCTCCGGCCAGATGCGCACCCGCGTGCAGGCTTTCGTCGAGAGCATCGAGATAAAGAAGATCCAGGGAGGGGACAAGTGATGAGCAACAAGAGAATTGGCTGCGAGAATTTCGGTAAGTTCTACACCGAAGGCAAGGTCAGGAACCGCCGCGAGTGGCGCGGCGTGGTCGACACGCTCTATGATTACTCCCGCTGGCTCCACAACTGGATAACCATGGCGAAGATGGTCTCAAAGCCGAGAAACATCAAGGCTATGTTCCGCTACCGCTGGATGGCGAATTACCTCGCCGTCCCCATGATGGTCGACCGCCACACCCAGGGCCTGCGCGGCGAGCATCTGCGTATCTGCCATCTGGAGCAGGACCTCATAATCGAGGACGTTGCAAAGCTGCTTGACGGCCTCTTCCGCGGCGACCGCCGCATAGGCAATGACAAGGCGTTTTCCGACAAGGTCGTCCTCGTCGATGAAAACGAGATGACCGCCGTAATGATGGGCTTCCCGACGCTGAAAGGTCTCAGCCGCGAGACTCCGTCCACCTACGTCTCCGTGCTTCTGAACCAGCACGCGGCGGAGCATTATATCGACATCGCACAGGAGTACGGCCTTGCGGGTGACGTCTGCCCCATGCCCGAGGCTGAGGCCGGCGTGTCCATTGATGACGACGCCCCCGTGCTCGGCGCCTGCGCCGTCCAGTGCAACACCACCTGCGACGGGTCGCTGCTCGGCAACGGCGTTATCTCCAAGCGCCTTGAGCTTGAGGACGGCATCCCCGTGTTCCAGCTCGCCGCCCCGCTGCGTCACCGCGAGGACGACGTGCAGGACTATGCCGCGCAGGAGATAAAGAACGCGATAGCCTTTATCGAGGAGCACACCGGCGAGAAGTGGGACTGGAACGCATACTTTGAATGCGCAAAGCGCGTCAATTATGCCACCAAGTGCCGCGTCGAATGGCTTGAGATGAACAAGACCGAATACCCGCAGGTGTTCGGCTCGAACCTCGCGCTCTATACCGAGACGAACTACATGGCGATATGCGGCAAGGTCAAGGCCTTTGAGGACGTCGACCGCAAGATAACCAAGCTCGCCGAGCGCGCCTATAAGAAAAAGAAGATGGCCGCCAACGAGTACCGCCACAGAGCCATTGTCTGGGGCGTACAGTCGCACTTCTATATGGACTTTCTCGTGTGGCTGCTCAACTGCTGGGGCATCGTGCCGCTGACGGATATGCTCTCCATGGTCTCCACAAAGGAGCTCGTCACCGAGGACACCCCGGAGAACCGCGAGCAGGCGTACTACGACATGGCGTGGCTCACCGAGAACATGATAATGCGCAACCGCACCCACGGCGGCTACAAGGTGCTGCTTGACGAGCTGTGGGAGTACTGCAAGGAGTTCAACGCTGACATGGTCGTTCTCTGGGAGCACATGAGCTGCAAGGCGCTCGACGGTATGCACGGCATGTTCGAGGAGCGCGCGCGTGAATACGGCATCCACCTTGTCTGGGTCTCGCACGATCTGTTCGACCCGCGCGTGATCTCACGTCAGGGCGTGCGTGACCAGATAAACAATTATATGCGCACGGTCATGGGCGAGGAGCCTGTCGACCCGAGCCTTGAAGTCCTCCATGACGAAGAGTCGTGGTAAGAGGGACCATCAATTGACAAGAGCACACACGCCTGACAGCGTGTCTTTCCGGTGCTTTTT
>CAVFGM010000073.1:0-5870 GCA_963621955.1 Bacteroidaceae bacterium
GTCTCGGAGTAGCGGATCTCGTGGACGATTTTCAGCTCGCCCGTGTAGTAATCAAACTGGGTCTGGACATAGGTGAAGCCGTTGATACGGGAAATGATCTGGGCAGCATCCTTGCCAAGACCGTTGAGGATGACGCGCAGGGGCTGCTTGCGAGCCTTGTTTGCGTTCTTGACGATACCGATCGCGCCTTCTGCAGCGGCGAAGGACTCGTGACCTGCGAGGAAAGCGAAGCACTTGGTCTCATCGCTCAGCAGCATTGCGCCGAGGTTGCCGTGGCCAAGGCCGACCTTGCGGTCGTCAGCGACGGAGCCGTCGAGGCAGAAGCTCTGAAGACCGATGCCGATGTACTTTGCAGCTTCGGCAGCGTTCTTTGCGCCGGACTTGATGGCGATAGCCGCGCCGACACAGTATGCCCAGCGGACGTTCTCAAAGCAGATGGGCTGGATGCTCGCAGTGATCTCGTAGGGGTCGAAGCCCATACCCTTGCAGATCTCTCTGCATTCCTCGACAGAGCCGATGCCGTACTGAGCGAGGACGCCGTTTATCTTGTCTATTCTTCTCTCGTAATTCTCAAACAGAGCCATTAGATTGTCCTCCTTCTCTTATTCCTGACGCGGGTCAATGTACTTGACGGCGCTGTCCCACTGGCCATAGTGACCTCTGGCCTTCTCAAGAGCCTCGTTTGCATCGATGCCCTTCTTGATGAAGTCCATCATCTTGCCGAGGGAAACGAACTCGTAGCCGATAATCTCATCGTCCTTGTTCAGAGCGATGCGGGTGACATAGCCTTCGGTGAGCTCCATGTAGCGCGGGCCCTTTTCCTTGGTCGCGAACATGGTGCCGACCTGGGAGCGCAGACCCTTGCCAAGGTCTTCCAGAGAAGCGCCGACAGCAAGGCCGTCTTCGGAGAAAGCGGACTGGGAACGGCCGTAAACGATCTGGAGGAACAGCTCGCGCATTGCGGTGTTGATTGCGTCGCAGACGAGGTCGGTGTTGAGAGCCTCAAGGATGGTCTTGCCAATGAGGATCTCGGAAGCCATTGCTGCGGAGTGGGTCATGCCGGAGCAGCCGATGGTCTCGACCAGAGCTTCCTCAATGATGCCCTTCTTGATGTTCAGGGTCAGCTTGCATGCGCCCTGCTGAGGTGCGCACCAGCCGATGCCGTGGGTAAAGCCGGAGATATCGGAGATTTCCTTGGCCTGGACCCACTTGCCCTCCTCGGGGATGGGAGCGGGGCCGTGATACGCGCCCTTTGCGACGGGGCACATATTCTTTACTTCTGTGGTGTAGATCATATCGTTTTCCCTTCCATTCTCTAAAAAATAGAATAAACAAACTTATGTACCGGCTGCTCACTGGCCGGGTCTGCTCACTTGATGAGCGATACGCCGGTCATTTCCTCCGGCTGCTTGAGTCCCATTATCTGAAGAATTGTGGGGGCAATGTCGGCAAGCTTGCCGTTGTTGAGCTCTATGCCCTTCATGCAGACGGTGAACGGGACAAGATTCGTGGTGTGCGCGGTGTTGACCTTGCCGTTCTCATCGAACATGCACTCGGCGTTGCCGTGATCCGCGGTGACGAGCAGCACGGTATCGGGGTGCTTTGCGACCTCTTCCATGATGCGTCCCATGCAAGTGTCGACAGTCTCGACGGCCTTGACAGCCGCTTCCATAACGCCGGTGTGTCCGACCATGTCGCAGTTAGCGAAATTGCAGACTATGAGATCGTACTTGTCGGAAGCGATGGCCTCGATGCACTTGTCGGCGACCTTTGCCGCGCTCATCTGAGGAACGAGGTCGTAGGTCGGGAACTCCTTCGGGGAAGGCACAAGGCATCTGTCCTCGCCCTCTTCCTGCTTCTCAACGCCGCCGTTGAAGAAGAAGGTGACGTGCGCGTACTTCTCGGTCTCCGCAACGCGGAACTGCTTGAGCCCACAGTGGCTGACATAGTCGCCAAGGGTGTTCTTGATGACCTCAGGCGGGTATGCGATGGGCAGAGGAAGAGTCTCGTCATACTGCGCGGTGCAGACATAGCTCAGTGGGCAGACGACTTTCTTTCTCTCGAAGCCGTCGAAGTTTTCAAGGTTCAGCGCCCAAGTCATTTCTCTTGCGCGGTCGGGGCGGAAGTTCATAAAGATGACGCTGTCGCCCTTGTTGATAACCCCCTCAGGGCAGACGACGACCGGCTCGACGAACTCGTCGGTAACATCGTTTGCGTAGCTTGCCTCAACAGCGTGGACAGGATCGGAGTCCATAACGCCCTCGCCGCAGACTATGGCATTGTAGCCTTTCTCTACGCGGTCCCAGCGCTTGTCGCGGTCCATTCCCCAGAAGCGTCCCTGAATGGTGGCGATCTTCGCATTGCCGAGCTCCCTGCACTTGTCATTGAGCTGTGCGACAAAGCCTGCGCCGCTCTTGGGAGCAACATCGCGTCCGTCGAGGAAGCAGTGGACATAGACCTTTTCAACGCCGCGCTGCTTTGCCATATCAAGTATCGCAAAGACATGCGTCAGGTGGCTGTGCACGCCGCCGGTGGACATCAGACCCATGATGTGCAGAGCCTTGCCGTTTGCCTTGGCGTCTTCCATAGCCTTGATGTAGGCGGCATTCTGGAAGAACTTGCCGTTCTCGATCTCCTGCGTCATCTTCGGCAGGATCTGGAACACTACGCGGCCGGCGCCCATGTTGGTGTGGCCGACCTCGGAGTTGCCCATCTGACCGGCGGGCAGACCGACGTCAAGCCCGGAAGCGGAGAGCGTGGAGTAAGGATTCGACGAAAAAAGCTTGTCAAGGTTCGGCTTCTTCGCCTGTGCAACGGCGTTGCCGGCAGTCGGAGCTGCGAGACCATAGCCGTCAAGAATTATAAGAACTGCTTTTTTAGACATCTGTGATACCTTCTTACTTATACAATCGCGGTCGTATCCGTGTCATTCCTGATCAGTGGCCTTGACTATCTCGGAGAAGTCGACCGGCTTGAGGGAAGCTCCGCCGATAAGTCCGCCGTCAATGTCAGGCTGTGCCAGCAGCTCGAATGCGTTCTTTGCGTTCATGCTGCCGCCGTAGAGAATGCTGACCGCACGTGCGGGACGTGCGCCGTAAATGCCGCGGATGACCGCGCGGATACCCTGGCAGACTTCCTCAGCCTGCTCGGCGGTAGCGGTCTTGCCGGTGCCAATAGCCCAGATGGGCTCATATGCGATGATGCAGCGGCGCAGCTGGCTTGCGTCAACACCGCTGAGCGCGGCCTTGACCTGATATGCGACGTATTCCATCGTCAGATCCATCTCGCGCTGCTCAAGGCTCTCGCCGACGCAGATGATAGGGATGATGCCCTTTTCGATAAGCGCCTTGACCTTAGCGTTAATGAGCATATCATCCTCGCCGTGGTACTGGCGGCGCTCGGAATGGCCGACGATGCAGTACTTTGCGCCGATGTCGGCAAGCTGGGCAGCGGACACCTCACCGGTGTATGCGCCTTTTTCGTACTTGGAAACGTCCTGTCCGCCGGCGGCGACCTTGCAGTCCTTCCCTGCCTTGATCATTGCGGGCAGCAGGGGCGCGGGAGTGCAGAGCACAACGTCACATGCGCGGGTCTTGGGGAGGTTTTCCTTCAGCTGCTCCATAAAGGGCTTTATCTCTGATGCCAGCATGTTCATCTTCCAGTTGCCGGCAATCACAGTCTTGCGGTACTTTCTGTTCATAGTGATCCTCCAGACTTTTTAATACACTGCTGTGCAGATGCTCTTTCGAGCATCTGCACGGTTTATTATTTTACTTATCGAGCAGGCATGCCACGCCCGGCAGCTCCTTGCCCTCAAGGAACTCGAGGGATGCGCCGCCGCCGGTGGAGATGTGGGTGATCTTATCGGCATAACCGAGCTTCTCGACCGCAGCTGCACTGTCGCCGCCGCCGACGATGGTGATCGCGCCGCTCTCTGCCAGCGCCTTTGCCATGGCCTTGGTGCCGGTGGCAAACTTATCGAATTCGAACACGCCCATAGGTCCGTTCCAGACGATGGTGCCGGCGCCCTTTACGGCGTTGGAGAACAGCTCGACGGTCTTGGGACCGATGTCCATGCCCATGAGGCTGTCGGGGATGTTGCCCTCGCAGAGGACGGGCTCGGCATCTGCGGAGAACTCGGCTGCGCAGTAGTTGTCAACGGGCAGCAGGAACTTGACGCCCTTGGCTTCTGCCTTTGCGATCATTTCCTTTGCATAGTCGATGCGGTCTGCTTCGAGCAGGCTCTGGCCTATCTCGTAGCCCTGTGCCTTCTTGAAAGTGTAAGCCATGCCGCCGCCGATGATGACGGTGTCTGCCTTCTCGAGGAGGTTATTGATGACATTTATCTTATCGGAGACCTTTGCACCGCCGAGGACAGCGACGAACGGGCGCTTGGGGTCGTCAAGAGCCTTGCCCATGATGGACAGCTCCTTGTCGACGAGCAGGCCGGAGTATGCGGGCAGGTAAACTGCGACGCCGGCGGTGGAAGCGTGTGCTCTGTGCACGGTGCCGAACGCGTCGGAAACAAAGATCTCTGCCATGTCGGCCAGAGCCTTTGCAAACTTGGGGTCATTCTTGGTCTCGCCCTTGTCGAAGCGCAGGTTCTCAAGCAGCATGATCTGGCCGGGCTTGAGGGCTGCGGCCTTGGCCTTTGCATCCTCGCCGACGGTGTCGGTCGCGAAGATGACTTCCATGCCGAGCAGCTCGCTCAGGCGCTTTGCAACGGGAGCAAGGGTCAGCTTCTTGAGAGACTTCTTCCATGCTTCCTCGGTGAGGGTAGCAGGATCCTTGCCCTTCTCGGTCTGCTTCTTCACGAAGGAGTCGAAAGTGGCATTGGGCTTGCCGAGGTGGGAGCAGGCGATAACTGCTGCGCCGTTTTCGAGCAGGTACTTTATGGTGGGGAGAGCGGCAACGATACGCTTGTCGCTGGTGATCTCACCGGTCGCCTTGTCCTGCGGCACGTTGAAATCGCAGCGGAGCAGGACCTTCTTGCCCTTGACATCAACATCATAGACGGTCTTCTTGTTGTAGTTCATGGTACGTCCTCCTAAAAATAATATTCGTTCATTCCGCCATGGAGCCGGTACCCAGCAGTCCCGGAAATCCCTGCTGGCGCAGTGCTTCATAAGCTAATATAGCAACGGAGTTTGAAAGGTTCAGACTCCGGGCCTCACTGATCATCGGGATACGTATGCACCTGTCACGGTACTTTTCACGCAGCCATTCCGGCAGCCCCGCCGTTTCCTTTCCGAACATCAGCGTGACATTCCCGCTCATGTCGGCCTCGGTGTAGGCACGCGGCGCCTTAGTCGTGGCAAGATAGATATTGCCGTCGCCGTTCTTTTCAAAGAACTCGTCAAGGTTCTCATAAACGCTGATATCGACAAGGTACCAGTAATCCAGTCCGCAGCGCTTTACCATTTTATCGGAGATATCGAAGCCGAGCGGCTTTATCAGATGCAGCCGTGCACCGGTCGCGGCGCAGGTGCGTGCTATCGCTCCGGTGTTGTGCGGTATCTCCGGCTCGACGAGAACAATATCAAGCATTTGAACTAACCTCCGCGGCCGCCCCTCTCTGGGAAATATGTTACCGCATCCTTGATTTCAAAAACATTTTAGCACAAAAATTGAAAAAATCATGTACTTTTTTTCAATTTTTGATTATTCTTGCATAATACACAAATATGGTCTATAATCAGTCCCATTAATCGGGATTTTATTGTCATTTTGTATATGACAGCAATTTATCAATTCTGCATCATTATGAGGTTTTCCGCTTATGGAACTGTTATGTGATCTATGCCCCCGCAGATGCGGCGCCGCGCGCGGCGATGAGACGCCCGCTGGCGTCTGCCGCAGCCCTCTTCTGC
>CAVFGM010000074.1:0-21281 GCA_963621955.1 Bacteroidaceae bacterium
GTGTCGGCCTTGTCCCACTGGCAGACCAGCGCGGCGAACTGGATATCCTCGACGCAGCAGGTCATAACGTGCCTGCCGACGATGAAGGTGTTTGCCGGCATCTTGCTGCGCTTGAGCGCGCGGCACTTGAAGCGCACGGTCTTGCCCTCATAGTTTGCCGGGGTCTCGCCGAGGTCGCGGTACCACTCGGCAAAGTCCGCGTCGCCTATCTCGATCACCGGCGCGTTCAGGTCGAAAGGCAGGGGATCCTCGATATCGTCATAGACGACCTTGCCGTCGGTGGATTCATAGGCAATATCGGCGCGGCGGGACGCGGCGCGCACTACCTTATGAAACTCCATCTTGTCCATATCGGGCTTGAAGCGGTTGAAAACAACGAGTTCGCAGCTCTTGAGCTTATCATAGACGAGCTGGCGCATGTTGCCGTTGTAGCTCAGGAAAGTCCCTGCATCGGCAAACATGAACTCCTGATAGACGACCCAGCCCTCGGGCATTGCGGCATAGAGCGCATCAAGCAGCCACATGCCGTTATACTCGATAACAACGCGGTCGGCTTTCGTCTCCTGTGCCCACTTGGTGAGGTTCTCGTTCGTGAGCTGCTCCTGACCTTCAAGCACGCGGATGACGACGGTGTCGGTCGCAAACTGCTCAGGCGCATACTCCTCCTCGCCCTCCTCGCAGACAAGCAGCAGGGTCTTTTCCTTATTGCAGAAGCGCTTGTCCTCAAGCGTCTCCTGTATGAACTTGGTCTTGCCGCTCTCCAGGAAACCCGTGAAGAGATATACCGGCATCTCCTTCGGCTTTTTATTCAACTTCAAACAGCTCCTTCAGCGCCTGCTCGTTGAGCTTCGAGCCGATCACGCAGAAGCGGCCGGTGACGGCGGCATTGCCGCGGCGCACGTCGTATTCGCCGGGGGTGTAGTCAAAGTAGAGCCAGTCGCCGTCGCTTGCGTCGACTATGCCCTTGGCGCGCAGGATCGTGCCGTAAACGGCGCTCTCATCGAGGGCTTCGAGGATCTTCTTGAGGCTCTCCTCAGTGAACTTGCGCGGAGTCTCCATGCCCCAGCTGGTGAAGACTTCGTCGGCATGGTGATGGTGGTGATGCTCATGGTCGTGATCGTGGCAGCCGCAGGTGCACTCGTCGCCGTGGTCATGGTCGTGATCATGGTGATGCTCATGCTCCTCGTGGTCGTGATCGTGACCGCAGCAGCAGTCGTCATCATCATCGTCGTCGTGATCGTGATGATGGTGCTCATGGTCGTGGCCGCAGCAGCAATCATCGTCATCGTCGTCATCATGATCATGGTGGTGATGCTCGTGCTCGTGCTCGTGCTCATTCTCGAGCTCTTCCATCTGTGCGCGCAGGCCGTTCTTGTCCATCGCTTCAAGGATCTGCTCGCCGCTGATCTTATCGAGCGGGGTGGTGATGAGGCCCGCGTCATGGTTCAGCGTGCGGAGCATGTCCGCCGCGGTCTGAACCTTGGCTTCGGGGGTGATGTCGGTACGGCTCATAACGATAAGGTCGGCGTTCTCGACCTGGTCGTTGAAGAACTCGCCGAAGTTGCGCATATACATACGGCACTTGCCGGCGTCGACAACGGTGACCTTCGCGCCGATGTGCGCGCCCTCGACATGCTCCACGGCCTTTGCGACATCGGACAGCTTGCCGACGCCTGACGGCTCGATGATGATGCGGTCGGGTGCGTAATCGTCCATGACCTTCTTGAGCGCCTTGGTGAAGTCGCCGACCAGCGTGCAGCAGATGCAGCCGGAGTTCATCTCGGTGATCTGTACGCCCGCGTCCTTCAGAAAGCCGCCGTCAATGGCGATCTCGCCGAACTCGTTCTCAATGAGCACGAGCTTCTGACCCTTGTAGCCCTCATTGATGAGCTTGCGGATGAGCGTAGTCTTGCCCGCGCCGAGGAAACCGGAAAAAATGTCTATTCTTGTCATGGTAAATCCCTCCATGTGATATACTTTTATTGGCCGCGCGGCGGATAGCTCTCCCCCACCGGTCAATTATATTATTATACCACTGCGCGTCAAGCCCTGCAAGAGCTTGAATACTGCCGGGAGAACAAGTTCCGTCTTGTTTAAAGCAGGAAGGCCATGATATAATATGCATACCAAAACGATAAGGGAGAGACTTCGCATGAGGAGAACGATCTGCATGATCCTCGCCGCGGCAGTGATGCTGACCATGACCGGCTGCGGCGGAGGATACGATACATACAGGCTCTACCCCAACGAGTTCCTGCTGGGCGAGAGCATATCCGATTCCGGAGAAGTCATCGCTCGCAGCAGTACCGGCGATGAATATCCGCAGCTTTCGGCGGAGGATATTCAGGCCATGAACGGGGGAAAAGCGCGCTTCGTCTACGGCGACGAGGGCTATGTCACTTTTCTTCAGGGCAGGTTCAGCGAGGGCAAGGTGGAGGACTACGAACAGGCCGTGGCTGCCCTGCAGTCGGTGTCCGGGCTTATCGGCCTCGGCGCGGGGTCTGAGTTCTTCTGCGTCTCCGGCAGCCGGGACGACGATGGATATACCTATTATACTTTTCAGCAGCGCTATGGCGACGTCACCGTCATGTACGCGACGCTGCGCGTGGCAGTCGATCCCGACGGCTGCACGGCCGGGCTTTCCAGCTCCTTCGTGCCGAACCTCGGCATTGCTCCGGTTTCCGAGAGCATTGAAAAGGAACAGGCCGAGGAGATAGTCCGGCAGCAGATTCCGGATATCGAGCTGGAATATTACACGGAGCAGACGCACAAGGTCGCCGTGACGATCGAGGGTGTGTCTTACCGGGCGTGGGTGGTTTATACCAGCAACCCCAACACCACGGCGGGCGACTGGGGGATGCAGTACTTCGAGCATTTTGTGGCGGTCGACGGGACGTATCTGTACCGCCTGCCCGTCGCGTCCTTTGAAAGCAGCAACACGGATGCTTTTCAGCCGCAGAAATATTTCGACAAGCTTGAGCGGCAGATGGTGAGCTATGAAGCCGTCAGGTACGACGGCAGCACCGAGACCCTCACCGTGCCCGTTTCCTATAACCCCGCCACGGGACGCTACTATCTCATGGATCCGGAGCGCCTGATCGCTGTGGGCGATTTCTATAACGTGGTCTACGGCGGGGACATGGACTTTATCAGCAGCGACGATCCAGCAGTATGGCGCAACGGCGATGTGCTGGCCTATGACAGATACATAAAGGCTTACGATTTTTATGCGGGGCTGGGGCTATACTCCGTGGACGGCTCGGGACTGCCGATAATGGTATGCGTCAGCTACTGCGACTTTAACGGGCACCCCGTGAACAACGCGGGCTACTGCGGCGTCAAATACGGCTGGGCAATATTCGGCGCAAGTGATGTGAACTACTTCAGCGAAGCCATGGACGTAGTCGGCCATGAGTTCACCCATGGGGTGACGAGCAGCTCCGCCGTCGGGAACTACTACGCCAACGTATCCGGCGCGATAAACGAGGCGTACAGCGACATTATGGGCAATCTCTGCGAGATGATGGGCGGCTACACGAGCGATACCGAGTGGCTGGTCGGAGAAAACAGCGGCTTCATATTCCGCTCGATGAGCTCCCCGATGGACTATAAGCAGCCGGTCAAGCTCGGCGGGACATACTACATGCCCCCGACAGACGCGCCGGCGGCCGAGGAAAACGATCTCGGCGGAGTACACCAGAACAGCTCCCTGCTTGCGCAGATGGCGTATATTCTCTATAAGGCGGGCATGTCCCTTGACGAGGAGCGTTCGCTCTGGCTCACCTCGATTGAACTGCTGACCCCGACGGTCGGATATAAGGAGGTACACGCCGCGCTTTTGATGAGCATTGACATCAACGGCTTTGACGCGCGCTATAAGGAAGTCCTCACGGAGGCTTTCCGCGCTGCTGACATGATATGAGGAGGCGGGGAACATGAAAAAGAAAACGCTTCTTATCGCGATATGCGCCCTGCTTATAATTGCTGCGCTCATAATTCTTCCATCGGCTCTGCGCGGCTATACTGTCAACAAGGGCGATAAGGTCTCCGGGCTCTCCGTTCCCGCACCTTTCGCGCTCTACAGCGGGAAGGATATCGGCTTCAGCTTCCTGTACCCAGAAGAATGCCGCGCCGGCTGGGAGGATGACTCCGCCTGCGTTTATTACGGCGATGGTAAGCTCCTGGTCTCCCGCACCGATAAGAAGGGAATGACCCCGGAGAAGTACTTTAAAAGCTGCGATAAGCTTATGCTCTCCACATTCCAAGCGGTAGAGTCCACGCCGATCCAGGAGGTGCCAGTCGGCGGCAAGATTCTGTACCTCACGCGCTACAAGGCCGTTACCGGAGACGGCACGCTGATAATAGACAGATATCTTGAGCTGTACCCGAGCTTTTATCTGCAGTATACGGCCATGTCGCAGGAGGCGAACACGCTGAACACGGCGGTCTACTACGCCATAGACACCCTGCGTGTATCGGACGGGGCATACCAGGGGGCGTTCTCGGAGAAAACGGAGCTGCACACAAATGAGGAAGCGGGCATTTCGCTGCGCCTGCCCGCGATGCTGACGACCGAGGAGCTTACCGTGGGCTTTATCAGCCGCGGTGAAAACTGTGTTCTGCTTGCCGTGTTCTGCGACAGGGACGACGCTGGCAACGCGATATATAACCGGCAGGATTTCATCGACAGAGCAGCCGGGAGTCCCGACTTTGTTGCAGGCTATCTCGGCGCAGAGAGCGCGGTGTTCTCCGAGGGGCGGGAGACGAAGCTTGCCGGGCGCAGCTTCTACTGCTATCCCATGACGATGACCGCGGGCGGCAGAGAGTTTTCCGGTCAGGTCTGCCTTGCAAACGCAGATGAGACGGGCGTCTATCTGCTGTGCTACGGAGTACGTGACGGCAGTCCTGCCGCCGCAGAGCTTACCGCGCTCTGCCAGGAGTCGCTTGAAAGCATCAGCTTTGACTGATCCGGATATGTCAGATACGGAGATAATGACTATGAAAAATATGAAAAAAAACGATGGTACTTCTCTTGGCTCTCCTCATGCTTCTTTCTCTTTCGGCCTGCGGCAAGAAGGACGTGAGCGGACTCGGGACGCTGGACATGGACGCACCCGCCGCGTCCGACGGGATAGGCACGCTCGGCCAGCCAAGCTCCGATAACGCTCCGGCAGAGCAGGCTCCGCAGCCGGAGCAGACGCCCGTACCGACCGAGGTGCCCGCGGTGCTGAGCCTCGGCACCTACAGCTGCGAGATGTTCTCCTGCTCGGCTCCCGAGGGCTGGGACGTGTCATGGAACACCTATGATGCGGGCAATGGCGTGATGCGCCTCACAGTGTTTATCAGCGACCCGGAGGATCCCAACAATATGATCTTCTACGTTCAGGGGCTGGAACCGTTTTTTGCGGACGTCGAATCGAAAAACGCGCTGATGCCGTATCTGCCCAGTGAATTTGAGTGGTCGCCGGTGCTCACGGACGGGCTGAACGCCGAGGGCGTCCTGCGCCAGTGGGGCTCTATTTACACCATGATAGACATACAGGGCTATCAGGACATCATCAAGTTCAAGAATTATTCCGTGCAGAATGTTATCCAGAACTATGTCGGCGGGAGCAGCCTGAACACCGGTGTCCTCGCGGAGGTCAGCATCCCGGGCGCTGCGACGAACTACGCATTGTTCCTTGAAAACACCCTTACGGAGGAGTCCGCGTACTCGGTGAAGTACTACGTCGCCCGCAGCAACCTCGGCTTCGTGATCGACCCGGAGCTGTATAACAGCAATCTCGAGGCATTTATTACCAGCAAAAACAGCTTCGACTTCAGCGGATTTCTGAACAAATACTCCATTTCTGCCGACAGCGGGCACACCGGCACGTTTGACGAGCTGCCGCCGCTGCCGGTATCGTGACGGGCGGCACAAAATTAGCTACATTTTTGACATAAAAATTGCGGTAATCGGTTTACAATTCGCCGCGATGATGTTAAAATACAATGTGTCCATTCAATAGATGAGCAAAGAAAAAGCAAAAACTGAAAATGGAGATGAAACTAATGGAGAGACACTTCAAGACAATGGACGGCAACAACGCAGCCGCCCATGTATCCTACGCGTTTACTGAAGTTGCAGCAATCTACCCCATTACACCGTCCAGCCCTATGGCAGATTTCGTGGACCAGTGGAGTGCGGCAGGCCGTAAAAATATATTCGGCTCAACTGTAAAGGTTCAGGAAATGCAGGCAGAGTCCGGCGCCGCAGGTGCGGTCCACGGTTCTCTGAACGCAGGCGCTCTGACCACCACTTACACCGCATCCCAGGGCCTGCTCCTGATGATCCCCAACATGTACAAGATCGCAGGCGAGCTGCTGCCCGGCGTGTTCCACGTCAGCGCACGTACCCTCGCAAGCCACACCCTGAACATCTTCGGTGACCACAGCGACGTTATGGCTTGCCGCCAGACCGGTTTCGCGATGCTGGCCGAGTCCAATGTTCAGGAAGTCATGGACCTGTCCCCGGTCGCACACCTTGCGGCTATCAAGGGCAGAGTTCCTTTCCTCAACTTCTTCGATGGTTTCCGCACCTCTCACGAGCTGCAGAAGATCCAGGTCTGGGATTATGACGATCTCAAGGACATGGTCGACATGGACGCCGTCAAGGCATTCAGAGACAGAGCGTTGAACTCCGAGCACCCCGTAATGCGCGGCTCCCACGAGAACGGCGATATCTTCTTCCAGAACCGCGAAGCTTCCAACAAGTACTACGAGGCAGTCCCCGCGATCGTCGAGGAGTACATGGGCAAGATCAATGCCAAGCTCGGCACCGATTACCAGCTCTTCAACTACTACGGCGCTCCCGACGCTGACCGCGTTATCATCGCGATGGGCTCCATCTGCGACGTCGCAGAGGAAGTCATCGACTACCTGACCGCTCAGGGCGAGAAGGTCGGCCTTGTCAAGTGCCGTCTGTTCCGTCCGTTCTGCCCGGATAAGCTCCTTGCCGCTATCCCCGCGACCGCGAAGAAGATCGCAGTCCTCGACCGCACCAAGGAACCCGGCGCACAGGGCGAGCCTCTCTACCTCGATGTCGTCACCGCTCTGGCAAACGCCGGCAAGACCGACGTCACCGTTATCGGCGGCCGCTACGGTCTCGGCTCCAAGGATACTCCTCCCGCTTCTGTCTTCGCTGTATATAACGAGCTGAAGAAGGCGGAGATGAAGCGCCAGTTCACCATCGGCATCATCGATGATGTCACCAACATGTCCCTCACCGAAGAGCCCGCACCCAACACCGCGGCAGAAGGCACCATCGAGTGCAAGTTCTGGGGTCTCGGCGGCGATGGTACTGTCGGTGCGAACAAGAACTCCATCAAGATCATCGGCGACCATACCGATAAGTTCGTTCAGGCTTACTTCCAGTACGACTCCAAGAAGACCGGCGGCGTCACCATCAGCCATCTGCGCTTCGGCGACAAGCCCATCAAGAGCCCGTACTACATCAACAAGGCTGACTTCGTTGCCTGCCATGTTCCTTCCTATATCACCAAGCACTTCCCGATAGTGCGTGACGTCAAGCCCGGCGGTGTGCTCCTCGTCAACTGCCAGTGGGATTTCGCACAGCTCGAGCATCACCTTGACGCCGCTTCCAAGCGCTACATCGCGAAGAACAACATCCAGCTCTACATGATCGACGCTATCGACCTGGCCAAGAAGATCGGCATGGGCAAGCGTACCAACACCATTCTCCAGTCCGCATTCTTCTCTCTGGCAAAGGTCATGCCAGAGGCTGAGGCCATCCAGTACATGAAGGACGCCGCCCTGCACTCCTACCTGAAGAAGGGCCAGGACATCGTCGACATGAACTATGCTGCGATCGACGCCGGCGCTACCGCGTACCACAAGGTCGAGGTCCCCGCATACTGGGCAGAGGCCACCGATGATGACGCAGCAGAAGCCGTCACCGGTCTGCCCAAGACCGTCAAGATGGTCGAGAACATTCTCAACCCCATCGACAAGATGGACGGCGACTCCCTGCCTGTCTCCACCTTTGTCGACCACGTCGACGGTACTTTCCAGCTCGGCGCTGCCGCATACGAGAAGCGCGGCATAGCCGTCTCCGTTCCCAAGTGGGATGCCGAGAAGTGCGTACAGTGCAACCAGTGCGCATTTGTCTGCCCGCACGCCACCATCCGTCCCTTCGCACTCACCGCTGATGAGGCTGCTGCCGCTCCCGAGCAGACCAAGCTCGCCGAGATCAAGGCCGGCAAGGGCAAGGGCGAATACAAGTTCACTATGGCTGTCTCCCCGCTCGACTGCATGGGCTGCGGCGTCTGCATCAGCCAGTGCGCTGTCCACGCTATCGAAATGGTTCCCATGGAGAGCCAGATCGACCAGCAGGAAGTCTTCAATTACATGGTCAAGAACGTCTCCGAGAAGAAGGATATGTTCGTTGCCGACAACGTGAAGTTCAGCCAGTTCTCTCAGCCGTACCTCGAGTTCAGCGGCTCCTGCGCAGGCTGCGCCGAGACCAGCTATGCCCGTCTCGTAACTCAGCTCTTCGGCGATCACATGATCATCTCCAACGCTACCGGCTGCTCGTCCATCTGGGGCGGCCCGGCTGCAACCTCTCCCTACACCGTCAACAAGGAAGGCAAGGGTCCCGCATGGGCCAACTCCCTCTTCGAGGACAACGCTGAGCACGGCCTCGGCATCTACCTCGGCCAGAAGAAGATCCGTGACGACCTGAAGAAGAGCGTCGAAGCAGTTGCTGAGAACGCCGAGAGCGATGAGCTCAAGAAGGCCGCACAGGATTACCTCGCCACCTATGACGATGGCAACAACAACCAGGAGCCCGCAAAGCGTCTCGTCTCCATCATCGAGGCAAACGGCGCATGCTGCGACGCTGCCAAGGAGATCCTTGCAAAGAAGGATTACCTCAACAAGAAGTCCGTCTGGATCTTCGGCGGCGACGGTTGGGCATACGACATCGGCTTCGGCGGCGTCGACCATGTTCTCGCTTCCGGTGAGGACGTCAATGTCTTCGTCTTCAACACCGAGGTTTACTCCAACACCGGCGGACAGGCTTCCAAGGCTTCCAACATCGGTCAGGTCGCTCAGTTCGCGGCTGCCGGTAAGGAGATCAAGTCCAAGTCCCTCGCCGAGATCGCTATGACCTACGGTTACGTCTACGTTGCACAGATCGCAATGGGCTCAAACAAGGTCCAGACCCTCAAGGCTATCGCCGAGGCCGAGGCTCACAAGGGTCCGTCCCTCATCATCGCTTACTCCCCCTGCGAGATGCACAGCATCAAGGGCGGCATGGAGAACTGCCAGAAGGAGATGGAGAAGGCTGTCAAGTGCGGTTACTGGAATCTGTTCAGATTCAATCCGGACGCAGAGAAGCCCTTCACTCTCGACAGCAAGGAGCCTGCCGGCGGTTACCAGGAGTTTCTGATGAACGAGGCTCGCTACAGCCGTCTGACCCGCGAGTTCCCCGAGAGAGCTACCAAGCTCTTCGCGGCATCCGAGGAGAACGCCAAGGAGCGTTACGAGCACCTGCTCAAGCTCAAGGCTCTCTACGAATAAGCCGAAAAAATCGCATAAACCACTTCAGCGCCCCGGTTCCCCGGGGCGCTGATTTTATCTTGTTTATAGTAAAAGCGCTTCCTGTTCATCGCATCGGAAGCGCTTTTTGCCGGCTCCGTGTCAATTGCCGCGGCAGAGCACAGCAAAAGGTTTAAAAAAAATCGCTGCGAACTGTCGTTCGCAGCGATATGGCAGCGGGAGAAGGATTTGAACCCTCGCATACGGAGTCAGAGTCCGCTGTGCTACCACTACACAATCCCGCTAAAAGCAAGGATTATTATACCTTTTTTTACAGATTTGTCAAGAGTAAATTTCAGGATCCCGCACATTTTTTTGACACTGCAGTGTCGATGCTACCGCCGAACACGACAAAGCGGTCATACAGAAACTCCGTGGCAAAGTTCAGCAGCATGGAAACGATAAGCACAGCATACTCGTTCCAACCTATGCCGGTGAGCCAGTCCCCGCCCCAGGTAGACAGCGGTGTGAACACGAGGTAATAGGCCGCGACTTTGAGCATCGCAATCGGGACATTGTTGGCCGAGCGGAAAGTCACCTTGCGGTTGAGCGTGAAATTCCAGAGGACCGACAGTATAAGCGCCGTCAGATAGCACACCCAGTAGCTCCAGCGAAAGACCTCATTCATCAGAGTAAAGCTCAGCAGCTGGATGATCCCTGCGCTTATCGAAAACAACGTGAATTTGACCGCGCGCATAAGCTCTTTCTTATCCATAATTACCTCCGTGCGGAAGCTGCAATGCTTCAAAATTTTGAATCAATTGCAGTATACTCCGCAGAGGTCGTCTGGTCAAGGGGATTTTTTATATCCGCCGGAAGCTCAGACGACCTGGAAGATATAGAACTTCAAGTAATCCGTCTCCGGGACGTTCCAGAGTATCGGGTGGTCGGGTGCCTGCTGGCGCGCCTCGATCTGCCGCAGTTCAACATTTGCGTCCTGCGCCGCGGAGCGCAGCATCTTCACAAACAGCTCCGACGGCATGAAATGGCTGCATGAGGCCGTCGCAAAATACCCGCCGCGCGGCAGCGCCTTGAGCGCACGCAGGTTTATCTCCTTATAGCCTTTCTCGGCGCGGCCGACAGTCTTGCGCGACTTTGTGAATGCCGGCGGGTCAAGGATGATGAAGTCATACTCGCCCTTCTTCAGCTCCGGCAGAAGGTCGAACACATCCGCCGCAACGAAGTCCATCTTGTCCTCAAGGCCGTTTCTGCGCGCGTTCTCCCGCGCCATTGCAACGGCGCTCTCCGACACGTCCACCGCCGTCACGTGCTCTGCGCCGCCAAGTGCGGCGTTGAGCGCAAAAGAGCCGGTATGAGTAAAGCAGTCGAGCACGCGCCGCCCCTTGGCAAGGCGCGCCACGGCAAAGCGGTTATACTTCTGGTCGAGGAAGAAGCCCGTTTTCTGCCCGTTCTCAAAATCCACGGCGTAGTATATCCCGTTCTCGCATATCTCGGTCACGGTGCTCTGCGGGTGCTCCTCGCCTGGCAGCTCATACCAGCCCTTGCCCTGCTCGAGCCCCTCAAGCGCGCGGATGGCGACGTCGTTGCGCTCATATATGCCGTCTATCCGCTCCCCGCTCTCGCGCAGCACTTCGGCGAGCAGCGGGAAGATAACGTCCTTGAGCCGCTCCATCCCGACAGAGAGCGTCTGCGTGACGAGGATGTTCGAGAACCTGTCCACGGTCAGGCCGGGGAAGCCGTCGGCCTCGCCGAAGATGACGCGGCAGCAGGACACGTCCCCGCCCATGACGGTGCGGCGGTAGTCCCACGCGTACCGGATGCGGCGCTTCCAGAACTCCGCGTCAAAACGGTCGTTCGCGTTGCGGGAGATGAGCCGCAGGCCTATCTTGCTCTCGCGGCTGTACAGCCCCGTGCCGAGATAGCGCCCATTTTCACTGAGTGCGTCGACAAGCGCGCCGTTTTCCGGCTCGGTGCTTTTGGAGATTATCTCCTGCGCATATATCCACGGGTGACCCGTGCCGACCCATGCGCTGCCTTTCTTGGTTATTATAAAGGAGGGGTATTCTCTTTCAATCTTCATTTCAGTTCCGCCCGAATAAAATAATTTGTTATATTGTAGCATATCCGGCGGAAAAAGAACAGATACGGCGCTCGATAATTTCATAGATTCGCAACATTACGAATATTGACGGAAACAGCGCGCTATGCTATACTACAGATTAATTTATTAAAAGGAGATGTGTATCCTCTTATGGATGATGGCAGTCGATTGCCTTGGATAATTGCCGCGCTGCTGCTTGTATGCGCCGCATTTTTTGCTGTTACGGAGACTTCGATGGCCTCCGCATCGCGCAGCCGCATTAAGGCGTCTGCCGAACGCGGCGACTTCCGGGCAAAAAAGACTCTCTATGTGCTGGATAATTTTGATCTGGCCATCAGCACCCTGCTTATCTGCACCAATATCGTACATATCGCCGCAGCCTCTATCGTCACCCTCGCGGTCACGAGGAAGTGGGGCGTGAGCGCCGTGTCGATCAGCACGATCATTACCACCATCGTTGTGTTCTTTGCCGGCGAGATGCTCCCCAAGAGCGTTGCGAAGAAGTACAGCGATACTCTCGCTCTCTCCTGCGCGCCGGTGCTCTGCTTCTTTATGAAGCTTTTCGCCCCGCTCTCGAAGCTGCTGACATGGATAGGTCAGGCAGCCGCGAAACTCACCCCCGGCGACAGCCAGATATCCGTCACGGAGGATGAGCTGTACGACATCATCGAGGACATGACCGAGGAGGGCAGCCTTGATGAGGATCAGGGCGACCTGATATCCTCCGCGCTCCAGTTCGGCGACGTCACCGTTGAGAGCGTGCTGACCCCGCGGGTCGATATAGTGGCCATAAACATAAACAGCAGCCACGCGGAGCTGCTGAGCCTTATCAAATCCACGAACCACAGCCGCCTGCCCGTCTACGAGGGCAGCATTGACAACATCATCGGCGTGCTCCAGATACGCAAATATATCAAGGCCTATCTCCGTCTCGGTGAGAACCTTGATATAAAGCCCATGCTGGATGAAGTGCTCTTCGTCCACCAGAGCACGAATATCGATGAGCTGCTCCCCATCCTCTCAAAGCGTAAGCTGAACATCGCCGTCGTCACCGATAACTACGGCGGCACCCTCGGCATCGTGACAGTCGAGGATATTCTTGAGGAGCTCGTCGGCGAGATATGGGACGAGGACGACGTTATTGAAGAGCCTATGGTCGAGATCGGCGACGGCGTATACGAGGTCGGCGCGGATGAGACCGTCAGCGACGTGTTCGATCAGCTCGGCTACGAGGACCCCGAAAACGACGAGGAGCTTGTGAACACGCTCATGGGCGAATGGGCCTACGAAAAGTTTGACACCATCCCCAAGCCCGGCGACAACTTCCGCTATCATCAGGTGCTTGTCACGGTGAAGGATATGAACCACAACCGTATAATGAAGCTTACAGTCGCCCTGCTTCCGGAAACTGAGGAAGGCGGTGAGGCGCAGTGAATATAGTTCTTATCTCCATCGGCATCTTCCTGTGCCTATGCCTTTCAAACTTCTGCTCCGCCTCTGAAATGGCGTATTCCTCCTGCAACGTGCTGCGTCTTGAAAACGCGCGGGACGACGGCTCCAAGAAAGCCGGCCTCGCAGTCAGGATAACCGAGCATTTTGACGATGCTCTCAGCGCCATACTCATCGGCAACAACCTTGCGAACATCGGCGCGTCCTCTCTCGCGTCCGTGCTCGTGATACTTATTACAAGCTCCGAGGACTATGCGTGGGTATCGACCGTTGTGCTGACGTTCCTTGTCATCATCTTCGGCGAGACGATACCGAAGATCACCGCGAAGAAGAACGCCAACCGCATCGCTCTGCGCCACGCCTATCCCGTTCGCTTTATGATGATTGTTCTCAAGCCCCTTATCTGGGTGGTCGTGAAGCTCATTGAGCTTATTACAAAGGGTCTGCCCGACCAGAAGGACGAAAGCAGTGACGAGGCCGTCGAGGAGCTCCAGTCCATCATTGAGACTGCCGAGGACGAGGATGTTTTGGACGAGGATCAGTCCGAGCTTGTGCAGGCCGCGATAGACTTCTCCGAGATATCCGCGCTCGACGTTATGACCGCGCGTGTCGACGTCTGCGCGATAGACATCGAGGACGATTGGGACGATATCATGTCCGTCATCGAGGAGGCCACGTATTCGCGCATCCCGGTCTATGAGGGCAGCATCGACAACATCATCGGTGTGCTGTATCTCAACCATTTCCTCAAGGCCATGGCGGATAACGGCCGTGCCGATATCCGCAAGCTGCTGATGAAGCCCTGCTATGTCTACAAGACCATGAAGCTGCCCGCGGTGCTCAATCAGCTGCGCAAGGCGAAGCAGCACCTCGCCATAGTCTCCGATGAATATGGCGGCACCCTCGGCGTCGTGTCGATGGAGGATGTGCTTGAGCAGATCGTCGGCGATATCTGGGACGAGACGGACACCGTCGAGCACGAGCTTGTGCAGCGCAGTGAGGATGAATACGAGCTTGACGGCTCTATGGTCATCTCCGACTTTGCCGAGCTCATGGGGCTTGACGAGGAGAGCTTCTCCCCCGAGAGCAACACCGTCGGCGGCTGGACGCTTGAGATGTTCGGCGACTTCCCGCACGCCGGGGACAGCTTCCATTACCGTGACTTCACCGTCACCGTGCTGCGCATGACTGACGGCCGCCGTGTCGAAAAGGTGCTTGTCCAGCGCGATAAGCTCCCCGAGGACGCGGAGGAAAGCAAAGAATAAACTGCCAATAAAAAGATATCGGAGAAAGCCAAGGCTTTCTCCGATATCTTTTTATTCTGCCGCTAGCAGGCCGGGAAGCCTACTCAGCTCAGGAGCGTTAGACTCCTCGCTTGCGCAGGTTATCGCACCGGCGAGCTGCGCGGCGCGCGCGGAGTCCTCAAGGCTCAGGCCGTGCAGGTCTGCCCAGACTATGGCGGACATCGCAGCATCCCCTGCGCCGGTCGCGTTCACGACGTTTGCTTCCGGAGACGGCATACGCAGTATGCGCGAGCCCTCGGCGGCGATCATGCCGTTCGTGCCGAGGCTGATGAACACGCGCTGCACGCCCTCGTCAATGAGCGCGCGGGCGGCAAGCTCGGGGTCAGTCTGCCCGGTGAGCGCGGCGGCCTCGATCGCGTTCGGCTTGATTGCACGCAGATGCTTCATCACGCCGTGCAGCTTCATCGCCTTGACCGATGAAACCGGGTCGGCATAGAGCGGGATGCAGGAGCTGCGGCAGATGAATTCGAGCGACTCTACCGGCAGGTTCGTGTCAAGCACCAGCGCCCCGGCCTGAATACCGGGCAGAACGCCCTCAAGGTATTCGGGGCTTATCTCATTGCAGACGGCCATGTCGTTCACGGCAAGCTGCATGTCGCCGCGCTCGTCGGTTATGTAGAGGTAGCTCGAGCTGCGCGCGCCGGGGACGACGCGCACGCGGCTGACGTCCATGCCGAGGCTGCGGCAGCGGTCGAGCAGGAACTCACCGTTGGCGTCATCGCCGACGGCGGAGACAAGGCTGACGTCAAGCCCGAGCAGGCAGAGGTCGTGCGCAATGTTGCGCCCGACGCCGCCGGGGGTAAGCGTCACCGAGCCGGGGTTCGAGTCGCGCAGGATGATGGGGCCGGAGGGGCGGCCCCATATATCCGCGTTGAGTCCGCCGATGACGGCGGCTTTGTTTTGAAAATTCATTTTACTTTACTTTCCAGATCTCGTGCGCGTACTGGCTGATCGCGCGGTCAGCGGCGAAGATGCCGCTCTCGGCGGTGTTCATAATGGCAAGGCGCGCAAGCTCGCCCTTGTCGGAAATGCGCTCATAGAGACGCTTCTGGCAGTCGGCATAAGCGCGGTAGTCGGCGATGAGCATATACGGGTCGCCGCCGTAGAGCAGCTGGCTGACAAGGTCGGAATAGCTCTTGCCGTCGGAGAAGCCCTCGCTGAAGCGTGAGAAGATGCGGCTGATCTCAGGATCGTTTCTCGCGATAGCGCCCGGATCGTAGCCGTTTGCGCGAAGCTGGGCGATCTCATCGGTGTGCAGGCCGAAGAGGAACATGTTCTCGTCGCCGAGGCGCTCGTACATCTCAACGTTTGCTCCGTCGAGCGTGCCGATGGTGACAGCGCCGTTCATCATAAGCTTCATGCAGCCGGTGCCGGAGGCTTCCTTACCGGCGGTGGAGATCTGCTCAGAGATCTGCGCGGCGGGCACTATGGCCTCGGCAGCGGAGACGCGGTAGTTTTCGACGAAGTAGACCTGGAGTCTGTCCTTGCAGACAGGGTCGTTGTTGATGTCGTTCGCCATGCTCAGCAGCAGCTCGATTATGCGCTTTGCGGTCCTGTAGCCCGCGGCGGCCTTTGCGCCGAACACGAAGGTGCGGGGCAGGAACTCACGGTTCGGGTCGTCGTGCAGCTGAAGCTGGAGGCTCGCGATGCTCATCGCGCACAGCAGCTGGCGCTTGTACTCGTGCAGACGCTTGACCTGAACATCCATGATTGCCTCGGTGTTGAGGGCGAAGCTGTCGTTGCGGCGGGCAAACTCGGCAAAGCTCTCCTTGTTCGCGCGCTTTATCGCCAGCACGCGCTCGCGCACGGCGGCGTCGTCTGCATAGTCGGCAAGCTTGATGAGCACCTCGGGGTTCGTAAGGTATTCGTCCCCGCCGGTGAGCTCCTTGACGAGAGCGTCAAGGCCGGGGTTTATCTGAGACAGCCAGCGGCGGTGATCGATGCCGTTGGTGACATAGGTGAAGCGCTCGGGCGTAATGGTGTAGAGATCGTGGAAGAGGTCGTTCTTGAGGATGTCGCCATGCAGGCGGGACACGCCGTTGACCTTCTGGCAGGTCGCAAGGCAGAGATTTGCCATGTGAACCTGACCGTCGCGGATGATGAGGTTGCGGCCGAGAGCCTCGCCGCTGCCGAAGTGTGCGCCGAGATACTCACACCAGCGGCGGTTGATCTCGCACATGATTTCCCAGATACGGGGCAGCAGCTGCTGGATGAGGTCCTGCGGCCACTTTTCGAGAGCCTCGCTCATAACGGTGTGGTTGGTGTAGGCGACGCAGTTCTTGACAAGCTCCCATGCCTCGTCCCAGCCAAGCTCGTACTCGTCCATGAAGATGCGCATGAGCTCGGGGATTATCATCGTCGGGTGCGTGTCGTTTATCTGGATGATATGGTGCTTGGAGAAGCTGCGGATATCGCCCCAGGTACGGATGTGCTTGCGCACGATATCCTGCGCGGTGGCGGAGATGAAGAAGTACTGCTGCTTGAGGCGAAGGAGCTTGCCCTCGGTATGGTCGTCCGCCGGGTAGAGCACCTTGGTGATGACCTCGGCCATGGTGCGCTGCTCAAGGCTCTTGACGTACGCGCCCTCGGAGAAGAGGTACATATCCAGAGAGTTCGGGCTCATCGCGTCCCAAAGGCGCAGGGTGTTGATCTCCTTTGCGCCGTAGCCGGCGATGAGCATATCGCGCGGCAGGGCGATGACGGCGGTGTAGCCGGTGTGCTCGGCGTGATAGTGGCCGAGGCTGTCCCAGCTCGGGGATATCTGACCGCCGAAGCGGACCTCGACCTCGTCCTCATGGCGGGGGATCAGCCAGCTCTCGGCCGCAGTGCGCCAATTGTCGGCGACCTCGGTCTGGCGGCCGTTCTCAAACTTCTGCTTGAACATGCCCAGCTCGTAGCAGATGGAGTAGCCCGTGGCCTGAAGTCCCTCGGTAGCCATGGAGTCCATGAAGCAGGCGGCAAGACGGCCAAGGCCGCCGTTGCCGAGCCCCGCGTCCGGCTCCTCCTCGAAGATATCGGACGCATTGCGCCCCATGTCCTCAAGCGCGCCTGTGACAGCGTCGGAGATGCCGAGGTTGTAGGCGTTCTTCATAAGGCTGCGCCCCATGAGGAACTCCATCGACATATAGTGTATCTCTTTTTCCGCGTGGCGCGGGTCCTCGATGGTGAGCAGGCGGCTCATAAGCTCGCGGATGACTATGGCCGTGGCCTGGAATATCTGCTCGTTGGTGGCGTCCTCGCCGCTTACGCTGAACTGCGCGCTGAGCTTATCCTCTATCGCGCTGCGGACTTCGTCTCTGGATATCTGATTATTCATTTATTACCTCCGTGGAGTAGAGTATGCCCGATCATATAAGCTCCGGTAACGTTACCGAAGATCGGGGAAAAACAATGCGGCGGCACGCCGCATTGTTTTATAGCGGATTTTATGGTACTGCCTTAGATTTCTATTCCCTTGGGAACGACGATGGGCAGCTTATCGCTCCCGGTCAGCACCGTCCCGGCGGAGAACACGACGGCCTTATCGGCGATGACGTGGCTCAGCTTGGAATTTTCGCCGACTGTGCAGCGGCGCATGATGATGCAGTTCTTGAGCTTTGCGCCCGCGCTGATGCGCGCGCCGGAGAAGACGATGCAGTTTTCAATATCGCCCTCGATGATGCAGTTATCGGCAACGAGGCAGTTGAGAGAGGAAGCGTTTTCGCCGTAATAGGTGCTGACTTCTTCACGCATCTTTGTGCGCACGGGGCGGTCTGCGGGGAAAATGTCGCCGCGGTTTGCCGCATCGAGCATATCCATGTTGGTGTGATAGTAGCTGTCGACGCTGCGGATAACGGCGGAGTAGCCATGGTGGACGTATATCCCCATTTTACCCCCGTTTGCGAGATAGTAGTCTATCGCGTCCTTATGGAAGCGGTAGAGGTTATGCTCGCGTGAATAGTCCATCAGGCGCAGGAGCACATCACGGTTGATGATGTACGCTTCGAGCGACGCGACGCCCTGGCTCTCATCGCGCGGCTCAATGAGCATTTGCTTCACGAAGCCGTCCTCACCGGTGACGTAGCGCAGGCGGCTGCCGTCGACGCAGTGGTCGGCGCATATCGCGGTGACCTCAGCACCGGAGCGCATATGCTGCTTCATGGGAACAGTGAGGTCGATGTTCGCATAGAGGTTGCCGAGCATGAGCACGATATACTTGCTCTTGATGTCCTTTATATAAGTAGAGACGGCGTTGAGCGCCTCCATTGTGCCGGTGTAGTTGCCTTTGTGGTACTCGGGCAGACCGAACGGCGGGAGCATACGCAGGCCGTTGTCGCGGCGGCTCATGTCCCAGGGCTTGCCGCTGCCGATATGGTCTAGCAGGGACTGATAGTCGCGCTGGACGATAACGCCGACATCAAGGATGCCCGCGTTGCGCATGGAAGAGAGCGGGAAGTCTATAAGGCGGTAGCGGCCGCAGAACGGGAGCGACGCCGCCGTGCGGGATTTGACAAGCTCGCGCAGCTCAGGGAAAGTGTTGTACGCAAAGATAATTCCGTGAAAATCCTTCATTGCTCAAACCTCCTCACCGGTGTAGATCATCGCGCCGGCAGGCACGCGCGCGCCGGAGCCAATCTCGATTTTCGGGCCGCAGGTGGCGACGCCCCAGTCGTCCGAGCCGTCTGGCGCGGAGCCGACATGAGCGCCGGAATGGATGACGGTGTTCTCTCCGATAATGGCGTATTCAACGGTCGCGCCGGACTCGACGACCGCGCCGGGCATGAGCACGCTGTAGCAGACGTTTGCCCCGGTCTGGACCTTGACGGAGGGAGAGAGCACGGAGTTTTCAACGTGTCCGTCGATCTCGCAGCCCTCGGTGACTATCGAGTGGATGATCTCGGCGTGCTCGCCGGTGTAGTGCGGCGGGCAGATCGGGCTGCGCGCGCTGATCGGCCAGTCGGGATCGTAGAGATTGATGAGCGTGGGAGAGAGCATATCCATGTTCGCGTCCCAGAGGCTCGTGATGGTGCCGACATCGCGCCAGTAGCCGCTGAAGCGGTACGGCCAGAGCTTTTCGCCCGCGGCGAGCATATTGGGGATTATGTTCTTGCCGAAGTCCTTGTCGGAGTTCGGGTCGTTTTCATCGGCGATGAGGTATTCGCGCAGCTTCTTCCAGTTGAAGATGTATATGCCCATAGATGCAAGGTCGCTCTTCGGCTGCTTGGGCTTCTCCTCAAACTCGTTTATGTACCCGTCCGGGCCGACGTTCATAATGCCGAAGCGGGTGGCCTCCTCCATCGAGACCTGCAGCACGGAGATCGTGCAGGCGGCGTCCTTCTCGATATGCTCGCGCAGCATATCGGAGTAGTCCATCTTATATATATGGTCGCCCGAGAGGATCAGCACGTTGTCGGGATCGTAGCTCTCGATGAAGCCTATGTTCTGATAGATCGCGTTCGCGGTGCCGGAGAACCACGAGCCGCGCTCGCCCGCGCTCTGGTACGGCGGCAGGATGTACACACCGCCGTCGGACACGTCGAGGTCCCACGGCTGGCCGCTGCCGATATAGCTGTTGAGCTGGAGCGGACGGTACTGCGTCAGAACGCCCACGGTGTCGATACCGGAGTTTGCGCAGTTGGAGAGCGGGAAGTCGATTATTCTGTACTTTCCGCCGAACGGAACGCTGGGCTTGGCTACATTCTGAGTCAAGGCATACAGACGGGAGCCCTGTCCTCCCGCCAGGAGCATTGCGATGCAGCTTTTTTTCATTGTCAACCTCCTGAGTGCAATATATTTATCTGGAAAATTTCCAACAAAAGACTTAGGAATTATTAATGCGGCACTGCGTTTAATTATATTTGTTCATTGCCCGGTCGGCTCCGTCGGTGATGTAGCACTCGGCGGCATGGGCGGCACGGAGCGCAGCGTCGCGCATATCGACGGCGTCCTGATCCTTGAATGCGGAGAGCACCCAGTCGGCCATGTCATAGTCCGGGTGCGGGGGCGCGCCGACGCCGATGCGGATGCGCGGGAAAGCGTCTGTCCCGAGCTGGGCAATGATGTTTTTGAGTCCGTTGTGCCCGCCGGCGCTGCCCTTGACGCGGATGCGCAGCTTGCCGATCGGCAGGCTTATCTCGTCCGACACGACGATAACGTGCTCCGGCGGTATCTTATAGAACCGTACCGCCTGAATGACGGCCTCACCGGAGAGGTTCATAAAGGTCTGCGGCTTCATAAGCATGACGCTCTCGCCGCCTATATCGACCGTCGCGGTAAGCGCCTTGAAGCGCGCGCGGTTGATGCTGATATTCTTTTCCCTGGCCATGGCGTCAGCCGCCATGAAGCCCGCGTTATGGCGGGTACCCTCATATTTAAGCCCGGGATTGCCGAGAAACACGATGAGCCAGCTTACCCCGCCGGGCTTTTTGAAAAGCATTTGTTTTCACCCCAATGCTGGAGAACGTTACTGGATATGATAATTACCATTCGGGTAATCGGTTTACATACTTGATATGCTGATACACCGCGTCTCCGCAGCGCCGGGAAAACCGGCGCTGCGGGAACGGTGTCAAATCTTCTGACTTAGTCGAACAGATTGGAGATCGAGACTTCCTCGTAAATTCTTCTGATAGCCTCGGCGAAGACCGGTGCGGTGGAGATATACTTGATCTTGCTGCACGCAGGCTTGTCGGCGGGATAAGGAATGGTGTCGAGCAGGAGCAGCTCCTCGATGCAGCTGTTCTCAATGCGCTCGATAGCGGGACCGGAGAGCACGCCGTGGGTCGCGCAGGCGTAGACCTTCTTCGCGCCGCCTATCTCGCTTATGGCCTTGGCCGCGCCGCAGAGGGAACCGGCGGTATCGACGATATCGTCAAGCAGGATGCAGGTCG
>CAVFGM010000075.1:0-5270 GCA_963621955.1 Bacteroidaceae bacterium
TGACCGGATCAAGATAATGATCGGCGGCGCACCGATCACTCAGGGCTTCTGCGACGAGATCGGCGCGGACAGCTACACGCCCGACGCCGCCGCGGCCGCACGCCGCGCGGTCGAGATACTCCGTGCGCAGCGCGCATCGTGATGAAATAGAGGAGAAATTATGAAGATAGCAGTTATAACCGGCGCGTCCGCCGGGATAGGCCGCGAGTTTGTCTACGCGGTGGATAAGTACGATGCCTTTGACGAGATATGGGTCATTGCCCGCCGCCGTGAGCGCCTTGAGGAGCTTGCCGCAAAGTGCCGCAATCCCATCCGCCCCGTTGCGCTCGACCTGTCCGACCTCGGCAGCATCGATGAATATAAGGCGCTGCTCAAAAAGGAGCAGCCGCAGATAAGCATTCTCGTCAACGCCGCGGGCTGCGGCGTGTTCGGCCCCTTTGAGGAAAAGGAGCTTGACAAGCTCCTCGCGAGCGCGCAGCTCAACTCCCTTGCGCTCACGGCAATGTGCCATGTGAGCCTGCCGTATATGACTTCCGGCAGCAGCATCGTCAACATGGGCTCAAACTCCGCGTGGCAGCCTGTGCCGTATCAGGCGGTGTACGGTGCGAGCAAGAGCTATGTGCTCAGCCTCTCCCGCGCGCTCTGGCGTGAGCTGCGTCCGAAAGGCATCCATGTCATGTGCGTCTGCCCAGGCTGGATAAAGACGGAGTTCCAGCAGGCCGCGCAGCACGATAAATATATCCACTATGTCGATAAGTGGTACGGCCCTGACGAAGTTGCCGCGCAGGCCATGAAGGATCTCGGAAAGAAAAAGCTCGTCTCCATCCTCGGCCATCCCGTGCGCCGTCAGGTGCGTCTCGTCAAATTCCTGCCCGTGAAGCTCGTTATGAGCATCTGGTGCAAACAGCAGGGGATAAAATAGTTGCTTTTCAGGCGGCACATTATGTGCCGCCTGAATTTATAACCCAATATACTCTTGATTAATTCAAAAAGCTGTATTAATATAGAGCCTACTATAATAATAAAACAGGCGGTTTCAATGGACGCGGAACGCATAAGCTCAAGAAAAAACAAATATATCGCCCATCTGCGCGCGCTCGCGTCGGATGCCGAGTACCGCTATGCCTGCGCAGAGTACCTCTGTGATGGGATGAAGCTGCTCGCCGAGGCGCTCGATAAGGGCGCGCGGGTGCAGTCGGTGCTGTGGAAGGACGCGGCAGAGGAGCTTCCGGGGCTGAACGGCGCGAAGCAGTATATCGCCCCGGCGGAGCTTTTCGATTATGCCTCCCCGATGAAGAACAGCCCCGGCCCGGTGTTCACGCTCGCGATGCCGGAGGAACATAACGCGGAGCTGCGCCGCGCTGTCCTGCTTGAAAACGTGCAGGACCCCGGCAATGTCGGCACTGTCATCCGCACGGCGGCGGCGCTGGGCTTTGACAGTGTGATCCTCTGCGGCGCCTGCGCGGATGTATACAGCCCCAAGACAGCACGCGCCACAATGGGCGCCATTTTCCGGGAAAACATCGTCCGTATGGATGCCGTGTCCGCCGCGGAATATATCCATAGCCGCGGCATGAAGCTTTACGGCGCGGCGCTCTCTGAGCGCGCGGCGGATATCCGCACGGCGGAGCTCGATAACGCCGTCGTTGCCGTCGGCAGCGAGGGCAGGGGACTGAGTGCGGAGCTTCTGAGCCTGTGCGATGGGGAGGTCATCATCCCCATGACGCCGGGCAGCGAATCCTTCAACGCCGCGATCGCCGCGGCAATAGTCATGTGGGAGATCGTGAGATAAACTGAAAGGGCAGGTGAGGCAGATGTCCGCAATAAAATACTGGCTGTGGCTGTCGAGCCTGACCAATGTCAGACCTTCGTCAAAGGCCGCGCTTATCGACCATTACGGCGACGCCGAGCGCGCGTGGTTTGCGCCCGAGGGCGAGTTCAGAACTGTACCCGGCGTGAGCGCCAATGACGCGGCGGTACTCGAGGCGCGGGACATGAGCGCCTGCGGTGATATCCTCTCCGAGTGCGACCGGCAGGGGATCGACATCCTCACCATGCAGGACGCGCGCTATCCGCGCTGGCTCTGCAACACCTACGCTCCGCCGCCTGTACTGTACGTCAGGGGTCGGCTCCCGAACGTGGACGACACCCCGGCGATAGCGATCGTCGGCACGCGCAGGGCGAGCCCATACGGGCTCAAAATGGCACGCACTCTCGCCTTTGAAATAGTCAAATGCGGCGGCATAATCGTCTCCGGGCTTACCGAGGGCGTTGACCGCGCCGCGGCTGAGGGCTGCCTGCTCGCAGGCGGCAGGTGCATCGGTGTTCTCGGCACGCCGCACGGCGAAGATAACCGCCTGCAGAGGGATGTTGCCGCGACCGGCGCGCTCATAAGCGAGTACCCGCCCGGCACCGTCACGCAGAAGTTCTTCTTCCGTGACCGCAACCGCGTGAGCGCGGGGCTTTCTCAGGGCGTCGTCGTGGTCGAGGCACCGGAGCGCAGCGGCAGTCTCCTCTTTGCGCAGGAGGCGCTCGAGCAGGGACGCGAGATATTCGCCGTCCCGGGCAATGCCGATGCCGAGAACAGCGTCGGCACCATCCGCCTCATCAAGGACGGGGCGAAGCCCGTGACGAGCGGCTGGGACGTCATGTGCGAGTTCGAAGCGTTGTTTCCGGACAAAATAGTGAAGCCGAGCGGGCGTCTCAGCGTTCCGGAGGAAGTGAAAAACGTACCGCCTGAACGGGCAAAACCTGCCGTAAAGCAGGAAAAAACACCGGTTTCGACAAAAAAAGAGATTGACAACAACATAACCAAAGGATATATTGACTTGTCAGAACAGCTCTCCCGGTTAAATGAGGAGCAGCTGAAGATAATCACGGCCATCGGCGGTGAGCAGGCGCATATCGACGATGTGATCGAACGCACCGGCCTCGGCACGGCAAAGGTGCTCTCGCAGCTGACGGTGCTGGAGATCAAGGGCTACATCCGCCGCGTACCCGGGCGGAGAGTGAGCCTGAATACGGCAATGAAATGAGGATAAATAATGGCAAAAGCGAAGGATCTGGTCATAGTCGAGTCACCGGCCAAGGCCAAGACCATTGAGAAGTATCTGGGCAGCGGCTATAAAGTCACCGCCTCGATGGGACATCTGAGAGATCTGCCCAAGAGCAAGATGGGCGTTGATATAGAGCACGGCTTTGAGCCGCAGTACATCCCTGTTCGGGATAAGAAGGAGCTCATCAACGAGCTCAAGAAGGAAGCCAAGGAAGCAAAGACCGTCTACCTCGCGACCGACCCTGACCGCGAGGGCGAAGCCATATCATGGCACCTCAAGGAGCTGCTCGGGCTTGACGATGAAAAGGCCAAGCGCGTGACTTTCAACGAGATCACCAAAAAGGTCGTCACAGAGAGCATCAAGAACCCGCGCAGCATCGACCAGAACCTTGTCGATTCCCAGCAGGCGCGACGCATACTTGACCGCATCGTCGGCTATGAGCTCTCCCCGCTGCTCTGGCGCAAGATAAAGAAGGGCCTGTCCGCTGGACGTGTGCAGTCCGTCGCTACGCGCATGGTCGTTGACCGCGAGGAGGAGATCGAAGCCTTCCAGAGCCAGGAGTACTGGCTGCTCGACGCGCGCCTCAACTGCGGCGCGGAGGACGCGGTGTTCACTGCCCGCTTCCACGGCAAGGGCGATAAGAAGCAGGAGCTCAAATCAAAGGCCGAGGTCGATGAGGTCATAAACGCCGCGCAGGCGCAGCCCTTTACCGTCTCCGGCGTCAAGCGCGGCGAGAAGCAGAAGTCGCCCGCGCCCCCGTTCATCACCTCGACTCTTCAGCAGGAGGCCTCGCGCCGCCTGAGCATGACCCCGCGCCGTACCATGTCCATCGCCCAGCAGCTCTATGAGGGCGTTGAGATAAGCGGGCACGGCAGCATCGGCCTTATCACCTATATGCGTACCGACTCTCTCCGTCTCTCCGAGGAAGCGCTTGCCGCGGCGAAGGACTTCATCATCGGCCACTACGGCCCCGAGTATTACCCCGGCTCGCCCCGGCACTTCAAGACCAAGGCCGGCGCGCAGGACGCGCATGAGGCCATCCGTCCGACGGATGTGAACCTCACGCCGGAACTCGTGCGCAAGGACCTCACGCAGGAGCAGTACCGGCTCTACCGCCTTATCTGGGGGCGCTTCACCGCCTGTCAGATGGCAAACGCGAAGTACGATAACGTCGCCGTCGAAGTCTCCTCCGCGGGATATACTTTCCGCGCGACCTATTCGGAGATGAAGTTCAAGGGCTTCACCGCCGTGTATGAGGAGGCGAAGGACGAGGAGAGCAGCGAGCTTGCAAATCCCCTGCCGAGCCTGAGCGAGGGACAGGCGCTGGCGCTCGAAAAACTCATTCCCGAGCAGCAGTTCACACAGCCTCCCGCAAGGTTCACCGAGGCTACGCTCATCCGCGCCATGGAGGAGAAGGGCATAGGCCGCCCGTCCACCTACGCGCCGACTATATCCACCATCACTTCCCATGACTATGTTATAAAAGAGGGCAAGTACCTCAAGCCCACGCCGCTCGGCAGAGTTGTCACCGGGCTTATGAAGGAGCACTTTGCCGATATCGTCGACCTCAAGTTCACCAATCAGATGGAGGAGGAGCTTGACGGCATCGAGAACGGCAAGGCACAGTGGCGCGACGTCCTCGCTGATTTCTACGGCGACTTCAGCAAGGAGATGGACGAGGCCGAAAAGGCCATGGACGGCGTGAAGCTCAAGGTCCCGGACGTTCTCAGCGATGAATACTGCGACGTCTGCGGCCGCCAGATGGTCGTGAAAAAGGGCCGCTTCGGATACTTCCTCGCATGCCCCGGCTTCCCGGAGTGTACCTTTACAAAGCCCATCGTCGTTGAGATGCCCGGCAAATGCCCCAAGTGCGGCGGCAGGATACTCAAGCGCACCTCGAAAAAGGGCTATGTGTTCTATGCCTGCGAGCGCGGCACGGACTGCGGCTTCATTACCTGGGACGTTCCCACCAAGGACTTCTGCCCCGCCTGCGGCAAGACCATGTTCAAGCACAGCGGCAGAGGGCCGCTCAAGTCTTTCTGCATAAACGAGCAGTGCCCGAACTTCGTTCCCGAGGATAAGCGCACTTTCAAGAAAAAGACGCCCGAGGAAAAGGCACAGGCCGCCGCCGAGAAGGCCGCAAAGGCTGCGGAAAAGGCCGCCGCTGCCGAGGGCGAAGAAGAGACTAAGCCTGCCAGGAAGACGGCTGCGAAG
>CAVFGM010000075.1:5280-13626 GCA_963621955.1 Bacteroidaceae bacterium
GCAAAGAAAACGACCGCCAAGAAGACCACGGCGGCCAAAAAGACAAGCACAAAGAAAAGTGCGGATACAGAGGAATAACAGATGAAAACGGTTACCGTTCTGGGCGCGGGGCTTGCGGGCAGCGAGTGCGCGTGGCAGCTTGCAAAGCGCGGCATAAATGTGAAGCTTATAGAGATGAAGCCGGTGAAGATGACCCCGGCGCATACCTCGCCGAACTTTGCCGAGCTCGTCTGCTCAAACTCTCTGCGCAGCGATGAGCTCACCAATGCCGTGGGTCTGCTCAAGGCCGAGATGCGCGCGATGGGCTCTCTCATCATGGAGAGCGCGGACGCGAATAAGGTCGCCGCGGGCGGCGCACTGGCGGTCGACCGCGAGGGCTTTTCAAAATACATCACCGATAAATTAAAGAGCCTCCCGAACGTCGAGGTCGTGAGCGCCGAAGCGACGGAGATCCCGGAGGGAGAGGTCGTCATCGCGACCGGCCCCCTGTCGAGCGACGCTATCGCCGAAAAGATAGCCGCCTTATGTCCGGACAGCGACCTGCATTTCTATGATGCCGTCGCCCCTATCGTGACGCTTGAGAGCGTGGACATGGATTCCGCGTTCTTCGCCTCGCGCTATGATAAAGGAACAGCGGACTATGTAAACTGCCCGATGGACAAGGACGAGTATCTCGCTTTTGTCGAGGAACTGACCCACGCGAAAGAAGCGGAGGTACACGGCTTTGATGACGGCGGTGTGTTCGAGGGCTGCATGCCGGTCGAGGTCATGGCGCGCCGCGGGGTGGACACCCTGCGCTATGGCCCCTTGAAGCCCGTCGGGCTTATCGACCCGCGCACGGGGAGAGAGAACTATGCCGTTGTCCAGCTCCGGCGCGACAATGCCGACGGCACTATCTATAACATCGTCGGCTTCCAGACGCACCTGACATGGGGCGAGCAGAAGCGCGTGTTTTCCATGATCCCAGCGCTCAGGAATGCGGAGTTCGTGCGCTACGGCGTCATGCACCGCAATACATATCTCAACAGCCCGAAGCTGCTTGACCGGTATTACCGCCTGCGCACGGACGGGCGCATCAGCTTTGCCGGGCAGATGACCGGCGTCGAGGGCTATGTGGAGTCCGCGGCCTCGGGCATGCTCGTCGGTATCGAGACGGCGGCGCGCGTACTCGGCATGGAGCCGGTGGATTTCCCGCAGGAGACGGCGATAGGCGCGCTGAGTCTGTATGTCTCCGGCGGCAGCGTCGGCGATTTCCAGCCGATGAACGTGAACTTCGGCATCATCAGTCCCCTTGGCCGCAGGGTGAAAGGAAAGAGAAACAAGAACGCCGAGATATCGAAGCGTTCCCTTGAGATCATAGAGAGCCTGAAGGCTAAGGAGGTTTTTCACTGTGAAGATAATCATTGACGCGATGGGCGGCGACAACGCCCCTGAGGAGATCGTAAAGGGCGCGGTGCGCGCAAAGCGCGAACTCGGCGTGGAAGTCTGCCTTGTCGGCCGTGTTGAGGATGTGAAGGCCTGCCTTGAAAAAGAGGGCTGCGCGGAGAGCGAGTTCGAGATCGTCGACGCGCGCGAGGTCGTCACCATGGAGGACGACCCCAGCACCGCCACCCGCCGCAAGAAGGACTCTTCCATGACCGTCGCGCTGAACCTCCTGCGTGACGGCAAGGGTGACGCGGTCGTATCCGCCGGATCGACCGGTGCGCTCCTCACCGGGGCGACGCTTATCGTCAAGCGCATCAGCGGCATCCGCCGCGCCGCGATGGCTCCCGTTCTCCCGGCAGGGGAGCGCGGCGTCATGCTCATCGACTGCGGCGCGAACGTCGAGTGCACTGCCGAGTATCTTCTCCAGTTTGCCTATATGGGCAGCTTCTATGCAAAGAAGATGATGGGCTGCGAGAACCCGCGCGTCGGGCTTCTGAACGTCGGCACCGAGGATACAAAGGGCGGAGAGCTCCAGCATCAGGCCTTTGCTCTGCTGAAAAAGGCCGATGAAGAGGGCAGGATAAACTTCGTCGGCAATATAGAGGGCACAGGCGTGTTTAACGGCATGGCAGATGTCGTCGTGACCGACGGCTTCACAGGCAACGTGCTTCTCAAGAGCACCGAGGGCGTCATCAAGTATATGATGAAGTCCCTCAAGGGAGTGTTCTATAAGAGCACAAAGAACAAGCTTGCCGCCGCCGTTCTGAAGAAAGACCTCGGCATAATGAAGAAGTCGATGGACGTCAACGAGGTCGGCGGCACGGCGCTTGTCGGCATTTCCAAGCCCGTTATAAAGGCGCACGGCTCCTCAAACGCGGCCTGCATCTTTGCTGCGGTGCGTCAGGCCATGACCTTTGTCGATGCCGGGGTCATCGACGATATCAAGGCCAATATCGAATATATGAAACTGAAGGCTGAACAGTAATGGATAAACTTGAAGAGAAGATCGGCTACCGCTTCAAAAACCGCGCCCTGCTCGTCACCGCGCTCACGCACAGCTCTTATGCCAACGAGCGCCACAGCACGCCCTGCCAGAGCTATGAGCGCCTTGAGTTCCTTGGCGACTCTATTCTCGGCTACGTGACGGCAGAGTTTCTCTACTCGCATGAGCCGAGCCTGCCCGAGGGTCGGATGACCCGCCTGCGCGCGGAGCTCGTGTGCGAGGGGAGCCTGCATAAGGCCGCGCTTGCGCTCGGTCTGGGCGAGTATATGCGCCTTGGCCGCGGCGAGGAGCATACCGGCGGACGTGAGCGCCCGTCGATCCTCGCGGATATGGTCGAGTCGATAATCGCAGCGCTCTATCTCGATTCCGGTATCGGCGAGGCGCGCCGCTTCATTATGGCAAACGTCCTTGCCGGGGCGGAGCTTGGCGAAGCGCACCATATCGCCGATTATAAGACCGAGCTTCAGGAGCTTGTCCAGCGCCGCAGCAACCAGGTCATCAGCTATGAGCTCATCGGCGAATCCGGCCCGGATCACAACAAGCTCTTTACTTTCCGTGTGCTCATAAACGGGGTACCCACCGGCGAGGGCAGCGGCAGGTCAAAGAAGGAGGCCGAGCAGATGGCCGCCTGCAAGGCGTTGGAGGCACTGAAGAAGTGAGCGCCAGAGAGAGCATAATCCCGGTCTTCGTGCCGCATCTCGGCTGCCCGCACAACTGCGTGTTCTGCAACCAGAACCGCATCTCCGGGCAGCTTGAGCCAGCGGCGCCGCAGACCGTTATAGACGAAATAGAGAACGCAGCCGCCTTTCTCCCAAAGGGAGGAAAGCGGCAACTGGCGTTTTATGGGGGCAGCTTCACGGCCATCCCGGCAGCGGAGCAGGAGGCGCTTCTGGGCGCGGCAAAGACCTATCTTGACCGCGGGGAAATAAACGCCATCCGCCTTTCCACCCGCCCCGACGCGATAGATGAGACGGTGCTCGAACGCCTGCACCGATACGGCGTCGAGACGGTCGAGCTCGGCGCACAGTCGATGGACGCGGAGGTGCTGCGCCGCTCGGCGCGCGGGCACACGGCGGAGGATGTGGAGCGCGCATCAAGGCTCATAAAAGCTTCGGGCTTCAGGCTCATTCTCCAGATGATGACAGGGCTTCCCGGGGACACGGCGGAGAAAGATATCGCGACGGCGGAGAAAATAATTGCCCTCGAACCGGACGGCGTGCGCATTTACCCGACGGTCATCGTCCGCGATACTGCGCTTTACGACATGTGGAGAGCGGGGAAGTACAGGGAACACACTGTCGAGGACGCGGTCAGCGTCTGCGCGCAGCTCGTACCGCTGTTTGAAGCGGCGGGCATACCTATCATCCGCCTCGGCCTGAACCCGACGGACGACCTCTCCGGCGGCGACGCTGCCGGCGGTGCGTATCACCCGGCACTCGGAGAGCTGGTGCGCTCGCGTATCATGCTGCAGAAGGCGCGGGAGCTGCTGGACGGCATCACGCCGGGCAGCACCGTGACGCTTGCCGTCGGCAGGGGGAAAGCCTCGCAGATGGCGGGGCAGCACCGCTGCAACACTAGGGCGCTGACAGAGGAATTCGGCCTGAAAAACATCAGAATAACCGAAAAGGCGGAGCTTTCCGGGCAAGAAATTCAAATACTCGACATTGAAATGCCGCATAAAATGTAATATAATAACATGATTGACAGACATGATTAACAGGCAGCGCCGCATAATGCGGCAAGAGCAGCTGGCGAGAGAATTTGTGTTCTGATAACGGCACTTTTTTGCAGGAATACTTTGTGTATTTCAAGAAAAAGTGGCTAAATCAGGGCGCAAATTATCCGTCAGATGCCGCAGGCGTATTATGCGGCGCTGCCTAAATTGAACGGGGACTTTGGTTTGTATTTAAAAGCACTGGAAATTCAAGGGTTCAAGTCCTTTGCGGACAAGACCCGCCTTACCTTTGAAAAGAATATAACCGCAATCGTCGGGCCGAACGGCTCCGGCAAATCCAATATATCCGACGCGATACTCTGGGTCATGGGCGAGCAGCGCTCCAAGGCGCTGCGCGGCAGCAAGATGGAGGATGTTATCTTCGGCGGCACCGAAAAGCGCGGCGCTCTCGGCTATGCGCAGGTCTCGCTCATCATCGATAACTCCGGCCACATCTTCGATTCCGACAGCAGCGAGATAATGCTGACCCGCCGCTATTACCGCAGCGGCGAGAGCGAATACTATATCAACCGCGAATCCGTGCGTCTCAAGGATATCAACAACCTCCTCATGGACACCGGCCTTGGACGCGACGGGTATTCCATCATCGGTCAGGGCAGGATAGGCGAGATAGTTTCAAGCCGCTCGACCGACCGGCGCGAGGTCTTTGAGGAAGCCGCCGGTATCTCCCGCTACCGCTACAGAAAAGAGGAAGCGGAGCGCAAGCTTGAAAAGACGGAAGAAAACCTCCTGCGCATAAACGACAAGATAGAGGAACTGGAAATGCAGGTCGGCCCGCTGAAAAAGCAGGCAGAGACGGCAAAGCAGTACCTCAAACTGCGCGATGAGCTCAGGGTGCAGGAAGTCTCGGCATGGATGGCGACGCTCGATAAGCTGCATGAGCAGTCAGAGCTTGTAAACGCCGAATATGAGCAGACGAAGAAAAGCCTTGAGCAGGCGAAGGACGAGCTGCAGGCGCTCTATGCCTCATCCGGAAGCATCAGCGAGCGCATGCACCGCAAGGACGTAGAGTCCGAGCAGGCGCGCGAACGGCTCTCCGCGGCGGAGGGTCAGGCGGCCCAGTGCGAGAGCATGGCGGCTGTGCTGCGCGCGGACGTGAAGAGCAGCAAGGAGAGCATGGACCGTATGCTCGGCGACATTGCCGAGCAGGAAAACCGCGTGCGCGGCGTGCAGCAGAGCATTGACGAGAGCCTTGGCCGCATGGCCGAAATTGACCATGAACTGACCACCGTGCGCGAGGAGCTGACCGCAAACTCCAACATGGTCGAGGGCTGCCGCATGAAGCTCGGCGGGAGAGAGAGCAGCGTCGCCCAGCTCAGCGATAGAGTTAACAAAATATCGGTCGAGGCGCGGTCGATGGATTCGCGCATCGCGATGCTCTCCGAAATGGAGAAGGACTATGAGGGCTACTCCAAGGCCGTCAAGACCGTCATGCGCGAAGCGGGGCGCGGGAACCTCAAGGGCGTGCATGCGCCGGTGGCAAACCTCATCCGCGCGGAGGACGAATTTGCCCTCGCTATCGAGACGGCACTCGGCGCGGCGGGGCAGAACATCGTCGTCGACACGCAGAACGACGGCCGCCGCGCAAT
Organism: Bacteroidaceae bacterium; assembly: GCA_963621955.1. GTDB lineage: Bacteria > Bacillota > Clostridia > Oscillospirales > Oscillospiraceae > Limivicinus. The sequence continues at coordinate 11,033 of CAVFGM010000075.1, forward strand.
AGAGCTGCTGAAGAAGTACGACTCAGGCCGCGCGACATTTCTGCCGGTGGACACGATCCGCGGAAGCGTGATGCGCGACGCGCCGGTGAACGACCCCGGATTTGTCGGGATCGCATCGGAGCTTGCGCAGTATGACGAAAAATACAAGGACATTTTTGAAAATCTCCTCGGGCGCACAGTCATTGCCGAGGCGATGACCGACGCGATAAGGATATCGAAGAATAACGGCAACCGCCTGCGCATCGTGACGCTGGACGGGCAGCTGATAAACGCCGGAGGCTCGATGACCGGCGGCAGCAGCGCAAAGGGCACGGGCATAATCTCCCGCGCAAACGAGCTGGAAAAGCTCAAAAAACAGCGCGAAAAGCTTGCCGAAAACGAGAAGAGCTATACCCAGCAGCTTGAGCGGGCAAAGACCGACCTTGCCGCGGTGCGCTATCAGCTGGACATGAAGCTGGAAGAGCAGGCGGAGATAAAGAGCCGGCTTTCCTCCCTCGAAGCGGAAAAGCGCGCGGTGGAAAGCTCCGCGGCGCAGTTGAAGCTGCTGCTCGAAAGCCTCACCGGAGACAGTCAGGCGCGGCGCGAGGCAGTTGACGCCTATCAGAGGAAGATAGACAGCTTCAACGAGCGGCTGAAGGAAAAGGAAGCGGAGATCGCCGCGATAAACGAGAAAGCCAAGGCCATCAAGGACGAGATCGCCGAGATAAGCCGCAGCAAGATGGAGCTTGAGGGCAAGCGCACCCGAGCCGACAAGGAGGCGCAGGAGCGCAACGGCGACATTCTCGACCTCGAACGCAAGGTCGCGAAGATAGAGCAGAAGAAGCTTGCCGCCGACATGGAAGAAAAGCAGATAATGGACAAGCTCTGGGAAAACTATGAGCTGAGCCATACTGCGGCGCAGGCGATGCGCCAGCCGGTGGAGAGCCTGACGAAAGCAAACAAGCTCATCGGCGAGCTGCGCCGCCAGATAAACGCCCTCGGCACGCCGAACCTCGGCGCGATAGAGGAATACGACAGAGTCAGCGAGCGCTACGGCTTCCTCAGCGGACAGCGCGACGACGTGACAAAGGCTAAGAGCGAGCTTGTCGGCATCATCAAGGAGATCACGAGCCAGATGGAGGAGGTCTTTGTCGGGCGCTTCAAGGAGATAGACGAGTGCTTCCGCCAGACCTTCCTTGAGCTCTTCGGCGGCGGCAAGGCCGCGCTCAGGCTCGAGGACGAAAACGACGTGCTCAACTGCGGGATAGAGATAAAGGTGCAGCCGCCGGGAAAGGCGCTGACGAACCTGAGTCTGCTCTCCGGCGGAGAGATGGCGTTTGTTGCGATAGCGCTGTACTTTGCGATACTCAAGGTGCGCCCCACGCCGTTCTGCGTGATGGACGAGATAGAGGCAGCACTGGACGAGGCGAACGTCACGCGCTACGCTGAGTACATGCGCCGCATGTCCGACAAGACGCAGTTCCTTGTCATCACGCACCGCCGCGGCACGATGGAAGAGGCCGACATGCTCTACGGCGTGACAATGCAGGAAAAGGGCGTATCGACGGTCATCGAGCTCGACCTTGAGGACGCGCAGAAAACTATAACTCAGTAAATTATACAGGAGGTCAAGGCATGGGATTTTTTGACAAGATTTTTTCGGGACTCACAAAGACCCGCACGAATATGGAAGAGCTTGAAGAGCTCTTCAAAAACTACAAATTCGAGAGCGACGATTTTTATGAGGAGCTGGAGGATCTGCTCGTCATGTCCGACATCGGCGCAGAGACGACCGACAAGGTCATCGAAAAGATGCGCCTGCTGTGCTTTGACCGCAACATAACCAAGGGCTACAAGGCTAAGGAATGCCTGATGGAGATACTGATGCAGTACCTCGAAACGGGCGACAACAGCCTGAAGCTCTCGACCAAGCCATCGGTCATACTGATGGTGGGGGTAAACGGCGTCGGCAAGACGACGACGATAGGAAAGCTCGCCTCTATGCTGATGGCCGAGGGCAAGAAGGTGCTGCTGTGCGCGGGCGATACTTTCCGCGCCGCCGCGGCTGAGCAGCTCGGCATATGGGCAGAGCGCACGGGCGCAGACATTGTGCGCCACGAGGAGGGCAGCGACCCCGCGGCGGTAGTATACGACGGCATATGCGCGGGCAAGGCTCGCGGCGCGGACGTCATAATAATCGACACGGCGGGGCGGCTGCACAACAAGCAGAACCTTATGAACGAGCTTTCGAAGATGCGCCGCATCATCGACCGCGAGCTTCCCGGCGCGGACGTTGAGACACTGATGGTGCTCGACGCGACGACGGGGCAGAACGGCCTCATACAGGCAAAGCAGTTCCTTGACACGGCGGGGCTCACGGGCATAGTGCTCACAAAGCTTGACGGCACGGCCAAGGGCGGCATAGTCTTCGCGATAGCGCAGGAACTGAAGCTGCCGGTAAAGTACGTCGGCGTCGGCGAAAAGGTGGACGACCTCATCCCGTTTGACGGGAAAAACTTCGTGGAGGCGCTGTTCAAATGAGACTTATACTTGCAAGCAACAACAAAAACAAGCTGCGCGAGTTCAAACAGCTTGTCGAGGGCATGGACATAGAG
>CAVFGM010000076.1:0-3531 GCA_963621955.1 Bacteroidaceae bacterium
GGCGAGAGCTGCGGTAGTGCCGTCGATACCGCCGTCCACCTCAAGCTCACAGTCCGGCGAGAGCGTGTCAATAAGCTCACGGACGCGGCTGATCTTCGGCAGCTGCTCATGCATGAAATGCTGTCCGCCGAAGCCCGGCTCCACCGTCATGACAAGGATAATGTCGACCATCGGCAGGAACGGCAGAACAGCCTCTGCCGGGGTGTTTGGTTTAATGACAACACCCGCCTTTTTGCCAAGCTCTCTGGCAATTTCTATTGCACGGAGGATATTCTCCTGACTGTCGGCCTCAACATGGAAAGTCACCATATCCGCCCCGGCCTTGCAGAACTGCTCGGCATATCGGACCGGGCGGTCTATCATAAGATGAACGTCAATGAACATATCCGTCGCCCGGCGCAGGGATTTGAGCACGGGGATACCGATGGAAATATTCGGCACGAACAGGCCGTCCATTACATCAAAATGCAGATAGTCGGCGCCCGCGGCCGCTACCTCTCCGACCTCCCGGCCGAGTTTCGCAAAATCGGCGGACAGTATTGACGGTGCGACTTTTATCATCATGGTTCTCCTTTACGCGGAAAGCGTACCGCACGGCACGCAGATACTGATTTATTATACTACAGGTCTGCGCTAATTTGCAATACTCTTGACTGCTGCGGCAATTAGATATAAAATACAAAAATGTAAGACAAACGATTGGAGAGTTTTGAGTGGCGCGTAAAGATAAGAAGAAAAAGGCGGTCAAGGCCATATACGGCTTCACGATCGCCTGGATAATCGCGGCGGCATTTCTGCCGCTGTACAAGATATGGGGTCTGCTGCTGGCGGCCGGAATCTCCGGCTTTGTCGCATACCTTCTCGGCAGAAGCTCCGTGCAGAAAGAAAACGAAGCGGGACGGGAGCAGGCGTCCAAGTCTGCCGCCGCGCCTGAGCACGTCGAAAAGAAGAGCTATGGCCCGGAGATCGATCCGATAGTTGAGGAGGGCAACCGCGCGCTCAGCGAGATGCGCAGGCTGTACATGTCCATCAAGGACACCGAGGTGCGCAAAAAGATCAATGAGCTCATGCGCATCACGGATAAGATCACGCAGGATGCCATTGCCGATCCCTCGGATATCCCGCAGATAAAGAAGTTTATGAACTATTACCTGCCGACGACGATAAAGCTCCTCAACGCCTACGACAGAATGAGCGCGCAGGGCATCGAGGGCGAGAATCTCGACAAGAGCATGAAAAACATAAACGAAATGCTCGACGCCGCCATCGAAGCGTTCAAGAAGCGGCTCGATTCCCTGTTTGAGGATCAGGCGCTGGATATCGAAACCGATATAAAAGTCATGAATACCATGTTGGCCAGAGAAGGGCTTTCCGGTAACAAGGACTTTGAGATAACAACAGAAAGGACACAAACAACATGAGTGAAGAAAAGAGCTTCATCCCCGCCCTTACCCTTGAGCCGAACGCTGCGCAGACCGAAGCCGCCGTTGAGGAGGCTCCTGTTGAGGAGAAGCAGGCCGAGCAGACACCCGTCGAGAAGCTTGACATCAGCAGCCTCTCTCCTGCCGAGCAGGCCGCAGTGCGTGATTTCTCAGAGAAGATAGACATCAAGAACACCGATCAGATAATGAACTACGGCAGTGCCGCGCAGAAGAACATCTCCGAATTCTCCGACGCCGCCCTCAGCACCGTCAAGACCAAGGATCTCGGCGAATGCGGCGATATGCTCAGCGAGCTTGTTGTCGAGCTCAAAGGGCTGAACTTTGACGAGGAGGAAAAGAAAGGCTTCTTCGGCCTGTTCAAGAAGGCTTCCCAGACCATCGCCGAGAAAAAGGCGCAGTTTGACAAGGCGGAAGTCAATGTCGACAAGATAGTCGAAGAGCTTGAAAAGCACGAGATCACGCTGATGAAAGACATCAGCATGATGGATAAGATGTACGAAAAGAACGAGGAGTACATGAAAGAGCTCACCATGTACATCCTCGCCGGTAAGCTCAAGATAGAGCACCTGCGCAATGTTGAGCTGCCCGAGTACGTTGCAAAAGCCAAGGAGACGGGTCTTCCAGAGGACGCACAGGCCGCGAACGATTTTGCAAACCTCATAGGCCGCTTCGAGAAGAAGATACACGACCTCGAGCTGACGCGCACTATCTCCGTGCAGATGGCTCCGCAGATCCGCATGGTGCAGAACAACGACAGCCTGATGGCCGAGAAGATCCGCTCTTCGATCGTCAACACCATCCCCCTCTGGAAAAACCAGATGGTGCTGGCTCTGTCGCTGTACCACTCCGAGCAGGCCATGCAGGCACAGCGCAACGTGACCGATGTGACCAACGAGCTGCTTATGAAGAACGCGAAGACCCTGCATCAGGGCAGCGTGAATGTCGCGAAAGAATCCGAGCGCGGTATCGTCGATATGGAGACGCTCAAGCAGACCAACATCGAGCTTATCGCCACGCTTGATGAGGTGCGCCAGATACAGGACGACGGCCGTGTCCGCCGCGCCCAGGCCGAGGAGGAGCTTGCGCGCATCGAGGGTGAGCTCAAGGATAAGCTGCTCGAAATGAAGGGCTGATAGACCGTGCTTCCGTAAGGAGGAATATATGGATTTTTTCAAGAAGCCCGCTGTGGCAGTGATTTTGTCGCTTATTGTCATCTTTGCGTCCACGCTGATATCTGTCAGCGCGAAGCTCAGCAACAAATGCGACAAGGTAACTGACGGCTTTTACAGCGGCGTAAGATACAAGGGCGAGAATCACGACGCCATCGCCGAGGAGATCAGTTCCCTCTGCGCCGTCGCGGATGAGATCGTGCCTATCGCTTCAAATTACGGGATAGACACCGCCGTGCTCTCTGACAGCAATCAGCGTCTCCGCACGCTCGTCTCCTCCGGGAGCCGCGACATAGGCAGTGTGTATCAGGTATATTCTGAGTTCATCACCGCGCTCAAGGACGTTGAAACGCAGCTTCACGCAACGGGGCTGAGCAGCCGCCACGAAGAGGCGATGAGCGAATACTCGGATGAGATCGCCGACTGTGTCAACGATATAAACACCGCCTGCTATAACGACAGCGTGCGCGAGTTCCTGCGCAAAAATGATAAGTTCCCCACACGAAGCTGGGCTGATTTCTTCGGTATCAGCTTCCCAGAATACTTTTCCTAAACAAACAGAGGTAGAAAAATGTCAATTGAAAAAGGCCGCGCATATTTCAGAGCTCTCGGACTGGAGGACAGAGTTCAGGAATTCACCGTTTCCTCCGCAACCGTTGAGCTGGCGGCTCAGGCTCTGGGCGTCGATGGCGCCCGCATCGCAAAGACACTGTCCTTCAAGACCGACGATGGCTGCATGCTGATCCTCGCAGCCGGAGACGCAAGGATAGACAACCACAAGTTCAAGGAGTATTTTCACTTCAAGGCAAAGATGCTCTCGGCAGACGAGGTGCTCGAACTGGTCGGCCACCCGGTCGGCGGCGTGTGCCCCTTCGGCATAAACGAGGGTATCCCTGTGTATCTTGATGAAAGCCTCAAGC
>CAVFGM010000077.1:0-13740 GCA_963621955.1 Bacteroidaceae bacterium
ACGAGCGCCGCGAGCCCTACCAGCGGAGCCATAAGGAACATCGTCCTTGATGCCGCGGCGGGAACGATGCACTCCTTGCCGCAAAGCTTGAAGAAATCATAAAACGGCTGGAGCACCGGCGGGCCGACGCGCTTCTGCATCTTGGCGACGAGCTTGCGGTCAATGCCGCACAGCAGCAGCCCCGCAAAGAAGCAGAACAGGAAGCCGGGGAAAATGAGGATGTAGCCCAGGTTATACAGAGCCGTGACGATAATATCTTTCATCATATTTCCCACCCCCTTAAAGCGCTATCAGCATGAAGGCCATGATGACCGTCACGTCTACGACCGCCCACAGCGCGTAATCGTTGACGACGCCGCTGTGCAGCTTGTGCATGAAATCAAAGTAGTGACGCCAGTTGTGCTTGAGACCCCAGAAGAGATCCTCGCCGCCGACCTGAGAATACACGTTCTTTTCGCCGCCGTAGAAGAGCTGGTACTTGGTGTCGGTCACGCTCTCGGCAGTCTTTGCCCCGTCATAGCGGGAGGAGACGGCCGCGATGGTTATCGCAAGCAGTGTGATGCACAGCAGGAGCAGCCAGTTGACCGGCGCCCAGACGCCCATGCTCGCGAAGCTCACGGCGGGCGCGGCAAGCGTAGTGTCAAAGCCCATCGCGCTTATGTACTTACCGGCATTCAGCGCGGCAGTCGCCGCGGGCTCGGTAAGGAAAGCAGTGACGAGGTTCGGGAAAAGACCGGTGATAACGCAGAGAGCCGCAAGCAGCCCCATTGCGATGCGCATGCCTACCGGCGCTTCCTCGGTGTTCTCAAACTCGACGGAGAGCTGACCGAAGAACACGCTCTGGCTGACCTTGACGAAGGACGCGAGCGTCAGCACCGAGGTCACGAGCGCCGCGATAAGCGCGAATACAAACAGGAAATTCCCGCTCTCGACGGCTTTCTGGTAAATTGCCTGATAGATCATCCACTTCGAGGCAAAGCCGTTGAACGGCGGCAGGCCGCTTATGGAGAACGCGCCTATAAGGAACATCACCGTCGTGTGCGGCATCTTTCTTGCAAGCCCGCCGAGACGGTTGAGGTCGCCTGTGCCGGTCTGGTGCATGACGGCACCGGCGGCAAGGAACAGCAGACCCTTGAAGATGGTGTGGTTCATCGCGTGGTAAAGTCCTGCGGAGAGGCCGAGCGCCGTGGCAAGGCCAACCGCCGTGAGCACGTAGCCTATCTGGGAAATGCTGTGGAACGCGAGCAGACGCTTGAAGTCATGCTGCGCAAGCGCCATGGTCACGCACACGAGCATACTGACGCAGCCGAGGAAGACGAGCAGGAACTGCATCGTCCCCTTGTCCATGACCTGGAACAGGAAGTAGCACAGGCGGATTATCGCGTAAAGGCCGGACTTTGTAAGCACGCCCGATATGAGCAGCGACACGGATGCGGGAGCCGCGCCGTGAGCGTCCGCCGCAAGCGGATGGAACGGCACGATGAAAGCTTTTGTCGAGAAGCCTGCAAGCAGGAGTGCGAAGGCTATCTTCATCCTGCCGGAGCCCAGCATGCCCGGCAGCAGCACGGACAGCTGCGCGAGGTTCAGCGTGTGCGTCTCGGCATAGAGCATCACTATCGCCGTGAGGATGAACGCCGAGCCGATGGAGCCGACAACGAGGTACTTGAACGCCGCCTCAAGCGCGCCCTCGCTCTTGCTGCGGTACGCCGTCAGGCCGACCGCGCCGATGGTGAGTATCTCCACCATGATGTACATATTGAAGATATCGCCCGTCAGCACCATGCCGAGAACGCCGCCGGAGGTCATAAGCAGCAGCGTGTAATACTGCACCTGATGCGCGTCGTGGGTTATGTAGTCCAGGCTGTAAAGGCAGGCGGCAAAGGCCGCGATACCGACGAGCAGCCCGAAGAACAGGCTCAGCGCGTCGACCTCTATCGCGATGCCTATCGCGTAGCCGCCGGCGATGCTGCGGTTGCCGAGCCAGTAGGAGATTATCTCTCCGTCTATCATTACCGGCTTTATGAGCGCGATAAGGCAGGCAAGGCTCAGAGCGGACGCGATCATTGACGCGATCTTTCTCACGCCGCCGCGTGTGCCGAAAGTCGTGATATAGAACGCGCCGAAGAACAGCAGCATTATCGCGCAGATCGGGAGGTGGTGATAATCAAGGATCATCCGTGCAGCCTCCTTATCTCTCTGGTGTCAAGGGTCTTGTACTGTTCGTCGAGCCGCATGACTATCGCAAGGCTCATCGCGGTAACGCACGCGCCGATAACTATGCTCGTGAGCGTCAGCGCCTGCGGTATCGGGTCGACGAAGTAGCTTGCCGCGGTTATCTCGCCCTGCGTGAAAATAGGCGCGGTGCCGCCCGGCACATAGCCGACGGAGATGAGAAAGATGTTCACGCCGTAGTCCATGACGCACAGGCCGATGACGGTCTTGACCGCGTTGTGCTTTACAACGATGCAGTATAATCCAAGGAAAATCAGGAAGAACGAAGCAATATAGTTCATCGTAATCATACTTGCCACCTCACTTCAGGTTGTCTATATCCTGAGGATACAGAACGCTGAGCATACCGATGGAGAGCGTCACAGCCGCGGTGAACACGTCGAACGCGACAGTCTCGCCCATCCAGAACACCGTGCCGCTGCTGAAGAGCGCGCCTATATCGCCGTGGTAGTAGAACACGTTCTGGCAGAAGCTCGCACCGAGGACGACGCCGACGAATGCGAGGACGACATACAGCATCAGCGCGACGCCTTCGAGCTTATGGGTAAGGTCCGGGTGCAGGGCACGCTTGGCCTCCTCATAACCGTGGGCAAGGTAGATGAGCAGCACGACGGCAACGGTGAGTATGCCGCCCTGGAAGCCGCCGCCCGGGGTCAGGTGGCCATGGAGCATAATATAAAAGATATATACGAGGCAAAGCGGAATGATCCTGTCACAGCCGCAGCGGGTTATAACGCGCTTGATAGTGACGTTATCTGCGTATCTTTCCATCTCGCTCCTCCTTCATTTTTTCTTTTTCGGCCTTGGTCTTTCTCAGCAGGATGATAACGGAGGAAACCGTGAGTATCATTATGAAAGACTCGCCCATCGTGTCGTAGCCTCTGAAGTCGAAGACTATGGAGGTGACGTCGTTCACGGCATGGGTCTTTGCAAGGTTCTGCTGGACTATTGCGGCAGCCGCGCCGTCGGCTTCGGAATCGTCATAGGCCTCCGGATTCTGCATCAGCTCATAAGGAGAGACCTTGGCATTGGCTCCGTCATATGTAGGCGGGAGCTGCGCCATCTCCACTGCGGCGAAGATCCCCGCGATGAGGAACGCCGCAAGGCAGACGATAGTGAGGAATTTCTTCATTTGTCGTCCCCTCCCTTGAGCTTCTTGAGCGTCACGATGAAGATAAGGGGAGTCAGCGCCGCGCCGACCGCCGCTTCGGAAATCGCAACGTCGGGCGCGTGCAGCAGCAGGAACTCCGCCGCGGCAAATATGCCGGTGACGCCGAGGGCGATAACGGAGGAGAGCAGCTTTTCACAGCGCACCGCGAGTATCGCGGAGACAACTACGCCTAAAAGTATGAGGGCATTTAAGATAACAACAAGTTCACTCATCGAAGTCCCTCCTGAAATCGTCCATTTCCATCTTGCGCTCCGGTCTGACGCCCGAGCGGTAAGCGCCCTTGGCGATAGCGTGCGCGCCGATGGGGTTCACCGCAATGACGAGCGCCGCGATGACCGCGATCTTCACTGCGGTAGCGCCGCTGTGCATGATGAATATGGCATAGAGTATGGCGCCGATGTTCGCGCCGAGAACGCCGAGGGTGGTGATGAGCGTGCTCGCCTGCATACGGGAGAAAGTGTCCGGCATTTTGTTGATGCCGATCGTCCCGGCAAGGGCGAAGTACAGGCTCACGGCTATAAGCAGGTCTATGATAATACGCAGTATCATTTCTTGTGCCACCTTCCCGTATCAAGATAACGGCCGACGAGCATGGTGTTGAGTATGCCGAGCATCGCCGTGATGATGGCTATGTCAAGATATATGCCTCTCCCGCTGTATATGGAGAAGAGCACCATTGCGCAGGCGACAAGAATATCCATGCTGTCCGCCGCGACCATTCTGTCAGCGCCCGTCGGGCCCTTCACAAGTCTGATCAGGTTTCCCGCGGCCAACAGCGCATAAATGACGGCAAAAATCAAAATGTCAATCATTCCCAGATCCTCCTGATCCATTTTTCCATCGTGCCTTTGATGTCCTCTCCGGCGTCCTCGCGGCTCCTGTGGAGCGGCAGCGGCTTTTCTTTGCCGTTCTCGTCCGTGTAGTAGAAGTTCTTATCCTCGTACTGGGATACGTCGAGGCAGTGTACATAGAACGCCGTCTCGCCGTTTTCCTCGACAATATCAAGGCTTATCGTGCCCGGCGTGAGGGTGATGCTGTTTGCGAGCATCGCCTGAGCGTAGTCGCCCTTGAGCTTCGTCGGTATCTTCACGATGCCGGGGTAAACGTCCTTGCAGCCCTTGTAGCAGCACTTTGCAACATTGAGGTTCGACTTGATGAGCAGGCCGAGGAAAACCACAAAGTATGCCAGCAGGGCGAAGAACTTGTCCGGTCTGAAGAGCCACCCGGCGTTTTCATGTATAAAGTATTTTGCTGAGAACAGCGCTACGAAAAAGCAGACGACGGCTCCCGCCGCAAGCTCCTCCGGAGACAGTGACCATGTGAGAAGAATCCAGAACACGTAGCAGACGATGAATGTGGACAGCACCGATGTAAACCGTGTTTTCTGCAAGAGATCATCTCTCCTTCCTTTGAAATTTATTATCTTTCCGTTGTCTATTCGACTTTGATGTTTTCAACATAGAACTCGCGTCCCGCGGTCATTTTGAGGTTTTCCCCGCCGCACTCCGGGCAGGCAAAGCGCCCCTTTTCAAGGCCGCCGTGCCAATCGCACCCGCGGCACTTGAACTGCGCCGGCACTTTTTCGAAAATCAGCCTTGCCCCGGCGGCCGCCGTGCCCTTTGAGGCGATCGGGAAAAATTCCTCCATGCACTCCGGTATCACCCCGGAGTATTCACCGAGCTTCAGGCTTATCTCGCTGACTCTCTCAAAACCGTGCTTTTTCCTTTCGGACTCGACTATGCTGATTATCCCCTCTGTCAGTGCAAGCTCGTGCATCTTATCTGTCGAGGCAGCTGAAGCAGGGGTCTATGCTTGCGATGATGAGTCCCGCGTCCGCAACGGTGTTGCCGCGGAGCATGAACGGGACAGTCGGCGTGTTCTTATAGCTCGGCACGTGGATGCTGACGCGGTGGTTATTGAACGAGCCGTCGCCCACGACCATGTGGCTGAGCTGGCCGCGCGGCGCCTCATGGCGGCAGACCGCCTGACCCGGCTGTATCTTGATGAGCTTATTGCCGAGGTTTATGGGCGTTGCGGGCAGGTTCTCAAGCGCCTGACGGATGATCTTTATGCTCTCATAGCATTCGAGCGCGCGCACGACCACGCGGGCGAACACGTCGCCGCTCTCGACGACAGGCACGTCAAAGTCGAAATCTTCGTACGAGGAATAGGGCGCGTCCTTGCGGACATCGACCTTGACCCCGGATGCTCTCGCGTGGGGGCCGACGGCTCCCATGCGTATCGCGTCCTCTTTCGGAAGTACGCCGACGCCCTTGGTGCGCATCGCGATTGTCTTATCGGTCAGGGCGATCTCGGTGATGCGGTCGAGCGGAGCTTTGAGCTTATCGCAGGCTTCAAGCAGCTCGCGGCGGAGGTCATCGTCTATATCGCGCCTTGCGCCGCCGACGGTCACCATAGCGTAGTTCACGCGGTTGCCGGTCATCTTCTCCAGCAGATCCATGACAAGCTCGCGCTCGTCCCAGATGTGCATGAACATACTGTCATGCCCGATGATGTGGCAGGCGATGCCGAGCCACAGGAAGTGCGAGTGCAGTCTCTCCAGCTCCGCGGTGATGACGCGGATATACTGGCCGCGCTTCGGCACCTCAATGCCGTTGATGCTCTCCACGCACATGGCATAGGTCAGGGCATGGGAGTGGGAGCAGATACCGCAGACGCGCTCGACCAGAACGAGGGTCTGGATGGCGTTGCGCTCGGTGGTGAGCTTCTCTATGCCGCGGTGGTTGTAGCCGACAAAGACCTCCGCGTCCTTGATAACCTCGCCCTCGGTATAGAGCTTTGCGTGTATCGGCTCCTCAAGCGCGGGATGGTAAGGGCCGATGGGGACAATGTAGCTCATTTCGTTCCCTCCTCAATGTTTTTCTGCCGAAGCTCCGAAAGCGGCATGACCATTATCTGACCCTTGCCCTGCGTTTCGAGCATGTCCTCCGGCAGGAAGAGCCGCTGCGACACGTCAAGTCCCTCGAACTCTATCGCGAACAGCTCGTTGAGTTCGCGCTCGGGCCATGTCGCCGCCGTGTCGTAGATCTCGCCGATAGACGGGAGCACCGTCTCGCCTATCACGTGATAGGACTCGATCGCCGGGTCTACGGCATAGTCCCATGAGACGTCCATCTGCCCATCGTTGTCGATGAAGCCGTGGATCATCACAAGGGCGTTGCCGGCCTTGCGCATTTTTTCCGCTATGGGTACGACCTGATCCTTTGTGATCACGGTCTTTTTGTACTCCTGCATCCGTTTCACCTCTCTGATTTTCCTTTTATTTTAATTTTTTATTTTCAGCAAATTCTCGGAAGCTGTGCTCCCGTGAGCTTCTGGAGGATGCGCTTTCCCCCGAAGGCCGTGTCCATGACGAGCTTTCCGGGATACCCTGCGCTGACTCTGCCGATGATCGCGGCGTTGCGCCCCTCTTCCGTTTCGCGCATCGCGTCCAGCACCCGCTCCGCGTCATCCGCCGCGACGACGGCGAGGAGCTTGCCCTCGTTCGCGCAGTAGAGCGGATCAAGGCCGAGCATATCGCAGGCTGCGCGAACCTGATCCCGAACCGGAATTTTATCCTCGTACAGCTCTATTCCGAGCGTTGTCCCCTCAATGAATTCATTGAGCGTCGTTGCAACTCCGCCGCGCGTCGGGTCGCGCAGGACGCGGACTTCGGCACCGGTACCGAGGATAGCTTCGCACAGGCCGTTCAGCGGCGCGCAGTCGGAAGCGATCTCGCCCTGCATCATGCCGCTTCGCGCGAGCATGATGGCCGTTCCGTGGTCGCCGACCATGCCGGAGACTATCACAGCGTCCCCATCCCGGAGCTTTTTCGGGCTTAACCCGGGGTATTTCACAAAGCCGATACCGGCTGTGTTGATATAAATCTTATCTCCCCTGCCGCGCTCGACGACCTTTGTGTCCCCCGTCACGACCTGCACACCGGCTCTCTCCGCTGTGCATCCGATGGACTCGACTATCCTCTCCAAGTCCTCTATCGGCAGCCCCTCTTCTATAATAAATGAGCAGCTAAGATACTTCGGCACAGCGCCGCACATGGCAAGGTCATTTACCGTGCCGCAGACGGAGAGCTTGCCGATATCCCCGCCGGGAAAAAATATCGGGTCGACGACGAAGCTGTCCGTCGAGAACGCAAGCTTCTCTGTGCCATCTACTATCGCGCCGTCGCCCAAGGCGTCCAGCGCCGGGTTCGACAGCGCCGGGACTATCAGCTTTTCTATCAGGCGGGCGGTCTTTTTGCCGCCGCTGCCGTAATCCAGTGTAATTATTTCGTCCATATAAGTTTCACACCCCCGCGTATTTATACGCCGCGGCGCAGGCTCCCTCCGAGGAGACCATGCACGGCCCCACCGGATCCTCCGGTGTGCAGCGGCCGCCGAACATCGGGCACTGCTCAGGGGCAATGCGCCCGCAGATAACGTCTCCGCAGCGGCAGGCGGTCGGCTTCGGCTTCTCCGCGTATCTTACGCCGAAGCGCTTTTCCGCGTCGAGCCGCTCAAGCACGGCGGCCGGTTCAAGCCCGCTGTCCGGGATAAGCCCAAGGCCGCGCCAGTTATCGGGACGGCGGCGCAGGCAGGTGTTCATCATGTTCTGCGCAAGGGGGTTGCCGTTTTCGGTGACCGCCCTGCGGTACTCGTTCTCTATCTTCGGGCTATTCTCGGCGATCTGCTTTGCGAGCCTGTATACCGCGCGGAGAATGTCCTCCGGTTCAAAGCCCGCGATGACCGCCGGCATCAAATATTCCTCCGGTAGAAAGCGGAAGCCCTTAACGCCGATTATGGTGGCCACGTGACCCGGGCAGATAAAGCCGTCGATATTAAAATCCGGCAGCGCCATGAGCGCGCGCAGCGCGGGCTCCACAGTCTTGAGCATAGACCAGAGGGAAAAATTTTCCACTCTCTGCTCCGCCGCCGTCAGCGCCGCGGCGGCTGTCCCAGGCGCGGTAGTCTCAAAGCCGACGCCGAGAAACACCACCTGCTTATCCGGGTTCTCCCTGGCAAGCTGCACCGCGTCCACCGGGGAGTAGACCATCTGCACCCTCGCGCCCATGGCGCGGCGGCGCTGCAGACTGTCTCCCGGGGTGCTGCCGGGAACGCGCAGCATATCGCCGTAGGTGGTGATGATAACGTCCTTTTCCATGGCAAGCTCCAGCACCGCATCGATCACCTCAGGCGGCGTGACGCAGACCGGGCAGCCGGGGCCCGACAGGAGCCTTATATTTTTCGGGAGCATCGAGCGCAGACCGGATTTTGCGATAGACATCGTATGCGTCCCGCATACCTCCATGAGCCGTATCTCGCCCAAGTCCAGACGTTCTATCGCGGAGATGATCTCCCCTGCGTGCATATCAGCCGAGGGCATCCTGCACCTCTTTCCAGGCGTCGATATCCTCCTGCGCCTGCTGTTCATCGAGCCGGTCTATCGCAAACCCGGCGTGAACCATAACATAGTCCCCCACCTTCGGCTCCGGGATAAAGTCGACGCGGATCTCGCGCGTCATGCCGAGCGCTTCGCCTATGGCGGAGTTTCCGTGTATTTCAACAAGCTTCAGCGGTACTGCCAAACACATGTCTTTTTCTCCTTATTTTCTGAGCTTTGCGGCGGCTATCATAAGCTGGCCGAGCGAAAGCCCCTCGTCATTTGTCGAAACGCGCCTGTGCCTCAGCACGCGGAAGCCCTCTTTTTCGAGCCTTCCCGGCAGGCGCGACATTATATATATATTCTGGAAGCTGCCGCCTGAGAGCGCGACTGTGTCTATTCCGCTCGCTTCCCGTGCGGCGCAGCACTGGCGCACAGCCATTTCAATGAGTGTGTTCATGAATCGGGCGGCCATGCGTCCGGTGTCGACCCCCGCCTTTATATCGGCGCATATCGCACGGATCGTTCCGCGCCAGTCATAGCGCAGCGGCTCCCCCTCAAGAGCAAATGGGTAGACTTCTCCGTCCTCCGCAGCGGCGGCTTCGAGCAGGACAGCCCCCTGCCCCTCATAGCTGCACAGCGTCTTTATCCCGAGGATCGCAGCGACGCCGTCAAACAGCCGTCCCATGCCTGAGGACACGGGGCAATTGAGCCCGGAATCAAGCACGGCCTTATAGATCTCCGCTTTTTCGATGCTCCCGGTATCGCAGCCGGAGGCATCGAGCAGCGCAAAGGCGACGCGGTCAGTCTCCTTGACTGCCCTGTCCCCGCCGATGAGGGGAATGGGCAGAATACTGCCGAAGCGCTCAAAGCCGGAATAGTCCCCGATGAGGCATTCCGCGCCCCATGTCGTACCGTCCGTACCGAGTCCGGTGCCATCCCACACAAGGCCGATCACTGACCCATTTTGACCATTATCGGCCATGCAGGCGGCCATATGCGCATGGTGATGCTGCACCTTTATAAGCGGCAGTTCTTCTTCCTCAGCTATCGAGGAGGCATATTCCGTGGACATATAGTCCGGGTGCAGATCGCAGACCACGGCCTGCGGCCTTATATCAAACAGGCGCTGAAAATGTTTTATCTGTCCGGTATAATTTTCCAGCGTCTCAAAATTCTTCAGATCACCGATATGCTGGCTTGGGAAAACATAGCTCCCCTTTGACAGGCAGAAGCTCGCTTTCTGCTCCGCGCCGCAGGCAAGCAGCGGCGGAAGTTCCTCCCCGACGGTTATCGGGAAAGGCACATAGCCCCTTGACCGGCGGGCAAAATATTCAGCGCCGCCGAGCACCCAGCACAGCGAATCATCGCAGCGGGTCTGGATATCCCTGTTGTGCAGCAGGAAGCCGTCGGCAATGCCGTGCAGCTTCTCGACCGCTTCATCGTTGCGGTACATCATGGGAGTGTCGGAAAGATTGGCGCTCGTCATGATGAGCATATCTATATCGTCGCCGAAGAGCAGATAGTGCAGCGGAGTATACGGCAGCATAACGCCGATAAAGCCGTTTTCGCTGATATGCTCCAGCCCCTGCCGCTTTTTCCTCAGCAGGACGATGGAACGGCGGAAGCCGTCAAGTATTTTCTCCTCGTCCTCAGAGACGAGGCAAATTTCTCTCGCGCATTCAACATTGCGGCACATGACCGCAAAAGGCTTTTCATCGCGCTGCTTGCGGCGGCGCAGCTCGCGGACGACGGAAGCGTCATCACAGCGGCAGGCAAGGTGTATCCCGCCAAGCCCCTTGACGGCGACGATCTTCCCGGCCTTGATGCTCTGCCGGGCAAGCTCTATCGCGTCGCCATTCACGTTTTTCCCATCAGCGTCCAGAAAGAAGACCTGCGGGCCGCAGTCCGGGCAGCAGTCCGGCTGGGCATGATAGCGCCGATCCTCGATATCATGATATTCCCGGTCACAGTCCGGGCACATGGGAAAGGCGCTCATCGAGGTCTTTGCCCGGTCATACGGCACGTCCTTTATAATGGTGAACCTCGGGCCGCAGTTGGTGCAGTTGATGAAAGGATAGCGGTAACGCCTGTCGACGGGCGTTCTCAGCTCACGCAGGCAGTCGTCACAGATGCATATATCCGGGGAAATGAGCGTATTACGGAAAGCCTCCGTTTTGCTGCTCAAAATTCTAAAATCTTCATAGCCTGCCAGATCCGGGAGATACTCCGTCTCCATCGCTTCGATGACGGCAAGCTTCGGCGCGCGGCGCGGGATATCCTCAATGAAGCCGGAAAGCTCCTCACGCTCCCCCTCCAGCTCAAGCTCTACCCCGGAGGAGGTGTTTTTTATATAGCCCCTAAGTCCGCGCTCCTTGACGAGCTTATGGATAAACGGCCGGAATCCGACCCCCTGAACGATACCGTGTATGTGGATCAAGACTCTCTGCACCGGATAATCCCCCACTATATTTAAGTTAAAGTTTTAGCAATATCATTCTACTACACAAACGTTTTTTTAGCAAGAGGGAGCGGCATATTGCGCTGCCGCCATATCGTCATTTTTCTTAATACGATTATACTTCTACTTATATGCATTTTGCAAGATTAGCAAATTTTTTCACAGGGATTTTTGCGGTTTTATATTCAAATTACACAAAATTGTCTAAAACGGTTCTATGAGCTTAACGCTGTCTTAACTCTAATATCCATACATTTTCTCATATCTGCACAAAATAATTTGCCCTGCGGGAAATCCCGCAGGGCAAACCGACAGATATATGCGGGGGATGTGCTGCCCGCATACCTGCTGTCTGTAAAATGCGTTCCGGCCGCGTTCCCGGTGTTACCGGTAATTTCCCGGAATTTTTTAGAATCATACAGCTTGTTTCAGCCGTGTTTTTCTGAATTATACCAACTTTTTCGCCGTAAATCAAGGCTTTGGGGAATTATAACATTTCACTTGCAATTCGCAAAATCCCATATTATTATATATGTAATCAGTTTTCTTCATAGATAACCGCATAAGGACAGTGATTTGCAGAATGGACAGCAAAAAAGTAAGCGCGCTTCTGACCGCGATAGACCGCGGCAGTCTCACCGCTGCCGCAGCAGAGCTCGGCTATACCCAGTCAGGGCTCACGCACATGATGAACTCCCTTGAGGACGAGCTCGGCGTATCGCTGCTGATACGCAGCAAGGGCGGGGTGCGGCTCTCCCCTACCGGGCAGGAGCTGCTGCCGAAGCTCAAGGGCTTTGCCGATGCCGCGTCCGCGCTCGAGCGCGAGGCCGATCAGCTGCGGCTCAAGACCGGTTCGACACTGCGGCTCGGCTCCTTCTCGAGCATCGCGCGCCACTGGATCCCGGATATTCTCTCAGCGTTCAGGCTGCTCTGCCCGGACACGCAGGTCTCCCTCACGGTCAACGACATGAACGAGATGGCCACGGCGGTGCGTAACGAGGAGCTTGACTGCGCGATGGTGAGCTATCAGCCGGAGCTGTGCCAGGGGCTTACATGGATACCGCTGATGGAGGATGAGCTCGTCGCCATCCTGCCTGCTGACTGCGATTTTGACGGCGATGCATACCCGGTCGAGCTTTTTGATGGGACGGACTTCCTCATGCCCTCCCTCGGCTTCGAGCTGGATATTCTGCCCATCTTCACGGCAAACGGGCTGAAGGTCGCGCCGAACATCCTGCGCACGAATCTTGATGATGCATCCATTGCGTCGATGGTCGAGCACGGGCTTGGCGTGAGCGTTCTGTCAAGGCTCGTGACAAAGGACATGCAGTTCAACATCAAGACCCTGCCGCTTGAGCCGCGCTGCCACCGCTCGCTCGGGATACTCATAAACGAGCGCAGCGCGAACGACCGCAGCATCCGCCGCCTCGTCTCATGCAGCAAGGAGCTTGCGGAAAAGAAATACGGATCTCAATAACATGCACAGGCGCGATGCAGCAGATTTTGCATCGCGCCTGTTTTCAGCTGTAATTACCGCTTGTGCCGTTGGGGCGGTCTGACTCTCGCTCCCACAGGCGGCGATCCGGGCTTTCCCTTTCTGCTTTCTCGTCGTGCCCGGTCAGAACCTCGGCCTGCCCGGCGCGGTTCGTTTTCTTCTTCGCGTGTTTTCCCATGGTCTTCTCCTCCAATGCTTCTTATGCTGCCCCGAATATCAGCAGCAGTATGCCGTAGATGACACCAGAGCTTATCCCGTATACAATGACGGGTCCGGAGATGATGAACATTTTGGCGGCGGTGCCGAGGATCATGCCTTCGGTCTTATACTCTATCGCCGGGGCGACGACGGAGTTTGCAAAGCCCGTTATCGGCACGAGCGTGCCCGCACCGGAGAAGCGTGCCATATCGTCATATATACCGAGCCCCGTCAGCAGCGCGCCGATGAAGATCAGCGTCACGGAGCAGGCCGCGCAGGCACTGTCCATCTCCATGCCGAGAGAAAGGTACAGATCCGTCAGCGCCTGACCGACGGCGCAGATCGCCCCGCCGCTCACAAAGGCGCGCAGCATGTTCCGACCCGCCATTGAGCGCGGCGCGTGCTGCCCGGCAAATTCCTTATACTCGTCGTTCGTCATCTTCACGGCGCTGTCCTCCGCTTTTTTGTCTCAAAATAATCTTTCCCGAAGAATTGAAAAATATTCCTTGACTTTACGGCACATATGAATTATAATGTCCAAGCTGACAAGTTGATAATTTGTTTTCTTGAGCAAACACGGAGATGTCGCGTAGTTGGTCGAGCGCGCACGATTGGAAATCGTGTAAGGGTCAAAAGCTCTTCGAGAGTTCGAATCTCTCCATCTCCGCCATAAAAGAAACCCTCTACCAATGGTAGAGGGTTTCTTTTATAATGTGACGTTTCAGAGATTCTGAGATATTCCCGCCATTAACAGAGCTTTTCTTTATAACTGTTATGTGATATAATATTATCGATCAACAAGAG
>CAVFGM010000078.1:0-7929 GCA_963621955.1 Bacteroidaceae bacterium
GGATGAGCTGCACCAGCGTCGACTTGCTCGAACCCGTACCGCCGAGGATGCCGACGGTCATGCCGGAGTCGATATGCAGGTTTATCCCGGCAAGGGCGAACTTCTGCGCCTTGGCGGAGTATTTGAAAGAGACGTTCTCAAAATCAACGGAGCCGTCCGCGATATCCGCTGCCGCGTCCTCGGGCGAGGACAGGGACGGAGCTTCATCCAGCACCTCGCAGATACGGCGTGCGGACTCGGCGGACATCGTCAGCATGACATAGACGAAGGAGAGCATCATAAGCGACATGAGTATCTGGAAGCCGTAGGTCAGCATGGCGGATATCTGACCGACGTCTATAATCGTGCCGCCGCTTGTGATGATGAGCTTCGAGCCGACGGTCAGGATGAAGATCATGTTGAAGTATATGCACAGCTGCATGAGCGGGTTATTGAGCGCGACTACACGCTCGGCATATGTGAAGTCCTTGCAGATATCGCGCGAGGCATGGCCAAACTTATCCTTCTCATAGTCCTCGCGGGCAAAACCCTTGACCACGCGCATCGCGCGCACATTCTCTTCAATGGACTCGTTGAGCCGGTCATACTTCTTGAACACTGCGCGGAACGCAGGCATGGCCTTCTTCGCGATAAGGAAAAGACCGAACACCAGCACGGGTATGACTATCACGAAGGTCAGCGCAAGCTTGCCGCCCATGATAAACGCCATGATGACCGCAAACAGGAACATCAGCGGCGAGCGCACCGCCATACGGATGAGCATCATAAAGGACATCTGGACGTTGCTTATATCCGTGGTCATGCGCGTCACGAGTGAGGCCGAGGAGAAACGGTCTATATTCTCAAATGAGAAGCTCTGTATGCGCGCGAACATATCGTGCCGCAGGTTCTTCGCGTAGCCGGATGAGGCCTTCGCGCAGGTGACCGCGGCAACGGAGCCGCATCCGAGCGAGGCCAGAGCCATCGCCACGAGCAGCAGGCCCTGCTTCACAACGTCATGCAGCCCGGCAGCCTCCTGTCCGGCCGCGGAGAAGGCCTTTATCGCATTCACGAGATCGGCCGTGAAGAACGGGATCAGCACTTCAAAAAATACCTCGCCCGTTATAAATATCAGCGTCAGGATCGTGGGCTTTTTATATTCCCGCAGACTCTGCGCAAGTTTCTTTATCACTTTCGCATTCGCATCCTTTCTTTGAGGCGTCATCGCAGCATGCATTGCCGCCTATATATTTGATCGCATTCGCTACCATCACGTCGGTGATGGAAATGAGCTGGGCGCGCTGCTCTTCGCTCAGCCCCTCGCACAGGCTCTCAAAAGCAAATTCGTCCGCCTCGGCCATGCGCCGGCTCAGCCCCTGTGCTTTCTCGGCGGAGCGGACGCATTTATAGCGCCTGTCCTGCTCGCTGCGGCAGCAGCTGATATAGCCCTTTTTCTCAAGGCGCTTGAGTATCTCGGTCATGGTCGGGTGTGAGACATGGCTGACGTTCTCAAGGTCACGCTGGTTTATCTCCCGCGTCTCACTTTTTTCCAGCTTGTGCAGCTCGCACAGCACAAAAAGCTGAACGCCGGTCAGCCCCTCGCCGCTCATATAATCGTCTATCTGCTTCTTCATCGCCCGGTGGAGTATCGAGAACCTGACTCCCCGCGGCGGCGCTTCTTTCAACGTACAGCACCCCCCCTGCAAAAACGATAAGTAGTGTGCTACCTATTATATCCGCAGCAATTTTTTTGTCAATGAGCAATCGCAACAAAACACGCCGAAATGTCCGGAGACGTTTTCGGAAATGTTGACAAAGCGCCGCATATCTGTTAATCTGTATTGAAATTTTTATTAACAGACTGTTGACGGGAGGAGACGGCGATGACGGATTTCGGCATGCCCACCCTTATTGAAATACCTGACCTTGAACAAAGCGCCGCGCTCTGCCGCAGGCTTGGTCTGAGGTTTATGGAAATAAACATGAGTTTTCCGCAGTACCAGCCGGAGTGCCTGGACGCGGACAGACTGCTTGAGCTGAAAGAAAAGTACGGGATATACTTCACCGTGCATATCGATGAGAGCCTTGACCCGGCCTGCGTCAACGCCGGTGTTGCGCAGGCGTATCTTGACACGATGCTCAAAACCGTGGAGCTTGCGAAGAAGGCCGGGATCCCGGTGCTGAACATGCACCTGCAGCGCGGCGTGTATGTGACGCTCCCGGAGCGGCGCACGTATATCTATGCTGAGAATCAGGACTTCTACCTCGGCAAAATGCGCGAGTTCCGCGACAAAGTCACCGAGGCGATAGGGGACAGCGACGTGATGGTCTGCGTCGAGAACACCGACGGGGGCGACTGCTTTGCCCTGCCCTTTCTTGCCGCAGCGGCTGACACGCTGCTCGAAAGCCCTGCTTTCGGCCTCACGCTCGATGTCGGGCACGACTATCTCAACCGCAATGTCGATCAGGCATTTATCCTTGCGCGCCGGGAAAGGCTGCACCATATGCACCTGCATGATGCGCTTGGGAAGAATGTTCACCTCGCCCTCGGCGACGGGGAGATAGACAAGGAGCGCTTCCTGAACCTTGCCGGGGAGCAGGGCTTCCGCGTGCTGCTGGAGACGAAAACCGTTGAGGCGCTGCAGAAATCGACCGTGTGGGTGAACCACTGGCTCAACCGCGGCTGCAATTCGGACGAGATCTGGGATGTGTACGATGCGCAATGGCAGAAAACCGGCAGACTCCATCAGCGCGGAGAGCCGCTCGGCGACGGGGAGTTCCATCTGGTGATGCACTGCTGGATGAGAAACAGCCGCGGGGAGTATCTGCTCACCCGGCGCGCTCCCGAGAAGAGCTACGGCGGCAGATGGGAGAGCACCGGCGGCTCCGCCCTCGCGGGCGAGGACAGCCTCACGGCGGTGCTGCGCGAGGTCAGGGAGGAGACCGGCCTGACGCTCGACCCGGCAAAGGGGAAGTGCCTCAGGCGTTACAGCCGCGAGCATTATATCTGCGACGTCTGGCTCTTCGAGCAGGACTTCGACCTTAACGATATCGTGCTTCAGGAGGGCGAGACCTGCGGGGCAATGTATGCGTCCCCGGAGAAGCTGCGCGAGCTTGTGAACGCGGACTGCTTTGTCCCCTTCGAGGAGCTTGAGGGCATACTGGAAATGTGAGTATATAGATTCTGACCGGCCCAGATAGGCCGGTCAGATTTTTTGTACTTGAACTTGATGAAGATAGTGGTAAAATGATATCATAGATATAGTTTGCAAAGGAGACACGCGCTTGAGCTTCTCTGTCATTGTTTCTATTATAATTATCATCGTCGCTGTTGCTGCCGCCGCGTCCTTCATCCTGCGGGATAACGAGGGACATATCAAACCCGCCCTTGCGGTGCTGTCGCTGTTGCTGGCGGGTTTTGCCGCGGTGCTCTGCGCCTACGGCAGTGAGAATGGCACCGTCTATGCCAAGGCGGACGGCGACCCGCAGGCGACTGTGCAGCAGTTCTTCGACGCCGTATGCGCCGGGGATTATTCCGCCGCCTATGACTGCCTTGAAAATTACGGCAGCCTCGGCCTTGAGAACTCTCCCTCGGCGGAGACGGGAGAGCTTGCGTATGCGGCGCTCCGGGAGAGCTATGCTTATGAGCTTCTGGAGCAGGCTGAGGTCGATAAGCTCAGTGCCCGGCAGAGGGTAAGCTTTACGTACCTTAACCTCCCCGCGATGGAGGAGGACGCTGCGGACGAGACTCAGAAAGTGCTGGAAAAGCTCGTCCGCTCCCGCCCGCGCAAGGAGGTATACGACGCGGATGATAATTATCTCCCCGCCGTCACCGACGAGGCGTATAAGACCGCGATCACAAATGTACTGAAAAACGCGGACAGCTATCGCACGGCCGCGGAGCTGACGGTCACGCTCGACTATGTGAACGGGCGCTGGCTCATAAACGCGGACAACGCCCTGCTCAGCACCCTGATGGGCGGCGCGGCATGAATTAAGCGAGAGGATATTTCCCATGAGTGATAAAACCGATTACGGCTTTGACCTTGATTCTATACTGGCGGAGTTTTCGTCGGACAACGGCGTACAGGATACCGAGCCGCCCAAGCCGGCGCGGCCCGCGAGACCCGCGGAGCCTGTAAAGACTCCCGTACCCGATCCTGCGCCTGCACCTGCGCCGAGAACTGCGCAGCCGGTACGGCGTGCCGCCGAACCTGTGCGTCCTGCGGCTCCCAAGCCTGCATCGGTACGGACGGAGCCGAAGAAAGCGAATGCAAAAGAATTTGACCCCGAGTTTTTCAGGCACAGACCTGAAAGAGAAAAGCCGCAGCGCCCGGCAAAGCCCGCCGTGCGCCGCGCACCGGTAATGCGCGAGCCTGAGCCCGAACCGGAGCTTGACGAGGAAGCCGCTGTTTCCCCAGTGGTGCGTGCGCTGCTTGGCGTGCTCTCGCTGCTGCTGGCAGTCGTGCTGCTGCTGTTCGTGTCGCTGAATGTTCACCCGGGTTCCGAGGCTGTCAGCGCTTCTTCGTCCAGCACAAAGTCCGACCTTGTCGGCAGGCTGAATGTTTACATGAACAATGCCGCGAGCGACGCGCTCGGCGAGCTTGCGTATATCAAGAAGCAGTACACCATCGATTATTCCGCGACCTCTGCCCCGAAGCCAGATGAGAGCAGATTCGTCACTTATAGCATCGACGAGGCAGACAAGGTCATGGATGTCATAGAGCAGGCGCGCGCTTTCGGCCTGCTTGACGGGCAGGATGTCATCTTTGATCCGAGCGTAGAATTCTATTGGGATTCGGACATCCGCTGCTACTGCGATGAGACTATACTCGCCATCTGCTGGAAGGAAAAGATCAACGACCGCGTCTGCTCCTTTGTCGAGGTAAAGCTTGCCGACGGTTCCCAGATCCGCCGCAAACTCGTGAACGACACCTTCGGCTCAAACGAGAAAGCCGTGGCGTCTGAACTGTCGAGGAGCGCGAACGCCGTCATCGCCATGAACGCCGACTATTATAAGTACCGCGACCTCGGCGTGTGCGTGTATCAGGGGCAGCTGTGCCGCTATGAGACCTCATGCGACGTGCTGTTCATCGATGCAAACGGAGACTTCCGCATGCTCCGTGCTTCAGAGCTTGGCAGTCGGGAAGATGTCGAGCAGTATATAGCAGACAACAACATCCAGTTCAGCATGTCTTTCGGCCCGATACTCGTGCGCGACGGCGAGCTTCAGCAGCTTACCGGCAGTTACGCCGGGGGTATCGGCGAGATGTACGAGCAGTATTCCCGCTCCGGCATCGGCCAGTATGATAAGCTGCATTACCTTGTAATGACTGTCAACCATTCTCAGGACGGCACGCCGAGAGCGACCGTCAACCAGTTTGCCGAGATCATCTACGGCAAGGGAGTGCAGAACGCCTATAACTTCGACGGCGGCCAGACCAGCGAGGTGCTCATAAATAACGAGCGCTATAACTATGTCGACTGGGACAACGAGCGCGAGGTCAGCGATATACTGTACTTCGCGACTGCGATACCCGAACAGGAGGTGGGCTGATGAACGTAATAGCCATTTCTGTCGGCAGTGTCACTGTCTATTGGAGCTCGCTTATCATCGCGCTCGGCGTCCTCGCAGGGCTCGTGATGGGGCTTTCACTGTGCCGGGACGATAAGTGCCGCGCATCGGCGGTGCTCTGCTTCTACCCGCCCGCAATACTGTTTTCCGTGTTCTTCAGCCGCCTTATCCATTGGTACAGCTACATGGAGCAGTATGCTTCATTCGGCGCTGCCATAACGGATTATTCTGCCGGCGGTTACTGCATCTCCGGTGTTGTGCTCGGCGTGCTGCTCGCGGGCGCGATAGTCCACTGGGCGGGGCTTGTCGGGCGCATCGGCTCGCTGTTTGATACGGTCCTGCCCGGCGTCGTCCTGAGCGTCGCCATCCTGCGCCTGGCAGAGAGCTTCGGCAATATCTGCCGCAGCAAGATATCTGTGACGGTCCCGCTGCTCCAGCGGCTCCCATTCGCCGTTGCTTCGACCGACTCTGCCGGGAACGTGTCGTATAAATTTGCGACCTTCTTTGTGTCTTTCCTGCTGCTTACGCTGCTGTCGCTGGTGCTGGTACGGCTGTGCGTGCACCGGCGGGACGTTCCGATGCTGCGCGGTATGAGCCGCACGGGAAACGTCGCGCGGCTCGGGCTGGTGCTTTTTGCCGCGATCGAGATCGTCCTTGACAGCACAAGGAGCGACCCAGTTTCTATCCATTTTGCGTTTCTTACCATGTTCAATAAATATGTGGGCTTCATAAGCGTGACGATGTTTGTCTGCGCCGTCTGCATCCTCTGCGTGTTCCTGCACTATTTCAAGGGCGTCAAGCGGAACAGGACAGGCCGCCCCGCCCCGCTGCTCGCGGGCTACATCGTTTCGCTCGTCGGCGTCGGCGCGTCGGAGTACCTTGTACAGCGCTTCACCGGCATGTTCCTGCTCTACCGCAGCATCCAGACGCTCTCTGCTGCGCTCCTGGTGTTCGTTGTCTGCCGCTGCTACGCGCTCTGCTGCGATGAACCGTGGGACGGCGACTGAGTACAGTGCTATATACTGCATATAAATAAAAACGCAAACGCTGGCGGCAAAACACCACCAGCGTTTGCGGAAACAGTGCTGAAAATAATTTGGGCAAAAACGTACATTGCTATTGACTTTGTACGCCCGGTGTGCTAATATATACAGGCTAAAGAAATACCGCGGGGTAGAGCAGCTGGTAGCTCGTCGGGCTCATAACCCGGAGGTCGTTGGTTCAAATCCTTCCCCCGCAACCACCGAAGTCCTGAAATTGCAAGATTTCAGGACTTTTTCTGCACTTATGGGGCGTAAAAGTTTGGCTCATTTTCGCCGAAATCGCGCTGACCCAAACCGTGACCCAGATGCGGATATCAGCGGATATGACGGGAAAGGACGTTTTTAATGGTTCCAAGTCAATAGTTGGGGTAGAGCTTAGCAAAAAGTAGCAGCAAAGGCGTGGGCGGCGTGCGGGTTTCGTCCGGCCATGTCCGTATTCAACTGTTTCTAAACCGGGCGAGGAAATCGCAGGTCTCCTGCCGCTGCGGGTTTGCGAAAAGCTCCGCCGGTGCGCCCTGCTCGCATATGACGCCGGAGTTCATGTATATGACCCGTGAACTCACGTCGCGTGCGAAAGCCATTTCATGCGTCACCACCAGCATCGTCATGCCCTCGTCGGCAAGGCTCTTCATTACACCCAGCACCTCGCCAACCATTTCCGGGTCGAGGGCGGAGGTCGGCTCGTCGAAAAGCAGCACCTCCGGATCCATGGCCATGGCGCGCGCTATGGCCACGCGCTGCTTCTGCCCGCCGGATATCTGCCGGGGCTTTGCGTTGATGTACGGCGCCATGCCCACCTTTTCAAGATAATGCATCGCGTGCTGCTGCGCCGCCACCTTGTCCTTTTTCAGCACCTTCACCTGCCCGACCACGCAGTTTTCCAGCACGGTCATGTTGCTGAACAGGTTGAACGCCTGAAATACCATGCCCACATGCGCGCGGTATTGCGGCGCGTTCACGCCGCGCCCAGCGACGTTCACACCCCTGTACAGTATCTCGCCGGAGGTGGGCGTCTCAAGCAGGTTTACGCACCGCAGTAGCGTGGATTTGCCGGAGCCGGACGCGCCGATTATGCTTATCACGTCGCCCTTTTCCACGGAAAAATCTATGTCGCGCAGTACCTCGTGGCTGCCGAAGGCCTTGGAGAGGTGGTTTATCTGCAATATAGTTTCTGCCATGTCATTTCTCTCCTCTCGCGGGTGTGCTTCTGTCGCGGCGCAGCGCCTTCTCGTCGAATTCCGTGCTGCGCTCGTCAAAGGGGGTGCCGTGGTCGGGGTGGCTGTAGGTTCCGGCAGCCATGACGAGCTGATCCCCGCTTGCAAGCTCATAGCT
>CAVFGM010000079.1:0-2294 GCA_963621955.1 Bacteroidaceae bacterium
GTCCTGGATCGTGAGAGCGTCGGCAAGGCAGTCTGCCGCGTTCTGCAGGCAAGCCGCCGCGGCATCACGGTCGTTCTCTATCGTGTCGACATAGCCGAGAGTCTCGTCCACGTAGGACGCCGCGTCGTTGAGCAGCGCCGTCTGCTCCGGGGAGACGGACTGAGCCGCTACGGTGAGGATATCTGCACTCAGCGAAGAGAGCGAGTCGCGCAGCGTATCCTTGCGCACTGCATCTGTTCCGCCGGTCTGTATCTTGTCGAGCAGATCCTTGTATTGCGAGTCGATCTTCGTGAGTATCTCATCAGTACCGTTGCTGAAATCGTTCATCGAATCGGCAAAATTGATGATCGTCGTATTTGCAGCGTCCGCTGTCGCCGCGGAGGACTCCATCACCTCGCCGAGGTCGTAGATCGTAAGCTGCGCCGCGTCAAGGAGATTATCCATGTTCCCTGTCAGGTCGCGCAGCGCGGCGAGCAGCGCGGATATCTGCTCAAGGCTGTCGCACGCGCTGTCCAGCCCGCTCGTCAGCCCGTTGGAAACATCATCAGCCTCAACGCCGAAAGCACGCAGCACCGAGCTTATCGTGTTTATCGCGCCCGCCGCTTTTTCGACGACAGTGTTGTTGACCTGCTCCTGAACGGCGGTCTTTGCCTTGTTCGTTATCTTCGGCGCGATCGCGTTCTTCTTTTCATTCTCATAGTATTCTATCTGCGGGTGACGGAGGTCGTTATCGAGCAGGCTTATGAAGTCCTGCGTGAAGTCCTTCGACACTATGAGCGCAGCGTAATAATCGCCGGAGTACACGCCCTCGAGCGCCTGCTGCCTGTCATCGACGAACACCCAGCCGAGCTGGTGGTTCGCAGCCAGACCGTCCATGACGAGCGTGCCTATGTTGAGCTCCATGCCCATGAGCTTTGCGCCGCGGTCCTCGTTTGCCACCGCGACCTTTATGTTCGATGTCGACGCCTCGCCGTAGGGGTCCCAGTTCGACAGGATATTGAACCACGCATACAGACACGGCACGAGGCACAGCCCTATAATGACCACCGACGCCACGACGCTGTTGGATATGCGCCGGAAGTCAGCACGGAAAATACCGAAAATATTCTTCATACCTTCACCACATCCTCCGCGTCCTCAGTTTCACTGCCGGTAGGCTCCGCGGATCCATCCGTCTCTGCCTCCTGCGCAGGTTCAGCAGCCTGTGCCGCCTCGGCAGCTTCTTCCGCGGCCTCTGCAAGCTCTGTCTCCAGCGCTTTCACCGCTGCCGCTTCTTCCTCCGGAAGCTCCTCAAAGATGAACGGAGCTTCGACTATGGGATCGGCGGCCTCTTCCGTGGCTGCCTCCGCTTCCGCAGCTTCTTCGGAAGCCTCGCCGTCATCATCGGAAGCATCACCGTTTGCCAGCTTTTCTTTCAGCTTATGCAGCGGCAGCTGGCTGCGGCGCTCCTGAGCGGCGAGCCGCAGTTCCTCGATGTCGATCTCCGGCAGCTCTATCTCCGGCATGAGCGGATCATCCGGAAGTTCGCTTTCCATACCGGTGATCGCCTCGAGCCGCTTCTGGATACCGTGGTCGACGTATTCCAGCGCGATGAGAAACGCTGCTAACACAAAGGTCGAAACTATCCACAGCACAAGGAAAATGCCTTTCGAGCCCTGCGTCAGGAACATGACCACCATGAACAGCAGCGGCACGATCACGAGCATTTTCAGCCCCTGCCGTATGCCGATCTTTATGAGCTCATGCAGGCGCTTTACTTCGTCAAGCAGCCTGTCATACAGCTGATGGTATTTATCGCGTTCATTCATTGCCCGGCACCTCCGGAATAAATGTAAAGTTGAGTATCATCAGAACAGCTCCGTCTCCTCAAGCTTTTCCTCCATGAAGTGATTGAGCCCGCTGAAAGGCTTACTCACCAACAGCCCTATGACCAGTCCTATGACCGCGAAGATCATCAGCAGCCCGAGCTTCTGCAGGTACTGCATGCCGTAAAGCCCGCAGATGCACTCGCGCATCATGTCAATTGCGTAGGGGAAAGGGAAGAGAATGTATATTCTGCGGTTGAATTCCGGCAGCAGCTCCACCGGGAATGTGCCGCTCGAGCCCGCGATCTGGAGCACCATGACTATGACGACGACTGCCTTGCCGACATCGCCGAAGGAATAGGTCAGCGCGTAGATCAGCAGGCTGAAGGTCAGGCTCGTGAAGAAGCCAGTGAGGTACAGCAGCCCCGGATGCAGGCACTGTATTTTCAATATGTACAGGTCGCCCGCGATGATTATGAGAGCCTGGAG
>CAVFGM010000080.1:0-14578 GCA_963621955.1 Bacteroidaceae bacterium
CTCTGATTAACTAATTTCTACCGTGCAGGTGTCCAACTTGCACTTGCAATTTGCGTTTCTTTTTCTTGATATACCGGCGCGGTAATGATATTATATTAAAAAAGATGCGCGGGGTACAGTCCCGCGCGTAAAAAAAGAACCAGTCGTTTTCCTGCGGCACGCGCCGCGGGCAGACGGAAAGGGGATATATATGAGCAAGAAAATACTGAAGCTTATAGTCGCGGCGCTGACGGTATGCGTCGCAGTTATCGCGGTTGCCTGCACGCCGTTCGGCTTGGGCGCGGAGCCTACCGCCGCGCCGACGCCGGTCATCGCGACGCCTGAGCACACGTCGTCGCCCAGCCCGACAGTCTCGGCCACGCCGTCGCCGTCCGGATCGCCTGATGCGTCCGCCGCGCCGAGCCCCGGACTTGTGAAGCCGGAAGGCGCGATCACGCCTGACCCGTCGCTGTACCCTAACGCCTCCGCGTCTCCTGCGGCCACCGCACCGGCGGGCGCGCCCACGACCTCGCCCAGCACTAAGACCGCGCACAGCCACACTTTCACGACCACGAAGGTCGCGGCAACGACGGAGTCCCAGGGCTACACGATATACCAGTGCACGGGCTGCGAGTTCTCTTACAGGGATAACTATACCCCGAAGCTGAGAGCAAACTCCACGACGAACAATAACAACAACAGCAGCACCGGGACGACCGGCGGCAGCACCGGCAGCACGGGGAACACCAGCACCAGCACGACGCCGAAGCCGAAAGATCCGTATCTTGAAGACAGCGGCAGCTGGAACGATCCGTACTCCGACGACTACAGAGAGGACTACGGCACGCACACACACCGCTACTACAGGACTACCGACTCTCGCGGGAACGTGATCTACCGCTGCGACTGCGGCAGCTACTATTATCCCGATGATGATTACCGGGATTACGGCGACGGCAGGTACGACGATATTTATGCGGACTGAACAGTCTGCTGTACAGATGAATTATGAGCGCACTGCGATTTTCGCGGTGCGCTCAATTTTTATGTTGACAAACGGATACATAGTGCGTATACTGTATATATCCGATATGAACAGTAGAGACAGAGGTGAGAGCTTGAATCTGATAATCAGCAATGCAGGAGACAGGCCGATATATGAGCAGATATACACGCAGATAAAGGACTGCATTATTTCCGGGGAGCTGTCGGAGGGGGATATGCTGCCGTCGATACGGGCGCTGGCAAAGGATCTGCGCATCAGCGTGATAACCACGACGCGCGCCTACGACGAGCTTGAGCGCGACGGCTTCATCTACCGCGTGCCCGGCAAGGGCTGCTATGTCGCGGAGAAGAACATGGAGCTTGTGCGCGAGGAGCATCTGAAGAGAATAGAGCAGCACATGCGCGAGATCGTCGCGCTCGCCGTGCCCTGCGGCATGGACGAGGCGGAGACGGCGCGGATGCTTGAGCTTATATGGAGCGAGGAGGAAAACAGCGATGAACGCAATTGAAATAAAGGGACTTGAAAAGCACTACGAGGGCTTTCAGCTCGGCAGCTTTGACCTGACGCTGCCGTCGGGCTGCATCATGGGGCTTGTCGGCGAGAACGGCGCAGGCAAGAGCACGACGATAAAGCTCATTATGAACGCGATAGGCCGGGACGCGGGCGAGATATCCGTGCTCGGCGTCGACAACAGGAGCGCCGGGTTCCGGGATGTCAAGGAGAACATCGGCGTCGTGCTCGACGAGGCGTATTTCCCGGAGGTGATGAGCGCACGGAACGTCGGCAAGGTCATGGCGCTGACCTATAAGAACTGGGATGCGGCGGCGTTTGAGGGCTATCTTAAAAAGTTCTCGCTCGCTCCGGATAAGATATTCAAGGACTATTCGCGCGGGATGCGCATGAAGCTTGCCATCGCCGCGGCGCTCTCGCACGGGGCGAAGCTCCTGATACTCGACGAGGCGACGAGCGGGCTTGACCCAATGGCGCGCGACGAGCTGCTCGATATCTTCAACGACTTCACGCGGGACGAGAACTGCTCGATACTGCTCTCGTCGCACATCGTGAGCGATCTGGAAAAGATATGCGATTACATAGCGTTCCTGCACAGGGGAAGGCTCGTGCTGTGCGAGGAGAAGGACAGGCTGCTTGAGGAGTACGCGCTGATACGTCTCCCGGAGGAGCGGCTCAAGGAACTGCCGGAGGAGAGCATCATAAGCCGCAGGGCGAGCAGTTACGGCACGGAGGCGCTGGTGCTGCGCGGCGGCATACCAGCGGCGATACCGACCGAGCACACGAGTCTTGAGGACATCATTCTGTTTCTGGCGAAAGGGGACGAGAGAAAATGAAAGGGCTGCTGCTCAAGGACTGGTACACGCTTATAAAGCAGATGAAGATAATGCTGGTGCTGATGCTGGTATTTGCCTGCGTCCCAGGCTATTCGATGGCTGCGTTCGCGGTGGTCTACGCCGCAATGCTGCCGGTGACGGCGCTTGCATACGACGAGCGGAGCAAGTGGGATGAGCTTGCTGCGATGCTGCCGTACTCCGTGCGGGAGATAGTCGGCGGCAAGTATGTGCTCGGTGTGACCGCGGTCGCTGCGGCGGGAGCCGTTGCCGCCGTGGCGCAGCTTATCCTGAGCCGCTTCGGGTGGACGCAGTTTGACGCGGAGGCGGCATTCGCACTGCTGTTCACGGCCTGCCTTGCGCTCATCATGCTGGCGATAAACCTGCCGGTGATGTTCAGACTGGGCGTTGAGAAAGGCCGGGTGCTCTTCACGATACTCATATGCGCGAGCGCCGCGGCGGGGGTCATACTCTCCGACAAGCTCTCTGCGCTCATTGATGGGATCGGCAGTCCCGTAATTGCGGCGCTGGTGCTGCTGGGGATGGCCGCAGCGGCGCAGATAGCTTCGTTTGAAGTCTCTGTGCGCTTCTATGAAATGAAGAGAAAATGAAAATGTGCCCCATGGCTGCTTGCATCAGCCGTGGGGCATTATGCTTTAATTATACTCTGACAGGGGGCATGCGGCGCGGAGGGACCCAAGGAACTGCTCCAGAATGGGGTT
Organism: Bacteroidaceae bacterium; assembly: GCA_963621955.1. GTDB lineage: Bacteria > Bacillota > Clostridia > Oscillospirales > Oscillospiraceae > Limivicinus. The sequence continues at coordinate 3,051 of CAVFGM010000080.1, forward strand.
TACGCTGTCACGCCGCCACGCGGCGATGATCTCCTCATACTCGCCCTCACCGACCATCGGGACGAAGCTGAGGTTATCCGCGTTATAGAGCTTATCGGTGAAGTACCCGGGCAGGATGGAGATGCCCTCCTCGGCGGCGACCATGATGAGGACGCTCTCAGCGTCGCTCGAACGGCAGAGGATGTTCGGCTTATAACCGGCCTCTTTATAAAGCTGCATGAAGAAAGCATCGCCGTAGGAGTCGTTCGCGGAGTCGGGCGACATGTAGATTATCGTCTCGCCGCGCAGCTCGCTGCGGCGGAGCTGGCGGCGGTTCGCGAGCGGGTGCGAGGAATAGAGCGCGGCGACGAGGCCGGCCTTTTCCACGGTCATGTATTCAATGCCGTCAAGGTTCTTGAGGTTCGTGCTGTCCCAGGTGAAGATGAGGTCATAGTCCTTCTGCTGGAGCCCTGCGGCGAGGACGTCTGTCGAGCAGCGGCTGAAGCTTATGAGCACATTGCCGTTGCGGAGGCGGAAATGCCGCGTGAGGACGGAGAGATTGCTGCGCTCATAGCCGCGCACATAGCCGATGCGCAGCGTGCCGGTGAGGCCGGTGGAGGCGTCATGCACACGGTCGGCGGCGACGCTCATGCGCTCAAGGATCGCCTTGGCCTCGGTGAGGAATATCTTCCCCGCCGGGGTGAGCGCAACGGGGCGGGTGCTGCGGTCGAACAGCGCGCAGCCGAGCGTGTCCTCAAGCTGGCGTATCTGCTGGGTGATGGCGGTCTGGGTGATATAAAACTGCTCTGCGGCCTTGGTGAAGCTGCGGCTCTCGGCGGCGGCGACAAAATATCTGAGCTGGTTGCGGTTCATGCGGACACTCCATAACATAAGTTTTACTTATTTTATCATGGCGAAACGGCTCTTGTAAAGGGGAAATGCAAGGGATAAAATAAGCACATCTTTTGAAAATGGGTGGATGAAATGAAGAGAGAATCATTTGGCTCAAGGCTCGGATTCCTGCTGGTCAGCGCGGGCTGCGCGATAGGCATCGGAAACGTCTGGCGCTTCCCGTACATAACGGGCGAGAACGGCGGCGGGTACTTCGTGCTGTTCTATCTGATATGCCTGCTGGTGATGGGCGTGCCGGTGCTGACGATGGAGCTCGCGGTGGGCCGCGCGAGCCGAAAGAGCGCGATACACGCCTACGGCGCGCTTGAGAAGCCGGGGCAGAAATGGCACATACACGGCTGGTTCTGTATGCTCGGCTGCTATATGCTGATGATGTATTACACGACCGTCGCGGGCTGGATGATAAGCTACTTCGGCAAGTTCCTGACCGGCGTTTTTCACGCGGGCATGGGGACGGAAGAGGTCGGCGGCGTGTTCGGCACACTGCTTGCATCTCCGGGTGAGATGGCGATATGGACGGAGCTTGTGGTCATACTCGGCTTTGCCGTGTGCAGCTTCGGACTTCAGAAAGGGCTGGAGCGGATATCCAAGTACATGATGCTGGCGCTGCTCGCGCTCATCCTCGTGCTCGCGGTACACAGCCTGACGCTGCCCGGTGCGGGCGAGGGCATGAGGTTCTACCTGCTGCCGTCGATAGAGAGCATCAGGGAGAACGGCTTCGGCAAAATGATAACCGACGCGATGAATCAGGCATTCTTCACGCTGAGCCTCGGCATCGCGGCGATGGAGATATTCGGCAGCTACATGAGCGATAAGCACACCCTCGGCGGCGAGGCCGTGCGCATCTGCGCGCTCGACACCTTCGTCGCGCTGATGGCGGGGATGATAATCTTCCCGGCCTGTTTCTCATTCGGAGTTGCGCCGAATCAGGGACCGTCGCTCATATTTGTGACGCTGCCGCAGGTGTTCGTGAACATGGCGGGCGGGCGCTTCTGGGGCACGCTGTTCTTCCTGTTCATGATCTTCGCGAGCTTCTCAACGGTGCTGGCGGTGTTCGAGAACATCCTTGCCATCTGCATGGACACTTTCGGCTGGAGCAGAAAAAAGGCCGTGCTCGTTAACCTCGCGGCGCTTGCGCTTTTGAGCCTGCCCTGCGTGTTCGGCTATAACATCTGGAGCGGCCTGCACATCATCGGCGGGCGCGACGTGCTCGACAGTGAGGACTTCATCGTCAGCAATCTGCTGCTGCCCTGCGGATCGCTGGTGTACCTGCTGTTCTGTGTGAGCAAATGGGGCTGGGGCTTTGACAAGTACATTGCCGAGGTCAACAAGGGCGAGGGGCTGAAGCTCTCTTCGAAGCTCAAGCCGTATTTCCGCTATGTGCTCCCGGTGCTGATACTCATAATACTTATACAGGGACTGATATAATATTGACCGCGCACTGCCGATGCAGTGCGCGGTTCAGCTTGCCCCGACTTTCAGGCCCGGTCAAGGATATGGACGTTCAGATGGTTATACGGGATATCGACGCCGTACTTGGCGAAGCTCTCGCGCAGAGCCTCGTTGAGGTAATTGCGCGCATCCCAGTAATCCGCGGCGGACGCCCAGCAGCGGACGGTGTATTCAATGGCGCTGTCACCGTAGGCGGTGAGGAGAACATCGGGCGCAGGCTCGTCCAATATGCCGACGGTGGAGGACACAGCATCCAGACACGCTTTTTTTACGGCCTCGGTGGGGGCATCATAGGATGCGCCGATAGTCAGGACGATACGGCGGCGGCCAAGCGTGGTATAATTGATGATCTTGGAGCCGGAGAGACTGCGGTTCGGCAGGAGGATGATCTGCCCGTCGGCGGTCTCGATGCGCGTATGGTTGAGGGAGATGTCCCGGACGGTGCCGACAGTGCCGTCAGACTCAATAACATCGCCGATGGAAAAGGGATGAGTCGAGAGAATGATGAGCCCGCCGGCGACATTGCTCATTATATCCTGCGTGGCGAGGGTCAGACCCAAGGTGAGCACCGAGGCGATGGCTGTGATGGACGAGGTGTTCAGCCCTAAAGCACCGGCGGTGATGATAACGGTGAGCAGGTACAGCAGCGCCTTTATGAAGTTCACGGTTATCCTGCTCAGACGCTCGTTCGGCTGCTTTATGCGCCCCATGAGCTTTTCGACCGCGCGCATGATAAGGCGCACCGCGAGCAGACACACGAGCAGCGTAATGACTGCGGAGAGGATATGCTCAAGACTGTAGCCGCCGAAGGACATAGCCAATACTTTTGAAATGCTTTCCATACCGAACCTCCGAAAGATGGTTTGAGTTATTCTATCACGATGCGCCGCCGGTATCAAGACTGGGCAGATTTGATAAATCGCTTGATTGCCATGACGGGGGATTTGTGATATTATAATTAAAAAGACCGGAGCGGTCATATACGGAATAAATAAAAAAGTCAGGAGAACACTGTATGGCAAAATACATAATGGCGCTGGACGCGGGCACGACCTCGAACCGCTGCATCCTTTTCAACGAGCACGGCGAGATATGCAGCGTATCGCAGAAAGAATTCACGCAGTTTTTCCCGCAGCCGGGCTGGGTGGAGCATGACGCAAACGAGATATGGCTGACGCAGTACACGGTCGCTGCCGAGGCGCTGGCGAAGATCGGCGCAACTGCCGAGGATATCGCGGCGATAGGCATAACGAACCAGCGCGAGACGACCATCGTCTGGGACAAGGCGACGGGCGAGCCGATACACAACGCGATAGTCTGGCAGGACAGGCGCACGGCGGAATACTGCGACAGTCTCAGAGCCAAGGGGCTGACGGATATCTACCGCGCAAAGACCGGCCTTGTCATAGACCCGTATTTCTCGGGAACAAAGATACGCTGGGTGCTGGAAAACGTACCCGGTGCGCGTGAGAAAGCGGAGTGTGGGGAGCTGCTGTTCGGCACGGTGGAGACCTGGCTTATCTGGAAGCTCACGGGCGGCAAGGTACACGTGACGGACTACTCCAACGCCTCACGCACGATGCTTTATAACATCGTGAAGCTCGAATGGGACGAGGAGATCATGGCGGAGCTCGGCATACCCCGGTGCATGCTGCCGGAGGTGAAGCCCTCAAGCTGCGTCTACGGCGAGACGACGCCAGACCTTTTCGGCGGAGTCATCCCCATCGGCGGCGCTGCGGGCGACCAGCAGGCGGCGCTCTTCGGGCAGACCTGCTTCACCGCGGGCGAAGCGAAGAACACCTACGGCACGGGCTGCTTCATGCTGATGAACACGGGAGACAAGCCGGTGTTTTCAAAGAACGGACTTGTGACGACCATAGCCTGGGGGCTTGACGGAAAGGTCGAGTACGCGCTGGAGGGCTCGATATTCGTCGCGGGCTCCGCGATACAGTGGCTGCGCGATGAGCTGAGGATAGTCGACTCCGCGGCGGACTCGGAATACTTCGCGCGAAAGGTACCCGACACCAACGGCTGCTACGTCGTCCCGGCGTTCACGGGGCTCGGCGCGCCGCACTGGGACGCTTACGCCCGCGGCGCGATAGTGGGACTCACGCGCGGCGTGAACAAGTACCACATTATCCGCGCGACGCTTGAATCGCTGGCGTATCAGACCTATGACGTGCTCAAGGCGATGGAGGCCGACTCCGGGATAAAGCTCGGTGCGCTCAAGGTGGACGGCGGGGCCTCGGCCAATGACCTGCTGATGCAGATGCAGGCGGACATCATTCAGGCTCCGGTAAACCGCCCGGTCTGCGTGGAGACGACGGCGATGGGTGCGGCATACCTCGCGGGGCTTGCCGTCGGCTACTGGAAGAGCAAGGCGGACGTTATCAACAACTGGGCGATAGACAAGGTGTTCGGCCCGGAGATAACCCCCGACGAGCGCGACAAGAAGATCGCGGGCTGGAACAAAGCCGTGGGCCGCTCATTCGATTGGGCAAGAGAAGAATAAAATCATCAAGAGCTGCACTGTTTAAGTGCGGCTCTTTTTAACGGACCCGGTTCTATAATGGCCGCGGACTGCATATAGTTTAAGAATGGCGGGGAGAATGGGAGGCATACGGACAGTTCGGCAAAATGCGGCATTGCAAATGTGAAAGCTTGAATGTATAATATAAACAGAGAATTATTGCAGCTGACCCGATACAGATATACAGGAGAGGAAAAGATATATGGAATCAGCGTATCTGCGCCACATCCCGCAGGAGGATATATACCTGTTCAACACCGGAAACGCCAAAAAGGCATGGCTCTGCTTCGGCTGCCGCTATATACCGGAGCTGAAGGCGCACCGCTTCATCGTCTGGGCGCCGAATGCGCAGAGCGTCTCGCTCGTCGGCAGCTTCAACGGCTGGGACAGAGACGCGACGCCGATGGAGAAGCTCGAGGGCGGAGTGTGGGTATGCTTTATTGAGGGCATCGAGAACGGCGCGCTGTATAAATACTGCGTCACCGGTGCGGACGGGCGGCAGATATTGAAGTCCGATCCCTTTGCGGCCTATTCGCAGACCGGGAGCGAGACGGCGTCGATCGTCTGGAACGGCGGGGACTTCCGCTGGGGCGACGGGGAATATATGCAGCGCCGCACAAAGCGGGATTTTATGACCCAGCCGATGAGCATCTATGAGCTGCACCTCGGTTCATGGAAGAATATGCCGGGCGAGCGGCCGCTGTACAGAGAGCTTGCCGACGCGCTGGCAGACTACTGCACCGGCATGGGCTACACGCACATTGAGATAATGCCGGTGACGGAATACCCCTTTGACGCATCATGGGGCTATCAGGTCACGGGCTACTACGCGCCGACCTCGCGCTACGGCGATCCCGACGATTTCAAATACTTCGTCGACCGGCTGCATGAGGCGGGGCTTGCGGTGATAATGGACTGGGTCCCGGCGCACTTCCCGAAGGACGAGCACGGCCTGCGCCGCTTTGACGGCACGCCCCTTTTTGAGTGCAAGGAGGCGCGCATGGCCGAGCACCCCGAGTGGGGCACGATGATCTTTGACTACGCATCCGATCAGGTGCAGAGCTTCCTTGTGTCCTCGGCGTGCCTGTTCTTTGAGGAGTACCACATCGACGGCATCCGCGTCGACGCGGTGAGCTCAATGCTCTACCTCAACTATGGCCGGCGCGACGGGGAGTTCACCCCGAACAAGGACGGCGGCAACATAAACCTCGACGCGGTGGAGTTCCTGCGCAAGCTGAACTCCACGGTGCTCACGGAGTACCCGGGGGCAATAACCGTCGCGGAGGAGTCGACGGCCTTTCCGCTCATCACCGCGCCACCCGATGCGGGCGGACTCGGCTTCTGCTTCAAGTGGGACATGGGCTTCATGCACGACACGCTCGATTATATGCAGCTCGACCCCTACTTCCGCAGCCACAACCATAACAAGCTGACTTTCTCGATGATGTACGCTTTCTCGGAAAACTATGTGCTGGCGTACTCGCACGATGAGGTAGTCCACGGCAAGCGCTCGATGCTCGACAAGATGTACGGGGACTATGACCAGAAGTTTGCATCCCTGCGCGCGCTCTACGGCTTCCAGTTTGCCCACCCCGGAAAGAAGCTGTGCTTTATGGGCAGCGAGTTTGGGCAGTTCATCGAATGGAACTGGCAGCAGGAGCTTGACTGGCTGCTGCTGGCCTATCCGCGGCATGAGCAGCTGCGCGATTATTACCGCGAGCTTAACAAGCTCTACGCCGCGACCCCGGCGATGTACCGCGTGGACAAGTCATGGGACGGCTTCCGCTGGCTCAATGTGGACGACCGGGACAGAAGCTCGGTCGCGTTCCTGCGCTCATCCGAGAATGACGGGAGCTATCTTGTGTGCGTGTGCAACTTCACGCCGGTGCGGTATGACGATTTTGTGATCGCACTGCCGACGGCCGGTACGCTGCACGAAGTGCTCAACAGCGACGACGAACGCTTCGGCGGGAGCGGCGTCGGGAATCCCAACGCGATAAAGACAGAGAAAGAACCGTTTTTGGATATGCAGTATTCAGCAAAGCTGACGCTGCCGCCGATGGCGTCGGTAATGTTCAGCTTCAAACCAAGGAGGAAGAAGAATGAAAAAGGAATTTCGTGATCTGCTCCGTGAACACGGGCGTGATACTCTGCCGAACGTTCTGCTCGTCTCAGCCGAATGCGCGCCGCTCTCCAAGACCGGCGGGCTGGCGGACGTCGTGGGCACGCTCCCGAAGTCGCTTGCAAAGCTCGGCATCGACGCGAGAGTCATCACCCCTTACCACCGCTGCATAAAGGATAAATACGCCGGGCAGGTCGAGCACATGTTCTATTTCTACGCAAAGCTCGGCTGGAGGCAGGAATACGTCGGGATAGAAAAGCTCGTGCTCGACGGCGTGACGATATACCTCGTCGACAACGAGCAGTATTTCGGCGATAAGATATACCGCGGCGGCAACCCTGAGGGCGAGCAGTACTCGTTCTTCTGCCGCGCGGTGCTCGATGCGATACCGAACCTCGGCTTCGATGTCGACGTCGTCCACTGCAACGACTGGCACACGGCGATGATCCCGATGCTCGCGCGCACGCAGTACCGCGGCGCAAAGCAGGAGCAGATAAAGTACCTGCTGACGATACATAACATCGCGTTCCAGGGCAAGTTCGGCTTTGACTTCGTGCAGGACATGCTCGATGTCGACAGCCGCTACTATACGCCGGAGTTTATGGAGCTCAACGGCTGCGCGGACTATCTCAAGGCCGGCTGCGTCTTTGCCGACAGGATAAACACCGTCAGCCCCAGCTACGCCTCCGAGATAAAAACGCCATACTACGCCGAGGGACTTGAGGGCATACTCAACGCGCGTTCGGCGCAGCTCACGGGCATCATAAACGGCATCGATAAAAAGGTCTTTAACCCGCACGGCGACGCGCTTCTGCCTGCGCGCTATGACCGCGGCCACTTGAAAGGCAAGGCCGTGTGCAAGGCGGAGCTTCAGGCGCGCATGGGTCTTGAGCAGAGGGCGGATGTGCCGCTGTTTGCGATGGTCACGCGCATGACCGAGCAGAAAGGCTTCGACCTTGTCGCCTGCGTGCTGGACGATATAATGTGCCGCGAGGATATGCAGTTCATGCTGCTCGGCTCCGGAGACGAGCGCTTTGAAAACTTCATGCGCTCGGCAGAGGGACGCTACAAGGGCAGGCTCTGCGCCTATATCGGCTACAGCGAGGAGCTGTCACACCTCGTGTACGCGGGCAGCGACTTCTTCCTGATGCCGTCGCGCTTCGAGCCCTGCGGCCTGAGCCAGATGATCGCGATGCGCTACGGCTCGGTGCCGATAGTGCGCGAGACGGGCGGCCTGCGCGACACGGTCACGCCCTACAACCGCTTCACCGGCGAGGGCAATGGCTTCTCCTTTGCAAACTTCGACGCATGGGAGATGCGCGACACGATGCGCCTTGCGATGGACTGCTATAAAAACGAGGAGATAATGGGCGGACTTATCACCCGCGCGATGCAGGCCGACTTCGGCTTTGAGCGCTCGGCGATGGAGTACGCGAAGCATTATATATGGATGCTGTAAGCGAGAGAAAGGTAAATGTCTGGTTCGGAGGCTGCTACAGAGAGCAGTGGTCGGAAAACTATATACTATCAATAATATACGAAAACCGCCGCTGCGTTGAGGCGGTGCCGGGCGAGGGAGGATGGCTCCCTGCGGGCGGGGATGAGGAGCTGTGCAGACAGCTCCTCTCGCCTGACTGCCCGGAGCTTATGCGGGAATACTTCCAGGCGGCGGCAACGGTGTACGACGCTGTACGCGAGTGCCTGAGAGCGGGACTCAAGCGCGACAGGCTCGCGGAGTTCCTGCACGGGGAGTCTAACCCCATCGCAGCGCCCGAGCTCATGCGCCTGCTGATGGACGACTGCGGCTTCCCGCTCATAGAGGCCTACCGCGTGACGGCCACCTGCTGCCTTGACCTGCGCGCAGCGTCCGTGCAGCCGCAGGAGCTGTATCAGTACCAGCCGCGCACGGCGCACGTCGTGAGCGTGCTGCGCCAGACCGCCGGGAGCGTACCGGCGATATCATACGACAGCCGCAGGGCGGAGTTCAGAAGCCCCGGCGGCGCTCTCGAGGGCGGCAGCACCCTGCGCCTTGCGTTCAGACGGCTCGGCGGCACGGTGAAGAGCGCGCACCTTGAGCTCTGGGGCGACAATATGGAGCACAGCTGCTCTATGGAAAACGACGGGGATATATATTATGTAAACCTAACGCTGCCCGAGGAGCCGCAGGCGCTCTGGTATGCGTTTTATATCGAAACTGACCACAGCGCGCAGTGGCTCTGCCCGGATGCGACAGGCTATACCGGCAGGATATGCTCGAGCCGCGAGTCGGGCTTCCGGCTGACGGTGTACAAAAAGGGCTTTGAAACACCGGCGTGGTTCAGAAAAAGGGTAATGTACCAGATATTCCCGGATCGCTTTGCTTTCTCAAACGACGGCACGGCGGAGGCAGGCATAGAGTACCACAAGCGTCTCGGCCAGACGCCCGAGCTGCACGCAAGCCTTGACGAGCCTGTGCGCTGGCAGCCGCGCAGCTGGGAAAAGTCCTACAGCCCTGATGATTTCTACGGCGGAACGCTGAAAGGCATCGAGCAGAAGCTGCCGTACCTCAAGGAGCTTGGCATAGGAGTGGTGTACCTCAACCCAATAGTCGAGGCGCGTTCGAACCACCGCTATGATACCTCGGACTATTCGCGCCCCGACCCGATACTCGGGACGATGGAGGACTTCGAGCACCTGTGCGCGGCGGGAGAGAAGCAGGGGATACGGTTCATCCTCGACGGCGTGTATTCCCACACCGGCGCGGACAGCCGGTACTTCAACCGCTGCGGTAACTACGGCACCGATGGAGCTTGTCAGGGCGAGAGCTCGGAGTTCTATTCATGGTATGATTTCCGCCACTTCCCGGATGATTACCGCTGCTGGTGGGGCTTCAAGGATCTGCCCGAGGTAAACGAGCAGAACCCCAAGTGGCAGGACGACATCGTCACGGGAGACAGGAGCATCGTCAAGCATTGGCTGCGCCACGGCGCGGCAGGCTGGCGGCTCGACGTGGCGGACGAGCTGCCCGACGCAATACTCGCGCTCATCCGCGATGCTGCAAAGAGCGTGAAGCCCGACGCGCCGATCATCGGCGAGGTCTGGGAGGACGCAGTGACAAAGGAGAGCTACGGCTCGCGCCGCAATTACGCGCTGGGCTATTCGCTTGACTCGGTGATGAACTACCCGCTGCGCTCGGCGGTGCTGAGCTTCATGCACGGCTGGTCGGACGCTTACGGGCTGCGCGATTTTCTCATTTCGCAGCAGATGAATTACCCGAAGCCGCTGTACTATTCGCTTATGAACCTGCTGGGCTCGCACGATGTCGACCGTCTGCGCACGGCGCTTGCGGCGGACAGAAACCTGCGCGAGCTCTCGCGCGAGGATCAGCTGAGGTATGAGTTCAGCGATGAAGCGCTTTCCCGCGCGTTGCAGCAGGAGCGGCTGTGCGCGGCGATACAGTTTGCGATCCCCGGCGTGCCGAGTATCTACTACGGCGACGAGCAGGGCATGTGCGGCGTGTGCGACCCGTTCAACCGCCTGCCGTTCAAGGAGGGCGAGCAGGAGCTGCACGACTGGTATGCGCAGCTTGCGGATATGCGCAATTCCGCTGACGCACTCTCCACGGGACACGCGCAGTTCATGGCGGCGACGGGGGACGTGCTGCTTATCCTGCGCTGGATATCCGACGGGCGCGACGCTTTCGGCGATGCAGCGGAAAACGGCGCGTACCTTGCGGTCATCAACCGCGGCGCGGCAGAAGTGCGCTGCCGGGCGGACTGCTCCGCGGCCGGCTGCGGCACCGTCGAGGTCACGGCTGAGCCGGTGAGCGCAAAAATAATACGGATTACATAAAATAAGTTACAGAGATGCTGCAAATACAGTATCTCTGTAACTTATTGTCATAAAAAAGCTGCGTTTTCTTAAGATTGTCTAATAATTAGAAATTATAATGTGCTTGAAAATAAATCGTCAATATGGTATCATAACACTGTATATGCAGTCCTGAAACACGGACGGCATCTATATATTGAATACGTCAATATCATCATCGCCGCAGTTGTGATACCGGCGGCGGGAAGAGGAGACAAGCTATGATAAAACTCAGAAAGCTTCTGGCATGCCTGATGATCGTGTGCATGGCGTTCAGTCTGATGCCGCTCGCGGCGTTCGCAGCTGAGGGTGAGGCTAACGCCGAGGGTAGCGAGTCCTGCGCGCATGTGTGGCAGGATACCGGTGATGGCACGCATATATGCACCGAGTGCAGCGAGGAAGCCGGACACAGCTTTGAAGCGGGCGTCTGCACGGTCTGCGGTGCTGAAAAAACATATGCCGCACAGATCGGTGAGAATAAGTACGCGACCCTTGCGGAAGCGCTGGCCGCGATGCAGGCCGGAGATACCGTCACGCTGCTCAGCGATGTGACGGAGACCGCTATTATCTTTAAAACCGGCGGCACAATAGTTCTCGGTGATTTTGGCATTACCGGCGCGGTCGTCATTCAGGCGGACATCACGTTTGTCGGCGGCAGCGTGAATCAGGGAGATGCTGCGGTTG
>CAVFGM010000081.1:0-3189 GCA_963621955.1 Bacteroidaceae bacterium
GGGCTATGTGACCTGGAAGGAAGGCGCTGAGGCCGCTGAGTTTGCCGCGCTGGCTCAGGCGTATGCAAAGACAAACAGCATTGACAATCAGGGCAGCAAAAAGGCTGACAGTGCGACGGTCGAATTCACCGGCCTGAATCTCGGCTATTACCTTGTTGACAGCTCTCTCGGTTCTCTCTGCTCTCTGGATACGACAAATCCCACTGTGACCATTAAGGAAAAGAACCAGGAGCCCACTAACGTGAAGCAGGTCGAGGAAGATTCTACCGGTGCCCTTGGCAGCGAGAACGATGCCGATATCGGCCAGATGGTGAAATTCGTAAGCGCTGTTACCCTGCATGCCGGTTCGGAAAAGGTCGTCTTCCATGATGAGATGAGCGCCGGGCTGACCCTGCTTGAGGGAGAAGAAGGAAAAATCGGGCTCACGGTTTACGAGGATGCCGATCTTAAAAATGCATTGCCTGACGGCAATTATAATGTGACTGCTAAAAATCTTGCTGACAGCTGCACGTTTGAAGTTGACTTCGCTGCGTATCTTGATCTGGTGACCGAAGATACTACTCTTTACGTCGTCTATTATGCCGTAGTGAACGAGAACGCTGTTGTCGGCCTTCCCGGCAACCCCAATGAGAGCTGGCTGAGCTACGGCGAGGACGGCACGACTACCACTGTCCCCAGCACGACCACTACCTACACCTGGGATCTGGACATCCTTAAGTACGGCAATGGTGATAAGAGCAAAGTTCTGGAAAATGCTCAGTTCGTGCTCCTGAACAAGGACAAGACGAAGGCTGCTGCCGTTGCCGATGGCAAGCTCACCGGCTGGGTCGATGTTCCTGCCGCGGGTGAAGACGGTACTGTTGCTTGGCCTGCCAACACCGTCCTGACCACTGGCAAGGATGGTAAGATTCATGTTGACGGTTTGGATTCCGATACCTATTACCTCCGCGAGATCAAGGCTCCTGCGGGCTACAACGCACTGAAAGAGGATGTCGAAGTCGTGATCACCGGTGCGGTAAAGGCTGAAGGCGCCGATTCTCCTACATACAGCACCGTAGTATCCGAGGTCAATAACAATTCCGGCACTGAGCTTCCCTCCACCGGCGGCATCGGTACTACTGTCTTCTATGTCATCGGCTCTGTCCTCGTCGCGGCAGCTGTTGTGCTGCTCGTAACCAAGAAGCGCATGAGCGATAAGGCTTGATCTGACGCAGCTGAGTCAGATATTTTTACCATCCGCTTTGTATACCGGGGAAGGTCAAGCCTTCCCCGGCATGCAGCGGCAAGGAGAATCCCGCAATGAAACGAAAAGCAAACAATATAACAACCGTCATCCTGATCCTGATGCTGATCGCGGGCTTGTCCTTGCTGCTGTACCCTACCGTCAGTAATTACTGGAACTCATTTCACTCCAGCCGTGCTATCAGCACTTACGCGGAAAATGTGGCAAATCTGAACGAAGATCAATATGAAGAGATATGGTCGGCAGCCTGGGAGTATAACAGAGAGCTGGTCGGGCGGAGCACAAACTTTGCCCTGTCGGACGCCCAGAAGGAAGAATATGAAAAGCTGCTGGATGTGTCCGGCACCGGCATCATGGGTTATGTCGAGATCCCGGAACTGGGCGTGAGTCTTCCCGTTTATCACGGCACGGAAGAAGCTGTCCTGCAGGTCGCGGCGGGGCATCTGGAATGGTCGAGCCTTCCTGTCGGCGGCGAGAGCAGTCACTGCGTGATATCCGGACACAGAGGCCTGCCCAGCGCGAAGCTTTTTACCGATCTGGATAAGCTCCGCGAGGGAGATGTTTTCATGCTGCGCGTGCTGGATGAAGTTCTCACCTATGAGGTGGATAAAATCAGCATCGTGGAGCCGTCCCAGGTGTCCGAGCTCCAGATCGTCGAGGGCGAGGATCTCTGCACTCTCGTCACCTGCACGCCATACGGCATCAATACGCACCGCCTGCTTGTCCGCGGACATCGGATCGAAAACATTCAGAGCTCCGCTGCGATCCGGGTGACCTCTGACGCTCTGCAGATCGACCCGCTGATCGTGGCGCCAATCGCAGCCGCGCCGATCCTGCTTGTACTTCTGGTGCTTCTGCTTCTGCCGAAGCGTCAATATCCTTCTCACGGAGGCAACAAAGATGAAAATATATAGGCGAATCATTTCCGTGCTGCTGGCAATGCAGCTGCTGTCCACTGCGGCCTATGCTGCCGGGATAATCGATCTGGACCGGGATGTGCGGCTGACCGTCTCCTATCAGGACGGGAATACTCCGCTTGCCGGCGCCGGGTTCAGCATCTATCTTGTCGCCGCGGCGGATGAGAGCGGGGAACTGACGACGACAGACGCTTTCAAGCAGTTCAATGTGGACATCCGAGGGAAGAATGACGAGGCATGGAAAGCCCTTGCTTCTACGCTCGAGGGCTATGTGCTGCGCGACGATATCGCTCCGACGGACAGCGGAAAGACCAATGCTGAAGGCTATCTGTACTTCCCGACGGGCGGCAGACTGACTCCGGGGCTGTATCTGGTGCTTGGCCAGCGCCATATCCAGGACGGCCTCCGTTATGATCCCATGCCGTTCATGGTAATGCTGCCGACGCAGGATACCCAAACGGGCGACTGGCTCTATGAAGTGATCGTGGACCCCAAGCATGAGTCCTCCGAAGTTCCTGATACGCCGTCCGCCGTCACACGCAAGGTGCTGAAGGTCTGGGATGATGAAGCCGGCAGCGACCGGCCGTCGGAAGTGGTCGTTCAGCTTCTCCGGGATGGGGAGGTATATGATACAGTGCCCCTGAACGCCGAAAACAATTGGCGCTATACATGGTCTGATCTGGATGACAGCTATACCTGGACTGTGGTCGAGGAAGAATGCAGGGGCTACACAGTCAGTGTCGAGCGGGATGGGATCACTTTCGTAGTAACGAACACGCGCGTAACTCCCTTGCCGACACCTCCCGGGCCGACGGATCTGGCAAAGCCGAGCCTGCCCCAGACAGGGCAGGTCTGGTGGCCGGTCCCTGTCCTGCTGATGTGCGGGCTGCTGTTTATTATAATCGGCCTGATCTGCCGCAGGCGAAGCGACTTTTGACGCAAAGCATAAAAAGTCGTCGCAAGAGATACGAAGCTTGCGACGAGTACGGGACTCCTCGCCTGCGGGCGAGCCGGGGCGCGGCTCTGACG
>CAVFGM010000082.1:0-6255 GCA_963621955.1 Bacteroidaceae bacterium
CCCTGAGCTGATGGAGAGCATCATTGCCGAGGGCAGGGCAGATATCGTCGCGCTGGCGCGGCCGCTGCTTGCAGACCCGGAGCTGCCGAACAAGCTCAAGGCCGGGAGGGATGACCTGGTATACCCCTGCCTGCGCTGCATGGCCTGCATAAGCGAGTCCTTTGTGCCCTATGTGCGCCACTGCTCGCGTATACGCCGCTGCCCGGCAAACCCCACGGCATATAAAGAAATTCCGGCAAGTCAGGTCAAGAAGACCGACGAGCCGAAACGTGTTCTTGTAATAGGCGGCGGCCCCGCCGGTATGGAAGCGGCGGCGGAGCTTGCCGAGCGCGGCCACAGTGTCGTGCTGTGCGAAAGAGCACAGGAACTCGGCGGAGCGATGCGCTATGCAAAGTACGTGCCTTTCAAGCAGAAGGTCGACCAGCTGATGCAGGTGATGATACGGCGGCTGGAGCGCAGCGGAGCGGAGCTTCGGCTCGGCACCGAGGCAACACCGGAGCTTGCCGAGGAGCTGCAGCCCGACGTGATAGTAGCCGCGCTCGGCGCAAAGGCCAAACGCCCCGATATTCCGGGCAGCGAGATGGCAATCATGGCGGCCGACGCGCTGCGGGATATCGATTCCATCGGACAGACTGTCGCGGTCATAGGCGGCGGGCTCGTGGGCTGCGAGATCGCCCTGCAGCTCGGGATGATGGGACGGAGCGTACAGCTTATAAGCCGCAAAAAAGAGGTCTGCCGTGACGCGGCCTATCTCTACCGCGAGGGGCTTTTGATGGAGCTGGAAAAGGTTCCTGTAACGATCCTGAACGAAGCGGACTGCGTGGCTGTTACAGGAACCGGAGCTGTGATCCGCACTCCGGACGGCAGCGAATTGGAGCTGAAAGCGGATTCGGTCATCTGGGCAGGAGGTTATCTCCCGATGGACGATGAGGCGGAGCAGTTCCGCACTCTCGCTTACGACTTCTGGAAGATCGGCGACTGCGCGCAGGTCAGAAAAATATTCAACGCCAGACGCGAGGGCTATAACGCGGGCTCAAACATCTGATCAAGCCAAAAGGGCTGTGAAGAAAAACTCTTCACAGCCCTTTTTTGACATTCTGTTTCTTATATGAACTTATCGATAGCGTCATTGAGGTGCTGGAGGCTGTCGCCGTCGCCGTGGTCAGCGTCGCTGATGCAGTGCTCGATATGATCCTTCAGGATTATCTTGGCGGTATTATTGAGCGCAGAGCGCACGGCCGCAAGCTGGATGAGCACATCGGTGCAGTCCCGCCCCTCCTCGACCATGCGCTTCACGGACTCAAGGTGCCCGATGGCGCGGGCAAGGCGGTTCACGACGGCCTTTGTCTGCGTGTGGGTATGTCCGTGGCCGTGCTCATGCTCATGGGTATGCGCGTGGATGTGACCGTCGCCATGGTCGTGGTAATACAGCTCCCCGGCATCGTGCTCCTCGGGAAGAGCATTTATGTTCTCGTCTGTCATAGTATTTCCTCTTTTATAAAGGACACGCCAAAGGCGTGCCTCAACATCCTATGTATTCTACATGAAGCTGCGGCGCAAGTCAAGCCTCGGTGCGCGCATGGTCGGCGCAGTGCTTCACGGCGGTGTATATCTCCTCAAGGACGCCGTCGTAATCCGTCTCCGTTTCGCCGTCCCCCGCCGGTGCGGGGTTCCGGGCGGGCGTCTCGATAGTCGCGGTGAAATCGCTCAGCGCGGCATAGAAGCTCCTGCCGTCGAGAGCCTTGTACACATAGGCAAACCAGCCATCGGTATCGGGTCCGAAGAGGATAGTGTCGCCCGGAATGGTTTTGACCCTGCCGATATACGGCGAGCCGAGCGCGGTGCTCATGCCGCGGATGCCGCGGTAAAGCTCCTCAATGGTCATCTCCTTCGGACAGGTGACCATCTTCATACCGTCGGTCGTCTCGTTGAAGCTCTTGGGCGAGGCTGCGATCCAGAGCGCGCCGCCGGCGATAAGGACAATGGTGCCGATAACAACGGTATCCTTGATAATAAGCGCGATACCGCCGACGATAAGCAGCACGCCGAGAATGCGGAGGATGAAATACTTCGCACGGCCGTGGGAGTCAAGCTCATTGACTGCAGCGGCTTCATCGCGCAGCTTATCGGCAGCCGTGGAAACCACCGAGGGCTTATCCTCGGGCAGTGCGCCGCCTTTACGTACATTGATGATATCGCGCACGGCGGCATAGGCCGCCCACACAAAGGCAACAAAGGCTGCGGGCACGAAGATAAAGAACGCTATCGCGCCGAATGCGCCGCCGGATTCCCCGTCGCCAAGCGCGGCGGGCAAAGCGAACAGGACGGCGAGGATGAGGCAGTATATGAACCAGCGGAATCTTTTAAGGCAAATTTTCCAGAGCATGTTTCGTATCTCCCATATATTCTGATGCTTTCACTTTACATCATCGCCGCGGCGAGGTCAACCGTCTGCGCGCGAAAATTAATAATTCGTGACTTGAAAAGCAGGTGCGGCAAGGCCATAATAATATGGTTATTATCAAATTGAAGAACAGGGTGTGTCTCATGGATCAGGACAAAACATTTCTCGGAACGGAGCCTGTCGGCAAGCTGCTTCTGAAACTCGCAGTGCCGACAGTCATCGCGCAGCTGGTAAACATGCTCTACAACATCGTAGACCGCATATACATAGGGCATATGCCCGGCGACGGCAGCCTTGCGCTGACGGGCGTCGGCGTATGCATGCCGATCATCCTCGTGGTATCGGCGTTCTCGTCCTTCTCCGCGACTGGCGGCGCGCCGCGCGCGTCGATATTCATGGGGCGCGGCGACCATGACAGCGCCGAGAAGACTCTCGGCGGCTGCTTCACCCTGCAGCTCTGCATCTCAGTGCTGCTGACAGCGGCGCTGCTGATATGGGGGCGCGGCCTGCTGCTGGCCTTCGGCGCGAGCGAGAACACCATAGGCTACGCCGCGGACTACCTGAAGATATACGCGCTGGGCACGGTGTTCGTGCAGCTGACGCTCGGCATGAATGCGTTCATCACGGCGCAGGGTTTTGCGAACATCGGCATGTACACGGTGCTCATCGGCGCGGTGACGAATATCGTGCTCGACCCGGTGTTCATCTTCGTCCTCGGGATGGGCGTGCGCGGCGCGGCGCTGGCGACAGTGATATCCCAGTGCCTGTCCTGCGTGTGGGTGCTCTCCTTCCTGCGCGGGAAAAAGACGGCGCTCACGCTGCGTGCGGAGAACTTCTTCCCCGGCGCAAAGCTCATACTCCCCTGCATTGCGCTCGGCGCGGCAAGCTTTGTGATGATGGCGAGCGAGAGCGTCATTTCCGTGTGCTTCAACTCCTCCCTGCTCAAGTACGGCGGAGATATCGCGGTCGGCGCGATGACGATACTCACAAGCGTGATGCAGCTGGTGATGCTGCCGCTTCAGGGCATTGCCCAGGGTGCGCAGCCGATACTCAGCTACAACTACGGCGCACGCTCCGCCGAGCGCGTGAGGAGTACGTTCCGGCTGCTGCTCCGGGTCAGCCTGTGCTTCTCGGTCACGCTGTGGGCGCTCGTAATGCTCTTCCCCGGGCTCTTTGCGGGGATGTTCTCCTCGGACGCTGCGCTTATCCTGTTCACAAAAAAGGCACTGCGCATATACTGCGCCGCCCTGTTCATGTTCGGGATACAGATAGCCTGCCAGATGACCTTCGTCTCGATAGGCTTCGCGGGCTGCTCGATAATCGTGGCGGTGATGCGCAAATTCGTACTGCTGCTGCCGCTGATATACATCATGCCGCAGCTCATCGCGGATAAGACGACCGGCGTATACACGGCGGAGCCTGTGGCGGACATCATAGCGGTCTGCTTCACGGCGGTGATGTTCTCCGTCGAGTTCAAAAAAGCGATGCGGGCGCTCGAGGATAAGAGCGCGGAGACCGCCTGAAATCCATAAAATCAACTCCCCGGTCGGTGCAGTGTATGGCACCGGCCGGGGAATTTTATTATCAGGTGACAAGCGCGCCGTAGACGAGGATGCCGAGGCAGCGCTCATAGATATCCGGGAACTGATACGTTGGCAGGGGATTTGTACCGAGCCCGGCCTCGATCGTGTAGCCGGGGCGGTCAAAGCTCTCGATGAACCAGTCCTTGTACCCGGCAAAGCCGGAGGCAAAGGGCGTCTCCTCAAGCGTATAGCCCGAGGCCTCGGAGAATATCTCCCCGATGCGGCGCGACTGCGGCGGCTCATAATCGAGATAGCGCCAGTAGATCACCTCGCCCTGCGTGTGCAGCGCGAGCGTCAGCGCCGGGGCGAGGGCAAGAGTATAATCGTACATTGCGCGGCTCTCGGGCGCTGTGAGCGGCGCGCTGCCGACATAGTCTGCCGGGGCAGGCGAGCGGATGCCGAGGGCGTACTTGTTCTCCCGCGCCTGCTCCCAGCCGGCGGGGTACTGCAGGTTGAGGTCGACGCCGCGTATGTTCGCCTTCCAGCCCGAGGGAAACTGAAAGCGCGGATAGTCCGCGGCGATGTTCTGCGCCTGATGATAAAACTCGCCGCTCTGCAGTTCGCCGGTCACAAGATCCATGCCGTCCGGGTTCACGGCGGGGATGAGGTGGATATCCGCATAAGCGAGGATATCCGCCGCGCGCTGGTCAAACAGGGTACCGCCGGTGACATAGGCTTCAGCCAGCTCCTCGGCAAACTTCATAAGCACGGGCGTGCATATCCATTCGTTGGCGTGGTGCGAGGCATTATACAGCACGCGGTTCTCCCCCGTGCCGAGGCTCAGGCGCCAGAGAGGGCGGCCCATCACGCTCTTGCCGATGTCCCCGGCGGAGATGAACGGATAGCGCGCGGCGAGCCCGCGCACGCAGTAGCTCACGAGCGCCGACGACCAGCTTATATCTATCGGCACGACCGGAAACGGCAGCGGCACGGTCACATACTCCCCTGCGCTCAGCCGCTCCGGGACTATGCCAGGATTTGCGGTCTCTATAGCCTCGACGCTGCTGCCGTGCATCTGCGCGATAGTCCAGAGCGTGTCGCCGCTCTTCACGCGGTGCATTATATAGCCGGTGTACCACGGCAGCAGCGCCCTGTGCGTGTCCCGCCCGGCGACGCCGTCGGGCGTCAGGCCGTGCGCGGCCTGAAAGCGCCGCAGGGCGCTGTCCGTCGCGCTCGAAAATATGCCGTCCTTCTGTAACTCTCCGAAGCCCGCGCGGTTCAGCGCGAGCTGGAGCAGCTCGACCGCGGGGCCGATGCTGCCCATGCGTAAAATTCTCATCTCTTCACCACCCGTAGAGTTTTCCTCCTATGTATATGCGCGCGGCACGGCGGCATTTCCCGGCAAAGTGCACAATTTCCGGGGGCGATTTTTGAGTTGTAATATCAGGGCGCGGCCTGTATAATCATTTACAGTGGACAATAAGTCCTATTTGACTGCGTGCCCGGCACTCCACACAATGCCGCGCACAGCTTTAATGAAGGAGGAATTTATTTTCCCTGAGGCTCAGGGTGCGGCAGCGTGGAGATCTGCCGTAATGCGGGTGGCGATGCCCCTGCGAGTGCGTCTGAGGCGGAGGCCCGGCGCATAGAGTCGGAAAGAATGGCAACTGTATCACTGAGAAACGTCAAAAAAATCTACCCGTTCGTAAGCGGAGAGAACAAGAAGAAAAAGAAGAAGGACGACAAGGAAGAGGAAGGCAAGGCCAAGCTCCAGATTACAGAGCAGGGCGTTGTCGCGGTGCAGGAGTTCAGCCTTGACATCGCCGATAAGGAGTTCATCGTTCTGGTCGGCCCCTCCGGCTGCGGCAAGTCCACGACGCTGAGAATGGTCGCAGGTCTCGAGGAGATCACTGAGGGCGAGCTTTACATTGACGGCAAGCTGATGAACGACGTCGCGCCCAAGGACAGGGACATCGCGATGGTTTTCCAGAACTACGCCCTGTACCCGCACATGACCGTCTATGAGAACATGGCCTTCTCCCTGAAGCTGCGCAAGGAGCGCAAGGACGTTATCGACAAGAAGGTCCGCGAGGCCGCGGAGATCCTCGATATCACCCAGTACCTTGACCGCAAGCCCAAGGCCCTGTCCGGCGGTCAGCGCCAGCGCGTCGCCATTGGCCGCGCGATCGTGCGTGATCCCGCAGTCTTCCTGATGGACGAGCCGCTCTCCAACCTCGACGCAAAGCTGCGCAACCAGATGCGCGCCGAGATAATCAAGCTGCGCGAACGTATCAATACTACCTTTATATACGTCACCCATGACCAGAC
>CAVFGM010000083.1:0-10219 GCA_963621955.1 Bacteroidaceae bacterium
CGTCAAAGGCACTGCTGTTTGCAGATAGCAAAAAAACACCTCCCGTTAATAAGATCAATCAATCTTATTAACGGGAGGCTGAAATGATTCGGATTATATTACTTTTTCTTGCCCTTGCTGCTGCGTGCCTCAGCTTCGGCTGCTTCCATCTTAGCGGTGGTGGAAATGCCCCACTTCTTGATCTGGATGCGGACTCTGTCCTCGCCGGTCTCAAAAGTGACGGTGTCTTCAGTTACCTGAACGATCTTACCGGTCATGCCGCCGATAGTGGTGATCTCGTCGCCAAGGCTCAGGGAGTTGCGCATATCCTCAACCTTTTTCTTTTTCTTGTTTTCCGGACGGATAAAGAAGAAATAGAAAACGGCAAACATGAGCACGAGCATAAGGATGGTGGAGCCGCCTGCGCCTGCAGTAGAGGAAGCTCCGGTAAGGATAAGATTCATTTTGGGTTTACCTCCGAAAAAAGTATGTTTGTATTATATATGTTAGTTCGCCAAAATTCAAGATACTTAGATGCGTTTATCAAGAATTTCCGTAAATTTGTTTCTGAAGCCGTCGAAATCACCGGCGTCGAGACTGTCGCGTATGCGCTGCATAAGGCTGTTGTAAAAATAGAGGTTATGCGTCACGGCAAAGCGCATCGCAAGCATCTCCTCAGCCTTGAAAAGATGGCGCACATACGCTCTCGAATAGCGGCAGCACACCGGACAGCCGCACTGCGGATCTATCGGCTGCTCATCCCTTGCGTACTTCTCGTTCTTTATATTGATAACGCCGCCCCATGTGAACAGGTGCCCGTGCCGCCCATTGCGTGCGGGCATGACGCAGTCGAAGAAATCAACTCCGCGCGCGACCGACTCAATGATATTGGACGGCGTGCCGACGCCCATGAGGTAGCGCGGCTTGTCCTTCGGCATGTACTCCTCCACCGCCTCGATGGTGTCGTACATCTCCTGATGTGTCTCGCCCACTGCGAGTCCGCCTATCGCGTAGCCGGGTAGGTCGAGCTCGGCGATCTTCTTCATGTGCTCGATACGGATGTCATGGAACACTGTCCCCTGATTTATCCCGAACAGCATCTGCCCGGGGTTCACCGCATCGTCCATCGAGTTATACTCCGCAAGTGCCGCTTTGCAGCGCTGGAGCCAGCGATAGGTCCTGTCGCAGGAGCGCTGAACATATTCGCGCGGGGACGGGATCTTGATACACTCGTCAAAGGCCATCGCGATATCCGAGCCGAGGTTAGCCTGGATGCGCATGCTCTCCTCCGGCCCCATAAAGATGTGCCGCCCGTCAACATGCGAGTTGAACTTTACGCCCTCCTCGGTTATTTTGCGCAGCTTCGCAAGCGAGAATATCTGGAAGCCGCCGCTGTCTGTCAGGATAGGTCCGTCCCAGGTCATGAACTTATGCAGCCCACCCATGTCCTTTATCAGGTCGTCGCCGGGACGCACATGCAGATGATAGGTATTGGACAGCTCGATCTGGCAGCCTATGTTCTTAAGGTCGGCCGCGCTCAGCGCACCCTTTATCGCGCCCTGCGTGCCGACATTCATAAACACAGGTGTCTGCACCGCGCCGTGGGGAGTCCTGAACTCGCCGCGGCGGGCATGTCCCTCCTGCTTTATCAGCTTATACATGTAATTTCCTCCTCACAGCAAAATGCCGTTTTGCCATGGCTTCACAAAAATCCCGGATAACCGCCGCTTTCGCAATTATCCGGGATCCTTCATGGAGCTGGTAATGTGACTCGAACACACGACCTGCTGATTACGAATCAGCTGCTCTACCGACTGAGCTATACCAGCAATTAATTAGCTTAGTAATAATAGCAAAAACGCGCGTACTTGTCAAGGAAAAAAAGCAGCTGCCTGCCCAAACAAAAGTGGCCTTCATATTTTGAAGCTATGCTCCCGATAGCTCCGGCGTCGTTGATATAACCATTTGTATAATAACGTAAATTTGTGACATTTGGCGTTGCGTAGTCATCAGCTTTGCGTGCCCGCATTCAGTCGGAGAAAGTGCTGTATTTTCAGCCTTTTCGGCTCGTCGTTCGTTTGTGATTACGTCGGTTTCAAAAAGTTACATAACTCCGGCAGATAAAAATTCTGCAAATAGTTATCAACATTTTCAACAGGCTTTTCAACACCTGTCAACATCAGATGTCTCAATCTTCTGCAGAAAATCTGGCGATTTTTGTCGAAACCGCAAACCGGAGTATGTTACGAAAAAGAAACAGTTTTTTGTTTACATAACGCAGGAAAACTATACAGCCGGAAACACTATTCCGTGAGACATATCAATACTTGAACAGGTGCATGACGCCGGAATCCGCGAGAGATACGAACTCATCGTTGGCAATGATTATATGATCCTCCAGCGTTATCCCAAGCAGGCCGAGCGAACGGTACAGGGTTCGGGTAAAGTTATCGTCCTCTCTTGACGGCAGCGCGACTCCGTTCGGATGGTTGTGCGCAATTATGACCGTAGTCGTCTTCACTTTCAGCGCCGTTTCGACCATGCGGCGTATATTCGCATCGACGCAGTTCACCACTCCCCTGCCCATCTCACGGCAGCAGATGACAGCACGCTTATTGTCAAGGCAGAGCATCATAACGATCTCATCCGGCTCGTCGAAAAAATATGGCAGAAGATAATTTCCTGCATCTGTGGAGTTTCTTATTATCTTGGTTTCCTTTGCTTTGGAAACGTGTGCCTTTTTGACGATCTGCGGGACCATGAGTATCAGCGCCGCAGCGTTCTCGCCTATTCCGGGTATGCTGGTAAGCTCCTGCATAGACGCCTGAAACACGCCGCTGAGGCTGCCGAAGGCATCCAGCAGCCTGTGTGCGAGCTCGTTGGTATCGCGCCGAGGGATCGCATAGCAAAGCAGCAGTTCCAAGGCGTTGAGCTCATTAAAGCTTTCAAGCCCGTGCTCCGCAAAACGTGCTCTGAGTCTTTCTCTGTGCCCGTCATGTACACCCATAATAAAACTCCCGGCAGTAGTTTATGTCAAATATCCATTGTCGCGTATGCGTTGAGGTCGCTGCCCGCCGTATGACCGGCCAGATACTCATAATATCCCTGTGCGCCGATCATCGCGCCGTTGTCTCCGCAGAGCCTGAGCGGCGGCACGTAAAGACTGCACCCGGCCTTCTCCGCAGCTGCGGTAAAGTCGGCTCTTATTCTTGAGTTTGCCGCGACGCCTCCGGCGACAACGATCTTTTTGTAGCCCAGCTCCTTTGCGGCCATCATCGTTCTGGGGACAAGACTGTCGCTCACGGCCTTGGTAAACGAAGCGGCAAGCGCGGCGCGGTCGATCTCCTCGCCTTTCTGCTGCGCGTTATGCACAAGGTTTATGACCGCTGTCTTAAGTCCGGAAAAGCTCATGTCGTAAGGGTTGCCGTCAACATGCGCGATTGGAAAAGCATAGCGGCTGTCGTCCCCGCCCTTCGAAAGATCATCTATGGGCTTGCCGCCGGGGTACGGCAGGCCAAGCACGCGCGCAGTCTTGTCAAAGCACTCGCCCGCCGCGTCGTCTCTCGTGCAGCCAATGATCTTCATGTCGGTATAGCCGCGCACGTCGACAAGCAGAGTGTTTCCTCCGGATATCGCAAGGCAGAGAAACGGCGGCTCAAGTTCCGGGTACGCAAGGTAGTTTGCGGCAATGTGCCCTCTTATATGGTGCACGGGTATAAGCGGCTTATTGAGTGCAAGTGCACATGACTTTGCAAAGTTCACGCCAACGAGTACCGCACCTATGAGCCCCGGCGCATACGATACGGCAACAGCGTCGATATCCTTTTTCTCTATCCCTGCCGCCTTGATGGCGCGCTCGGAGAGAATGGATATCGCCTCTATATGGCAGCGCGACGCGATCTCCGGAACGACCCCGCCGTAAACGGCATGGAGCGAAGCCTGAGACAGTATCTGATCCGTCAGTATCTTTCTGCCGTCCTCGACGACGGCGACCGCGGTTTCATCGCAGGTCGATTCAAAAGCAAGTATCTTCAAATCATACGCCTCATTTCAAATAGCAAGTCATTAACACGGCGTCCTCTTTAGGAGCGTCGTAATAGTTTTTTCTTTTTCCGACGGGATGAAAGCTGTGCTTTGTATAGAGCGCGATCGCAGGGGCGTTGCTCTCCCGCACTTCGAGCGTCAGGAACGCAAGCTCAAGCTCTTCGGCCTTTGCCGAGAGCGCGTCTATAAGCGCATCGCCTATCCCCTGCCGTCTGGCATCCGGATGCACCGCGACATTGGAGATATAGCCCTCGTCCAGCACGTACATGAGCCCCACATAGCCCAACACTCTGCTGCCATCCACCGCGGCAACGAACTCATGCTGCGCGCCGTGCATCTGGCTTTTAAGCTGCTCCGCGGTCCACGGGCGTGAAAAGCATTCGCGCTCGATCTCTTCGATCTGTGGGATATGCTCCGCGCTCACGTCAACGATCCTAATCTCCATCAGTGCGCCTCCGCCCAGCTGTGCCCGATGTGCGCGTCGACCGTAAGCGGGACAGACAGCGCCGCCGCATTTTCCATCTCATGCGTCAGGATGTCCTTGACCCTTTCTGCCTCACTGTCCGGGCATTCCACGATAAGCTCGTCATGCACCTGAAGGATGAGCTTCGCTTCAAGCCCCTCCTCCGCAAGACGCCGGTGAACGTTGACCATCGCAATTTTGATAATGTCCGCGGCAGTGCCCTGTATCGGCATGTTCAGCGCCACGCGCTCGCCGAAAGAGCGTACGTTAAAATTGGAGCTTTTAAGCTCCGGCAGGTATCTGCGGCGTGAGAAAAGCGTATCGACATATCCGTCCGCCTTAGCCTTTTCCACGATGCTCTTCATATAATCGCGCACACCGTGGTATTTGTCAAGATACGCCTCCATATATGCCTTTGCCTCGCTGGGATATACTCCGATGTCCTGCGCCAGCGAAAACGCCGATATCCCGTATACTATCCCGAAATTTACCGCCTTTGCCCTGCTGCGCAGAGCGGGCGTCACCTCGTCCAGCGGAACTCCGAACACCCGTGATGCCGTCACGGTGTGGAAATCCTCACCGCTCAGGAATGCTTCCTGCATCGCCTTGTCACCAGATATGTGCGCCAGCAGCCGCAGCTCGATCTGGCTGTAGTCAGCGTCCACCAGCACCTTTCCGGGCGACGCGACGAACATTTTTCTTATCTGTGCGCCAAGCTTCCTGCGCACGGGTATGTTCTGCAGGTTCGGCTCCGTCGATGACAGCCGCCCCGTGGCCGTGACGGTCATCTGGAAGTTCGTGTGTATTCTGCCGTCCGGCGCTATCACTTTCAGCAGGCCATCGGCATAGGTGGACTTGAGCTTTGTCAGCATGCGGTATTCCAGAATTTCGCCGATTATCGGGTGCTTGTCCCGGAGTTTCTCCAAAACGTCCGCATTGGTGCTCCATCCGGATTTTGTCTTTTTCCCCGAGGGCAGCATAAGCTCCTCAAAGAGGACTTCACCAAGCTGCTTCGGCGAATTGATGTTGAATTCATGCCCTGCGTGTGCCCATATCCCGGCCTGCAGCTGCGCAATGCCGTCGTTCAGGCTTTCGCCGAAGTCGTACAGCGCCCTGCGGTCCACGTAAAATCCGGAGGCTTCCATGTCCGCAAGCACTCTGCACAGCGGCAGCTCTACCTCGTAATACAGCTTTGCCATGCCGAGCTCATCCAGCTTTGAATCAAGGACTGAGTACAGCTCAAATATCGCCTGCGCCCCGTCAAGCTCATGGTTCAGGTATTTCGCGCTTATCCGTGGCAGCGAGTAGTCACCGTCGTTTGCGTCAAGCAGATATGCCGCAAGCGCCGTGTCGAACACGAAGCCCTCGACCGGCAGATCATCCTTTATCAGCAGACCCATCAGGTCCTTTATGTTGTGGCCAAGCTTTTTGACCTCAGCGGAAAACACGACACGCAGCAGCTCGTTGTACTTTTCACCTGCGACGCTCCATTGCGCGCGGTATACTGTCTCCCCGTCACAGATCTCAACAGCGTCGAGGCCATCGGTCGGTACGACCGCTATATTCCCCGCTCTTTTGACTGCCGCAATGAGCGCGTCCATTCCGGCTTCATCCGAGATGACCTGCTCTGTGAGCTTCTTTGACGTTTCAGCCTCAGCCGGAGCTGTCTCAGACTCGGTAAGCCCCCATTTGTCAATGAAGCGTTTGAACCCGAGCCGCTTCATTACGCCGTAAAGCTCCGGAGTATAGCTGTTGTTCCAGATGTTCTCCTCGGGGCTGAAGTGCAGCGGCACGTCGCGTACAATAGTCGCGAGCCAATATGACTGCCGTGCGCTCGCTTCGCCCTCTGTGAGCTTTTTGCGCACGCCGTCCTTTATATCGAGTGCGGCAAGCGACGAATATATCTTGTCCACCGTGCCGTACCTTCTCACAAGGTCGAGTGCGGTCTTTTCACCAATGCCGGGTACACCCGGAATATTGTCCGAGCTGTCCCCCATCAGTGCTTTCAGGTCGACCATCTGCGCCGGGGCAAAGCCGTATTCCGCGCGGAAGCTTTCGGGAGTATAGAGTATCGTCTCCGTCTGACCTCTGACGGTTTTCACGTTGCAGACCGACGTCGTATCGCTCACAAGCTGCAGGCTGTCCTTATCGCCTGTGACAACAACACAGTTCCATCCGCTCCTCTCGCACACAGCGGCAGCCGTGCCGAGAATATCGTCCGCTTCAAAGCCCTCTATCTCGTAGCGGCGTATGCCCATCGCGTCAAGCGTCTCCTTGAGCAGCGGCATCTGCACCGCAAGCTCCTCCGGCATCGGCTTGCGCTGCGCCTTATAAAAGTCGCAGGCCTTGTGACGGAAGGTCGGCGCCTTGAGGTCGAAACTCACGCACACTGCCTCCGGCTTCTGCTCGTCGAGCATACGCTGCAAAATCGCAAGGAAGCCGTACACTGCGTTTGTCGGCGTCCCGTCCGGGGCACTCAGCGGCCGCACACCATAGAATGCGCGATTGACAATGCTGTTGCCGTCAAGTATCATCAGTTTCATTTGCTTCCTCATTTCTCCCCACGCAGTCTGATTATCTCATCGCGCAGCTGGGCTGCGATCTCATACTCGAGCATCGCGGCGGCTTTCTTCATCTTGTCCTCAAGCTGACTTATCAGCTCCCGTCTCTCGCGGTCAGTCATCTTGACGCCGTTTGCCTTGGAGGCCGTGACAGTGTCCGTAGATATCTCTATCAGGTCGCGCACGCTCTTTACGATGGTCTTCGGCTCTATGCCGTGAAGCTCGTTATATGCCATCTGCTTTTCACGGCGGCGCGCAGTCTCGTCAATGCAGGCGCGCATTGAGGGTGTTATCGTATCCGCATACATGATGACCTTGCTGTCCGCATTTCGCGCGGCGCGGCCGACCGTCTGGATAAGGCTCGTTTCGCTGCGCAGGAAGCCCTCCTTGTCAGCGTCAAGTATGGCGACAAGCCCGACCTCCGGGATGTCCAACCCCTCACGCAGCAGGTTTATTCCGACAAGCACATCAAACTCGCCGAGACGCAGGTCGCGTATTATCTCCATGCGCTCTATCGTGCCAATGTCGTGGTGCATGTACCGGCAGCGGATACCGGAGCCCGTGAGGTACGCAGAGAGATCCTCCGCCATCTTCTTCGTCAGCGTAGTCACCAAAGCGCGCTGCCCCATGCGTATCTTTTCGTTTATCTCCCCCATCAGGTCGTCTATCTGTCCTTCTATGGGGCGCACGAATATCTCCGGGTCAAGCAGCCCCGTCGGGCGGATTATCTGCTCGACGATCTGCCCCGCGCGCTCGCGCTCATATTCTCCCGGCGTCGCCGAGACATAAACGCGCTGGTGTATTCTTTCCGTGAACTCCTCAAACTTCAGCGGTCTGTTGTCAAAGGCTGAGGGGAGTCTGAAGCCGTAGTCAACAAGCGTTTCCTTTCTCGCTCTGTCGCCGCGGTACATCGCGCGCACCTGTGGGAGCGTGACATGGCTCTCGTCAACGAACAGAAGGAAATCCTTCGGGAAATAATCCAGCAGCGTCAGCGGAGGGCTGCCAGGCGCGCGGTTTGATATCACGCGCGAATAGTTCTCAATGCCTGAGCAGTAACCAAGCTCCTGCATCATCTCTATGTCATAATCGGTGCGCTGCTTTATGCGCTGCGCCTCCAGCAGTTTGCCGTTGTCCGTAAAGTATTTGACGCGCTCATCGCACTCTGCCCTGATGCGGTCGATGGCCGCTGCCATCTTTTCCTTAGTCGTCACATAGTGGCTCGCAGGATAAATCGCGGCATGGCTCAGAAAGCGCGTTGCCGCGCCTGTGACAACGTTTATTTCGCTTATCCGGTCGATCTCGTCTCCGAAGAACTCAACGCGGATTGCCTTGTCGTTGGAGTACGCCGGGAAAATCTCGACCGTGTCCCCGCGAACGCGGAACATATTGCGCCCAAACGCGATGTCATTTCTCTCATAGCGTATCTCTATAAGCTTTCTGAGCAGTTCATCAAAATCGCGCGTCTGTCCCGGGCGCAGTGAGATGACCATATTCGCATAGTCGATCGGGTCGCCCAAGCCATAAATGCAGGAGACTGACGCGACCACAATAACGTCCCGCCGTTCAAACAGGCTCGACGTCGCACTGTGGCGCAGGCGCTCTATCTCATCGTTTATGGAGCTGTCCTTTTCAATGAAGGTATCCGTGTGCGGGATATACGCCTCGGGCTGGTAATAATCGTAATAGGAAACGAAATATTCAACAGCATTCTCCGGGAAGAACTCCCGGAACTCACTGCACAGCTGCGCTGCGAGCGTCTTGTTATGCGCTAAAACAAGCGTAGGCCGGTTGATGCGGGCTATCACGTTGGCCATAGTAAAGGTCTTGCCCGAGCCGGTGACGCCGAGCAGTACCTGCTCATCAAGGCCGTTCTCGATCCCGCTGACCAGTGAATCTATCGCCTCGGGCTGGTCACCCATGGGCTTATATTGTGATACCAGTTTGAACCCGTCCATAAACGCTCCTGCACATAAACTCAATCTAAGCTATTATATCACTCCTGCCCCGATTCCACAAGCCAAAAGGATATCTCCGTCTGCAAATACAAATATGCAAGGGCAGAGAAAGCCTGCAATTCAAGCTTCCTCTGCCCTTATCGCAAAGTAAACGTTCGTTCAACACCGTTCGTTTACCAATTTTATTATCTGCCTCTCACAACTTCAAGGGCCTTTATAAGCATCTGTGCGGCCTCCGCGCGCGTAAGCTCGTCATGCAAAAGCATCTGGCTATCAACGATCCCCACTGCACTGAGGTTCGCGCATGCCTGCACATCCTCCGGCTCCCATTCGCTGTCAAGCGAGATATAATCGATGTCCTTCAGCCCGAGCGCGCGGTTGAGCATGCTCATTGCTTCATTTCTGCTGATTGGTTCATCGGCACGGAATACATTTCCGCTTTCTTCCCTGCTGCTCACACCGCGCATGACCGCTGTCGCGACGTATTGCTGCATCCAATACGGCATTGCGTCCACGTCCTCGTAGCCTGTCGACATCACTCCGTTTATCAGCGGCTCTCCCGCGGTCAGCATACACATACTCAGGAACTCTCCGCGGCTCACAGTTTTTTCAGGGCCGAAGCAGTATTCGCCGCCTATCATTTCTGCGGTGAATATATTATTTTCGCTCAGCGCCACAGCAGCGTACTCCTCGGCGCGGCCATTCATATCCTCATAGCTGACGTCCTTTTTCTGCTTTTCAATTCGGATTATTACTGTCGCTTCCTGGGAAATATTGCCCTCGGCATCAACGGCCTTATAACCGAAATAGTCCTTTCCGCGCTTGTTGTCGTTCGGCGTGTAGGTGAAGCTGCCCTCCTCGCCCTGCACTATTTTTCCCTTCACCGGCTGGGTCGTTATCTCGTATGAAACGACGTCGCCATCCGGGTCGTAAGCAGACATCTTTCCGCCAACAGATACGTTTCTGTATGTCTTTATTTCAAGGTTCTCAGCAATCGGCGCGGTTCCCGCCGCAAGTGCCGGGCTTGCCAGAGAGACACACATGAGCAGCATCAGCGCCGCGGCCGTCAGTGATATCAGTATTTTTTTCATTGTATATTCCTCCTTTACCATCAGTTGACAAGGACACACACGGTTTTGACGGGCAGAAAAACGCCCATGCCGCTTCAAAGCCCTTGCCAATACACAAAGTATTGCCTGCGGGCTTTTCATTGCCTG
>CAVFGM010000084.1:0-17943 GCA_963621955.1 Bacteroidaceae bacterium
CGCGGCGGATATCGCCGCGAGCAGCCCCGTGCGCTCCTCCCCGTCCACGCGCACACTGTCCGGTCTGAACACAGGCAGCAGCCCCGTCCCGCCGAGGGCTGAAAACGGGATCAGCCGCATCCGCCCCGCAAGCTCCGGGCTCTCCCCCGCGGCAGTCACAAGCTCCACCGGGTCTGCTATCTCAAGCAGCGCCGCGCTCTCCGGCAGCAGCGGTCTCAGTGCCCCCGGAGATATCACGACTATCTCCGCCCCCGTCACGGGGTCGGACAGGCAGTTGCCGCTGTCGATGAGCGCGGTAAAGCAGCAGTGGCGGCCGTTCAGGCTCAGCTCTATCGCCGCGGTGCGCCGGTCGGCGGCGCGCGAGCGGGAGCGGGCTATGATGCTCAGCACCGTGTAGCACACCGCAAAGCAGCCTATCAGCAGCCGCAGGTCTATCACCGGCAGCGCCCCGGTCTGCAGGCTCAGCGCCCATATCGCCCCTCCGAAAGTCGCAGACACGGCAAGGAACACCGCCATGCACCGGAACATGCGCCGCTCCCCGCCGAAGGCTATGAGCCCCATCAGCGCCGCCGACACCAGTTCCATCCACCGCGAGGCCATGAAGCCCAGCCCCGGCAGGAACACCGATACCGAGTACGCCGCGCCGAGCAGCGCCGCCGCGAGGTACCGCCACCGTCTCAGGCAGAGCCTGCATATGCGCGCGGTTATGAGGCACAGGAGATAGTCCGTAAACAGGCTCAGGAAGAACAGGCTGTCTATGTAAATATATTTCATGCCCGGAGTATATCACGTCACCGCCGCATAATTTGTCATTTGGGAATTGTCAAACCGGGCGTACTGTGGTAGAATCCATACTGAAATATTATTATGGATAGGTATGTGATTTTCCGATGTGGTTTACTTTCGCGGTCATAGCCCTGCTCTGCTGGAGCGGCTCTGATCTATTCTCCAAAATAGGCTGCCAGTCCGAGACCGATAAATACAGTCACCTGAAAATGGTCACGGCGGTCGGCGTAGTCATGGGCCTGCACGCCTGCTATGAAATTTTTATCGGCGGCGTTGAGATAAGCTGGAGCGTCATCCTGACTTATCTGCCGGTCTCGATACTGTACATTCTCTCCATGGCCATCGGCTATGTCGGCCTGCGGTATATCGAGCTTTCGATATCCTCGCCGATCTGCAACAGCTCCGGCGCGGTCGTCGCCGTGCTCACCTTTGCGACCGTCGGCATCAGTGACGATCTGCCCCCTGTGGCGCTTGTTGCCGTCGCTCTCGTCTGCCTCGGCGTGTTCTTCCTCGGTCTGACCGAAGCAAACGAGGATCCCGAGCTTCGCCGCGCGCGTCAGGACGAATCCAACCGGCACTACGCCAAGAGCTGGATCGCCATCCTCATTCCCGTTATCTACTGCCTGCTCGATGCTCTCGGCACCTTTGCCGACAGCCGCGTGCTCGAAGTGCTCGATGAGGACTCCGCAAATGTCGCCTACGAACTGACCTTCCTCGCTGCCGGTATCGCAAGCGCGGTATACACCCTCGGCATAAAGAAGCAGAAGCTCATCTTCAAGCAGGAAGCCCCGAAGTACACCGGCGCCATATTCGAGACCATCGGCCAGTTCTTCTATATCTACGCCCTTGCCGACACCCAGCACGTCGCTTTCGCCGCGCCCATTATCTCCTCGTACTGCGTGGCCTCGGTGCTCTGGAGCCGCATCTTCCTCAAGGAGAAGCTCTCTCTCAAGCACTATCTGTCGATAGTTCTCGTCGTCGCTGGCATAGTGATACTTGGAATATTAGACATTTAAATAAGGAGAAATCGTATGAGCTTTGCTTATAAAAGAGTCGTCGTCAAGATAAGCGGCGAGGCGCTTGCCGGAGATAAGAAGACCGGCTTTGACTTTGATTTTATCTCGCAGGTCTGCTCCGTTATCAAGGGCTGCGTCGATGAGGGCGCTCAGGTCGGCATCGTCATCGGCGGCGGCAACTTCTGGCGCGGCGTCAAGGACGGCGCAGGCAAGGTCGAGCGCGTGAGCGCCGACCGCATGGGCATGCTCGCCACCTGCATGAACTGCCTTGCCGTGTGCGATGTGTTCCGTCAGCTCGGCGCAAAGGCGCGCGTTATGACCGCGGTAGATATTCAGGGCGTCGGCGAGCGCTACGATACCCGCAAGGCTATAGAGTACATGGAGGACGGCAATATCGTTCTTTTCGCCGGCGGCAGCGGCGCGCCGTTCTTCTCCACTGATACGGCGGCAGTCCTGCGTGCGGCGGAGATCCATGCCGACGGCATACTCCTCGCAAAGAACATCGACGGTGTCTATGATTCCGACCCGCGCACGAATCCCGCCGCGAAGAAATTCGACCGCATCAGCTATGACGAGGTCCTTGCCCGCCACCTCGCGGTCATGGACACCACCGCCACGAGCCTTGCGATGGATAACTCCATCCCCGTCATCGTCTTTGCCCTTGCGCAGCCTGAGAACATCCGCCGCACCCTCTCCGGCGAAGCCCTCGGCACGACCGTCGGCTGATAATATTGCAAAATCTTAAAACACGATAATATAAACGGAGGAAACACAATGTCTGACTACAAAGAATTTGAAAGCAAAATGAAGAAGACCTGCGAAGCGCTGAACACCCAGCTCGCAACGATTCGCGCCGGCCGCGCCAATGCGTCCGTCCTCGACCAGATCGAGGTCGATTACTACGGTGTGCCGACTCCCGTGCAGCAGGTCGCGACCATTGCGACCCCCGACCCCCGCTCCCTGCTGATCCAGCCCTGGGACGCAAGCCTTCTCAAGCCTCTGGAAAAGGCGATCCTCGCCTCCGACCTCGGCATCAATCCGCAGAACGACGGCCGCATGATCCGTCTCGTTTTCCCGCCGCTGACTGAGGAGCGCCGTAAGGACCTCATCAAGCAGACCAAGAAGTACGTCGAGGAGAGCAAGGTCGCCATCCGCAACATCCGCCGCGACGCTATCGACAAGTTCAAGAAGCAGCAGAAGTCCTCCGAGATCACCGAGGACGATTACAAGATCGCCGAGAAGGACATCCAGAAGCTGACCGACGATTATATCAAGGAGCTCGACGGCATCTGCGCCAAGAAAGAGAAAGAGCTGACCGAGATCTGACGGAGACAATATGGCTGAAACGCTGAACAATAAGGCGGGGGAACGGGCAAATGCCCGTCCACCCCGCCATATTGCCATCATCCTGGATGGCAACGGCCGCTGGGCAAAGAAGCGCGGCCTGCCGAGGACTGCCGGTCACGCGGTCGGCTCGGAAAATTTTCGCAAAATCGCAACATATTGCAAAAATATAGGTGTAGAATATCTCACGGTGTATGCTTTCTCTACCGAGAACTGGAAGCGCCCGAGCGACGAGGTCTCCACCATTATGAAGCTGCTGGGCAAATACCTGCACGAAGCGATAGACACCATGGAGCGCGACCATATAAAGATGAAAGTCCTCGGCGATGTCGACGGACTCACGCCTGAGCTTCAGGCGCTCGTCGCGAAGACCGAGGAGATATCCGCGCGCTATGACGGCTTCCAGGCGAACATCTGCCTGAACTACGGCGGGCGCGATGAGATAGTCCGCGCCGCCGCACGCTACGCAAAGGACTATGCCGCAGGCAAGGCTGAGGGTGAACTCACAGAAGAGCGCTTCGGCTCTTACCTCTACTCTGCCGGCATCCCTGATCCCGACCTGCTCATCCGCCCGGGCGGGGAGCAGCGCATCTCAAACTTCCTGCTCTGGCAGTGCGCATATTCGGAGTTCTATTATACGGACGTGCTCTGGCCGGACTTCGGCACTGAGGAGCTTGACAAGGCCATCGCGGTCTACAACAGCCGCGACCGGCGCTACGGCGGGGTGAAGAACCCGTGACGCTGATACAGTCTGAGCTCTTCGCGCTTCAGGATAAGAAATACCGGGATTTTCACGCGGGGCTGCTGCCGACCGTTCCGAAAGAGACGATCATCGGCATCCGCAAGCCCGCCATCCGCGGCTATGCCAGGAAGCTTGCCGGGACGCCGGAGGCCGCGGAGTTCATGCGCACGCTTCCGCATGAGTATTTCGACGAGAATGACCTGCACGGCATGCTCATAAACGAGATAAGGGACTATCCCGAAGCCGTCGCCGCGCTCGACGCTTTCCTGCCCTATGTGGACAATTGGGCCACCTGCGACCTTATAAGGCCGCTCCCTTTCAAAAAGCACCCGGCAGATCTAATAGAGAACATCCGCCGCTGGATGGACAGTGAGCACACCTACACCTGCCGTTTCGGTATGGAGATGCTCATGACGCATTATCTGGACGCGGAGTTCAAAGTGGAGTACCTCGACTGGGCTGCGGATATCCGCAGCGAGGAATACTACCTGCGCATGATGCAGGCGTGGTTCTTCGCAACGGCGCTTGCAAAGCAGTATAATGCGGCGCTGCCGTATATTGAAAACCGGCGGCTCGATAAATGGACGCACAACAAGGCTATCCAGAAATCCATCGAGAGCTGCCGCGTGAGCGATGAGCACAAAGCGTACCTCAGAACGCTTAGAACATGAAATGACAGGTATTACTACCTTGGAAAAGAGGAAAATAGAATGGTAAAATCCATTTCGATCCTTGGCTGCACCGGCTCGATAGGCCGGCAGACCATCGCCGTCGCCGAGCATATCGGTATGCCCGTCGCGGCGCTTACGGCGAACCGGAAGATAGATATGCTCGAGGATCAGGCGCGCCGCCTGCATCCCAAATTCGTCGCCGTATATGACGAAGCGGCGGCAAAGCAGTTCAAGATCGCCGTCGCTGATACCGATATCCGTGTCGGCTCCGGCATGGCGGGGCTCATTGAGGCCGCCTGCATGGACGGTACCGACTGCGTCGTTACCGCCGTGTCCGGTTCCGTCGGGCTCCGTCCGACTCTCGCCGCCATAGACGCGAAAAAGCGTATTGCCCTTGCAAATAAGGAGACCCTCGTCTGCGCCGGCGATATCGTCATGGCGCGCGCAAAGGAAAAGGGCGCGGAGATAGTCCCGGTCGACTCCGAGCACTCGGCCATCTTCCAGTGCCTCATGGGCAGGAAGAAAGGCGAGCTCAGGAAGATCCTCCTCACCGGCTCCGGCGGCCCGTTCCGCGGCAAAGCACGGTGCGAGCTTGAGGACGTCACGCCCGAGCAGGCCGTCAAGCACCCCAACTGGAGCATGGGCGCGAAGATATCCGTCGACAGCGCGACGATGATGAACAAGGGTCTTGAGTTCATCGAGGCCATGCACCTGTTCTCCGTCACGCCCGATGATATTCAGGTGGTAATCCACCCGCAGAGCGTCATACACTCTATGGTAGAGCTGGTCGACGGCACGGTCATCGCGCAGCTCGGCGTGCCCGATATGGGGCTTCCCATCCAGCTTGCCCTGACCTACCCCGAGCGCAGGACCTCGATGTTCGAGCATCTTGATTTTACCAAGCTGCGCGACCTCACCTTTGAAGCGCCCGACCTTGAAAAGACCCCCTGCCTCGGTCTCGCGATGGACTGCGCCCGCACCGGCGGCACGGCTCCCTGCGTGATGAGCGCGGCAAACGAGGTCGCCGTGGGCATGTTCCTGCGGCATGAGCTGGGCTACAACCGCATTTATGACGCCGCGGCAGGGGCCGTGGCAAAGCTGGGAGCGGTCGACGCTTCCGATCTGGAAACCGTTCTGGAGGCGGACGCCGCCGCCAGAGCCTATGTCATGGAGAATTTCGGTAAATGACTGTTCTTTACATCGCACTGGCAATACTTCTTTTCGGCGTGCTCGTCGGCGTGCATGAGCTCGGGCACTTCGCCGCGGCGAAGGCCTGCGGCGTCAAGGTCGAGGAATTCGCGCTCGGCATGGGCCCGGCCATCCTGCAAAAGCGGAAAGGTGAAACGGTCTATTCCCTGCGCTGCATCCCATTCGGCGGCTTCTGCGCCATGGCCGGTGAGGACGAAGCATCCGACGATCCGCGCGCGTTTATGAATCAGGCAGCGTGGAAGCGCATCATCATCCTCGTCGCGGGCGCGGCGATGAACTTTCTGCTCGGCCTGCTGATAGTCATCATCCTCTATTCCAATGCCTACGCTTTCCGCACCGCGGAGATCACCGGCTTCATGGACGGCTGCCCCTATGAGAGCAGCGAGGGGCTCCATGTCGGCGACCGCTTCTATAAGATAGACGGCCACCGTATCTATCAGTATTATGACGTCAGCGATTTTCTCAGTCAGGGCGACGGCACCTATGACCTCGTCGTCATCCGCGACGGGAAAAAGGTGAAGCTCAGCGATTTTGCGCTCACGCCGCTGGAGTACCCCGGCCAGACGCAGATGATGTACGGCTTCTACTTCGGCTATGATGAAGCCACTCTCGGCGTGAAGCTTGAGAACTCATGGAACACGACGATGGAGTTCGGCCGCTGGGTCTGGCTCGGCTTAAAGGAGCTCTTGCGCGGTGATGTCGGCATGAAGGATATGGCCGGCCCCGTCGGCATTGTCGATATGATGGCCGAGACGGGCGAGCAGGCGGAGTCAACTGCCGACGCTCTCTACAGCATTTTCTATTTCACCGCTTTCATCGCAGTCAACCTCGCGATAATGAACATGCTGCCGATCCCGGCTCTTGACGGCGGCAGAGTGTTCCTGCTGCTTGTAACATGGGTCATCGAAACGATCAGCAAAAAAAAGCTCAACCCGAAGTATGAGGGCTACATCCATGCCGCGGGCATGGTGCTCCTGCTGGGGCTGATGGCGGTCATAATGTTCAACGATATAATCAGGATAGTGACGAGATAATGAATAAGAGAGACACAGTAAAGAAGATAAAGGCCGGGAGCGTCGAGATAGGCGGCGGCGCCCCCGTCTCCGTGCAGACCATGTGCAACACCAAGACCTGGGACGTTGACGCGACGGTCGCGCAGATAAAGGCCATGCAGACCGCGGGCGCGGACATCGTGCGCATCGCGCTGCCGGATATGGAGTCGGCCAGAGCCGTCTCCGCGATAAAGGAGCAGGTGAGCGTCCCGCTCGTCGCGGATATCCATTTTGATTACCGCCTCGCCCTCGAGGCCGCCGAACGCGGCATCGATAAGATCCGCATCAACCCCGGCAACATCGGCGCGCCCGAGAACGTCAAGGCCGTCGCCGAGGCCTGCCGCAGGCACAACATCCCTATCCGCATCGGCGTGAACGCCGGCAGCCTTGAAAAGGGTCTGCTCGAGAAGTACGGCCACCCCTGCCCGGAAGCTCTCGTCGAGAGCGCCAAGGGTCACGCGGAGCTGCTCGAGCGCTATGACTTTGACGATATCTGCATTTCGATGAAGTCCTCCTCCGTGCCGCTCACTGTTGCGGCCTACCGCCTCGCCGCTGAGACCTTTGATTATCCCCTGCACCTCGGCGTCACCGAGACCGGCACCGAGTGGAACGGGACCATCCAGTCCGCCGTCGGCATCGGCACTCTCCTGTGCGAGGGCATCGGCAACACCATCCGCGTCTCCCTGACGGCTGACCCCGTCAAGGAGGTCAGCGCCGGCATCGCCATTGTCAAGGCCGCGGGGCTGCGTCCGGGCGGCGTGCGCTTTGTCTCCTGCCCGACCTGCGGCAGAACGGAGATCGACCTCATCTCTCTTGCCACCGAGGTTGAAAAGCGCGTCGGCAAGCTCGACCGTGATATCACCGTCGCCGTCATGGGCTGCGTCGTGAACGGTCCGGGTGAAGCGCGCGAAGCCGATTACGGCATTGCCGGCGGCAAAGGTAAGGGGCTTCTGTTCAAGAAAGGTCAGGTTCTCGGTACATATCCGTATGAGGAGCTGTGCGATCGCCTGCTCGACCTCATCAACAGCGACGGAACGGACGGTAAGGCATGAGCGAGCATACCCCGTTCCTGACGATTTTCCCCGGCTGCGCGAGCCTTGCAGGCTCCGCGGGCGGGCTCGATAAAGCATACGTAACCGAGGTGCAGGTGGACTCAGGTGAAATGACCCTGAGCATCTGCGCCTGGTTTGCGTCCATGCCCTCCCCCGTCGACATCGCCACTATAAGCAGCCGCATCCGTGATGACTACGGCCTGAGCGCCGTCGGCATCGTGCCGGACTATCCGCGCACGGTGCGCGCCTCGAGTCCCGCCGTCACCGCGAACGCCCCGCAGAGCGGCGCAAAGCCGACGGGCGATGTGCTCATTGGCAGGGCAATAAAGCAGCGCCCCGTCCCGATGAACACGCTCACGCTCGAATCCGGCAAGGTCACCGTCGAGGGTGATGTTGTTGACGTCACGAGCCGCACCCTT
This sequence comes from Bacteroidaceae bacterium, assembly GCA_963621955.1. Taxonomy (GTDB): domain Bacteria; phylum Bacillota; class Clostridia; order Oscillospirales; family Oscillospiraceae; genus Limivicinus. Next base: position 8,292 of record CAVFGM010000084.1, read on the forward strand.
GCAAAGCGCGGCAGCGCCGTGCTCTGCTTCGATATCACCGACCGCACAAACTCCGTTCGCGTCTCGCGCTTTCTCCGCTCCGAGGACGACCAGAGCATTATCGACAAGATCAAGAAAGGCGACCATGTCGTCGTCCAGGGTGAGATAATCTACTCCAAATATGATGACGATATGGTGCTCGACCCGCGCAACATTATGAAAGGCAAGCGCTATATCCGCCCCGACAACGCCGAGGAAAAGCGTGTCGAGCTGCATATGCACACGCGCTTTTCTACCCTCGACGCGCTCACCGATCCTGATGCGATCGTCGCGCGCGCGGCCTATTGGGGCATGCCCGCCATCGCCGTCACCGACCACGGCGTCGCGCAGGCTTTCCCGGATATGTGGAAGGCCGGTAAGAAGCACGGCGTCAAGATCATCTACGGCGAGGAGTGCTACTTCGTAAACGACATGGACGGCAACAGCGCCGTCATCGGCAAGAGCAAGCTCCCGCTCGATACGGAGTTTGTCGCTTTCGATATAGAGACGACCGGCCTCAACGCGATGAACGACCGCATGACCGAGATCGGTGCCATCATCTTCTCCGGCACGGAGATAAAGCAGGTGTTCAACACCTTCGTCGACCCTGAGCGCCACATCCCGCCGGACATCACACAGCTCACCGGCATCCGCGACAGCGACGTTGCGGGCGCGCCCAAGGAAAAAGAAGCCATGCAGATGTTCATCGACTTCATCGGCGACCGCCCCATCATCGCGCACAACGCGCATTTCGACGTCGGCTTTATGACCGCCGCGGCGAACCGGCAGGGGCTGAAGTTCTCCCCGGTGTTCCTCGATACGCTCGCGCTGTCTCAGGCGCTGCTGCCTGAGCTCAAGCGCTTCAAGCTCGATATCGTCTCCAACCACCTCGGCCTGCCCCAGTTCAACCACCACCGCGCCTCGGACGACGCGATGGTCGTCGCGCGCATGATGGGGAAGTTCCTCCCGATGCTCCATCAGCAGGGCGCAAAGACCGTCGACGATATAGAGACCATCTATCATAAGCTCAAGCGCACCGACGTCGCCAAGAGCTATCACATGATCCTGCTGGTGAAGAACCGCAAGGGTCTCAAGAACCTCTATGAGATGATCTCCCAGTCCTATCTCAAGTACTTCCACCGCAACCCGACCATACCCAAGAGTCTGCTGATCCAGCACCGCGAGGGTATCCTCGTCGGCTCCGCCTGCGGCATGGGCGAGCTCTACGGCGCGGTTATGAAAGGTGCAAGCAAGAAAGAGCTCAAGAAGATCGCTTCATTCTATGACTATCTTGAGATCCAGCCCATCTGCAATAACGGCTTCCTTGTCGATAACGGCACGGTCAGCGACGTTAAGGTGCTTCAGGAGTATAACCGCACTATCCTTGAGCTTGGCCGCGAGCTCGGCAAGCCCGTCATCGCCGCGTCCGACGTCCACTTCCTCGACCCCGAGGACGAGCAGTACCGCAGGATCCTCCAGTCGGCCAAGAAATTCTCCGACGCCGACCGCAGCTGCCCCATATACTTCCGCACGACGAATGAGATGCTTGCGGAGTTTGCCTACCTTGGCGAGGAGACGGCAAAGGAAGTCGTCATCACGAACACCCGCGCCATCGCCGATCAGGTCGAGCCGATAGAGCTGCTGCCGAAAGAACTCTTCCCGCCGAAGATAGAGCACTCGGCCGAGGATCTGAAGAACCTTGTCTATACCAAGATGCACCGCATCTACGGCGAGAACCCGCCGAAGATAGTTCAGGAGCGCGTCGACATTGAGCTCAACACGATCCTTGACCACAGCTACGACGTTATATATATGTCCGCCCAGAAGCTCGTGCAGAACTCTCTCGAGAACGGCTATCTGGTCGGCAGCCGAGGCAGCGTCGGCTCCTCGATCGTCGCTTATATGTCCGGCATCACGGAGGTCAACTCCCTGCCGCCGCACTATGTCTGCCCCAAGTGCTGCCACAGCGAGTTCATCACCGACGGCAGCTACGGATGCGGCGCGGATATGCCCGAAAAGGACTGCCCCGAGTGCGGCACACGCATGCGGCGCGACGGTTTCGACATCCCGTTCGAGACCTTCCTTGGCTTCCCCGGCAACGAAAAGACGCCCGATATCGACCTTAACTTCTCCGGTGAATATCAGGCCAAGGCGCATAAATATACCGAAGTTCTCTTCGGCTCGGATCACGTTTTCCGCGCCGGGACGATCGGCACCCTCGCTGAAAAGACCGCCTACGGCTATGTCAAGAAATACCTCGAGGAGCACGGCATGCAGGCCACAAAGGCCGAGGAGAACCGTCTCGCGCAGGGGCTTGTCGGCATCAAGCGCACGACCGGCCAGCACCCCGGCGGCCTTGTCGTCATCCCGCAGGACATGGATGTTACGGACTTCTGCCCCGTGCAGCACCCGGCGGACGACCCGAACAGCGATATAATCACCACGCATTTTGAATATCACTGCATGGAGGCAAACCTCCTCAAGCTCGATGAGCTCGGCCATGATGACCCGACCATGATCCGCATGATGGAGGACATGTCCGAACAGCTCGGCGAGCGCGTCGACGCGCAGCAGATATCCCTCTCCGACCCGGACACGATGTCGATCTTCACCTCCCCCGCCGTACTCGGCCTTCCGGATGACGATCCGATCATCGGCAAGACCGGCTCCATCGGCATCCCGGAATTCGGCACGCCTTTCACCCGCCAGATGCTTGTCGATACCCAGCCCAAGCAGTTCGATACGCTCATCAGGCTTTCCGGTTTCTCGCACGGTACCGACGTGTGGGCGGGCAACATCCATGACCTCATCGTAAACGGCATCGCGAACGTCAACGAGACCGTCGGCTGCCGTGACGATATCATGCTCTACCTCATCTCCGTCGGCATTGAGCCGTCCCTCGCGTTCAAGACGATGGAGGCCGTGCGTAAGGGCAAGGTCAAAAAGAGCGGCGAGTTTCCCGGCGACGCCGAGCAGCAGATGCGCGACAAGGGCGTACCCGACTGGTACATCGAGTCCTGCCGCAAGATCGCCTACCTCTTCCCGAAGGCTCACGCCGTGGCCTATGTTATGATGGCTTTCCGTATCGCGTGGTTCAAGGTGCACCTGCCGCTCGCGTTCTACAGCGCGTATTTCTACCGCCGCAGCCAGAAAGGCGGCTTTGACGCCGGGATGATGACCGGCGGCGCGGACTCCGTGCGCCGCAAGATAAACGAGATGCGCCGCCGCCCGAACCTCACCGCGAACGAAGAGGATCTTCTCGTCACGATGGACGCGGTCTATGAGTTCAACATGCGCGGCTTTGAGTTTGCGCCAATCGACCTATATAAGTCCGATGCGACGAAGTTCCTCATCACCGAGGACGGCAAGCTCCGCCCGCCGTTCGTGTCGATCTCCGGCCTCGGTGAGACCGCCGCGCTCGACCTTTCCCGCTGCAAGGAGCGCGAAGCGCGCTTCATCTCCATCGAGGAGCTCGGCCGTGCCTGCCCCAAGGTCAGCCAGAGCCACCTTGAGCAGCTCAAGGCGCTCGGCGCTCTCGGCGATATGCCCGAAACCAGCCAGATAAATCTTTTCGATTTCTGATTTACCAATATCACCACCCGTGCCGGGAGACTGACGTCTCCCGGCACTTTTTCAGTCACTCGCTTTCTTTTGGCAGCTCCCAAATGATTTGATATATGCTATCAAATTCTTCTTGCTCATAGAACTGTTAACATCGTTGGGAGCAGTCACCCCTCCGGGCAGCTGCCCCCAACATTTGTTTTATAAACGTCCGAACATTCCTCAAAAATTTTGAATCTTTCAACAATCGTTGATTTTAATGACAATTATGAACACAAAAGTTTGTTAATTTTGTATAAAACTAAACAAAACCTCTGCTGTGACACTTGATTTTTGATCCTCTTATGGATATACTTAGAAGCTGTAGCAGGGAGTATCTTTCCAGGCTGCAAGCTAATATCCCGGCAGCCCGTTTTGCCGGGCTTTGCTGTCGCAGAACGCAAGAAAATGAAGGTGATAAAAACATGGGAAAGAAAGAAAAGACGCGCTTCCTTATTGTTTGGCTGATCATCACTCTTGTTTTCCTCGTCGGCTCGTTCGTCGTGCCGTCGCCGGAAAAGAGCGAGACAGTCAAGGTAATGATGCGCGACGCCGTTCTCCATGAGGAGAACAGATGCAGCTTCTTCGGGCTGATGAGCGTCTCCCCGGCGACGATCTCCGCGATGGTCGTTTCGGGATGCCTCCTGCTCGCGGCGCTGCTGATCCGCATTTTTGCCATACCCCGTTTCAAGATGGTTCCCGGCAAGTTCCAGTCTGCGATAGAACTGCTGGTGTCGACCTTTGACAACCTCGCGAAGACCAACAGTCCCCGCCGCAACAGCTTCCTCGGTGTGTACGCTTTCGGCGCCGGCGTGTATATCTTCGTCGGCACGATATTTGAGCTGTTCGGCTTCCAGGCTCTCACCACTGCGGGGCACTCCATATCCCTGCCGGCCCCCCTGTCCGATGTCAACGCGGCGATCTCTCTCGGCGTCCTGTCCTATTTCGTGATCTTCGCCGGCGGCATCCTCGGCAACGGCGTCAAGGGCATCGGCCTTGGCCTCAAGAAGTTCTCTCTGCCGCTGTCGCTGAGCTTCCGTCTCTTCGGCGCACTGCTGAGCGGTCTTCTCGTGACGGAGCTTGTGTATTATTACAGCTCCATGAGCTATGTCCTGCCGGTCGTTGTCGGCGTGCTGTTCACGCTGCTGCACGCGCTCATCCAGGCATACGTACTTACTCTGCTTACCACAATGTTCTACGGCGAGCTGAATGCTCCGCTGCCCAAAAAGGAAAAAACCGCAAAAGCCTGAGAAACCTGAGAAATATTTAGGAGGAAATCTGAAATGACCATCACCAAGAAAAGAAACGCCGCAATGTTCCTTGCAGCCCTTATGATCGCACTGCTGTGCATGATCCTTGTCGCTCCTGTCAGCGCATACGCCGATAATGACGCCGCCGCTGCCGATACCGCAGCCGCCGATACCGCTTCTGCCGACGCTCAGATCGTTGTCGGTAAGTCCAACGGCGCAGGCCTTGCGATAGGCATTGCAGCCGGTGCCGGTGCAATAGGCATGGGTCTTGCGGTCGCAAAGTCCGCAGAAGGCATTTCCCGCCAGCCCGAAGCCGAAGGCAAGATCCGTACCACTCTGATGCTCGGCCTTGTCTTTATCGAGACCGCTATCATCTACGCCCTGCTGGCAGTTATCCTTATCATCTTTGTGCTTTAATAAACGGAGGACATTATGAATATCCCTCTGAACATAGATTGGCAGCAGATCCTGCTCCACTTTTTCAATTTCTCCATCCTTGTCGGCGGCCTGTACCTGCTCCTGTTCAAGCCCGTGAAGGATTTCATGGCCAAGCGTGAGCAGCACTATCAGGCTATCGACGATGACGCCGCAGCCAAGCTGCGCGAGGCTGAGGAGAAGGTCAGGAGCGCAGACGAGCGTGTCGCCGCTCTTGATAATGAGCTGACCGCCCAGCGCGAGAGCGCCGCTAAGGAAGCCTCCGCGCTTGCCGAGCGCCAGCGCGCCAACGCCAAGGCCGAGGCCGATAAGATCATCGAAGCCGCGCGCGCCGAGGGCGAGCGTGAGCGCAAAAAGATCGTTGACGACGCCAACCGCGAGGCCGTGGCCATTGCCGAGGCCGCTATGGACAAGCTCGTGAACGAGCACACCAGCGCCGCCTATGACGATTTCCTCAAGACGGTTGAAGGGGAGAGCAAGTAATGAGCACACCCGATGTGAAATTGCAGGCCGTCCTGCGCAGTGCCTGCCCTCCGAACGAGGAGCAGCGCAGCCGGCTGACCGCGTTTCTTGAAAAGAAGTACCAGCAGAGCGTTGAGCTGAGCTGGAGCGAGGATAAGAGCATCCTCGGCGGCTTCCGCATCGAGCTTGGCACCGAGGTCATCGACTGGACGACCGGCGGCCGTCTCGATCAGCTCAAGGAAAAGCTCGCCTCGATATCCGCAGGCGGGCAGGACGTTATCCCTCTGATACGTGACACCGTTAAAAGCTGGGTGCCGGAAGTTCTGGCCTATGAGGTCGGCACCGTCCTGCGCGTGGCTGACGGTATCGCATACGTCAGCGGCCTTGAGCACGCCTCCTACGGCGAGATACTGCTCTTCGAGGGCGGCATCCGCGGCATGGTTCAGGATCTTAAGGAAGACCGTATCGGCTGCATCCTCTTCGGCGACTATGAAGCCGTCCGCGCTGGTGACGCCGTGCGCCGCACCGGCAAGACCGCCGGTATCGGTGCGGGCGATGCGTACCTCGGGCGTGTCGTCGACGCGCTCGGCGCGCCGATAGACGGCAAAGGTCCCATCACTGCCGACGCTTACCGTCCCATCGAAAACCCCGCCCCCGGCATAATCGACCGTCAGCCGGTCGATAAGCCTATGGAAACGGGCATTCTCTCCATTGACTCCATGTTCCCGATCGGCCGCGGCCAGCGTGAGCTTATCATCGGCGACCGCCAGACCGGCAAGACCGCCATCGCTGTCGACACCATTCTCAACCAGAAAGGCAAGAACGTGGTGTGCATCTATGTCGCCATCGGCCAGAAGGCAAGCTCCGTCGCACAGCTGACCGAGATGCTCCGCGCCGCCGGCGCTCTGGAATACACCACCGTCGTCTGTGCCAGCGCGAGCGACTTTGCCTCCATGCAGTACATCGCCCCCTACGCAGGCTGCGCCCTCGGCGAATACTTCATGGAAAAGGGCCGCGATGTCCTCATCGTCTATGATGACCTGAGCAAGCACGCCATCGCCTACCGCGCCCTGAGCCTTCTGCTCGAGCGCTCCCCCGGCCGTGAAGCCTACCCCGGCGACGTATTCTATCTGCACTCCCGTCTTCTCGAGCGCTCCGCTCACCTCAGCGACGAGCGCGGCGGCGGCAGCATGACTGCCCTGCCCATAGTCGAGACCCTTGACGGCGACGTCTCCGCATATATCCCCACGAATATCATCTCCATCACCGACGGCCAGATATATCTGGAAAGCAACCTCTTCTTCGCCGGTCAGCGTCCTGCTGTCAACGTCGGTCTTTCCGTGTCCCGTGTCGGCGGCGCGGCGCAGACCAAGGCTATGAAGAAGGCTGTCGGCACCCTGCGTCTTGATCTTGCGCAGTACCGCGAGATGGAGGTCTTCACCCAGTTCTCCAGCGACCTTGACGACGATACCAAGCAGCAGCTGGTCTACGGCCAGAGCCTGATGCGCATCCTGCGTCAGGGACGCGGCCGTCCGTACAGCGAGGCGGAGCAGGTCGTCCTGCTCGTCACCGCGCTCGGCCATATCCAGCAGCAGCTCCCCGTCGATAAGATCGGCGCATTCAACGCAAAGCTGCTGAATGACTTTGCCGCTTCCCGCGCAGCCCTCATGCAGGACATCGGCAGCACCGGCGTCCTGACCGACGAGAACCGCAAGGCAATACTCGAACAGGCAAAGCGCAGCCTCGCGGACTTTCTGAGCGCCGAAACCGGCAGCGGGCGGTGATCGTATGGCCAGCACAAGCGAGATCCGCAGACGCATAAGCAGCGTTCAGGAGACGCAGAAGATCACCCACGCCATGTACCTCATCTCCTCGGCGAAGATGCGCAAGGCCAGAGCCGAGCTTGACGAGGTGCGCCCGTACTTTGACGTGCTCAACCATGAGATAACGCGCGTCTTCACCGTCGATGAGACCGTCGACAGCCGGTATTTCACGGCTTACGGGGACGACTCCGGATACGGCGAGGGCACCTTCGGCTGCCTTGTCATCACGGCGGATAAGGGACTTGCCGGTGCGTATAACCACAATGTCCTCAAGGAAGCACAGCGGATATACGAGGCGCACCCGGATACGGAGTTCTTCGTTATCGGCGAGTATGGCCGCCGCTGGTTCACGCAGAAGAAGCTGCCCATGGCAGATTCTTTCCGCTACACCGCGCAGAACCCGAGCACCTACCGCGCGCAGCAGATCGCCCGCGACCTGCTCGACCGCTTCGCCTCGGGCGAGGTCGACCGGCTCTCCGTCATCTATACCGACTCCAAGGGCATGACCGAGATCGTGCGCCAGACGCAGCTTCTGCCCCTGCGCCGCCAGAGCTTCTCCGTGAAGTCCGGCGAGGAGCAGCCCGAGCCGACCTTTGAGTTCGTCCCGACCATGGAGGCCGTGCTCGATAAGCTCGTGCGCAATTACATTTCAGGCTACATTTACAGCGCGCTCGTCGACAGCTTCTGCAGCGAGCAGAGCGCGCGCATGGCGGCAATGAGCGCCGCCAACGATAATGCGGAGGAACTGCTGGGCGATCTTTCCAAGCAGTTCAACCGTGCGCGTCAGGCCGCCATCACGCAGGAGATCACCGAGATCTCCGCCGGCGCCCGCGCGCAGAAAAATAAGAAAAGCAGGGAGGCCGATCAGGCATGAAGCACGGCATTGTAACAGAGATCTCCGGGCCGGTCGTCGATGTTCGGTTCGCCGAGGGCGAGCTGCCCTCCATTAACGAAGCCCTGACCCTCACCGCGGAGGGCCGCACCTATACCATGGAGGTCGAGCAGCACCTTACCGGCGACACCGTCCGCTGCATTATGATGTCCGGCAGTGACGGTCTGTCCCGCGGCCTTGAGGTCGAGGCTCTCGGCCACGGCATTCAGGTGCCCGTGGGTGAGGTCACGCTCGGCAGAATGTTCGACGTTCTCGGCCGTCCTATCGACGGCAAGGGCGAAGTCTCGCAGGACGCTGAACGCTGGAACATCCACCGCCGTCCCCCGTCCTTTGACCAGCAGCAGCCCGCTGCCGAGATACTCGAGACCGGCATCAAGGTCATCGACCTTCTTGAGCCCTACGCAAAGGGCGGCAAGATCGGTCTGTTCGGCGGCGCAGGCGTCGGCAAAACGGTCCTTATTCAGGAGCTTATCCACAACGTCGCCATGGAGCACGGCGGATATTCCATCTTCACCGGCGTCGGTGAGCGCAGCCGTGAGGGCAACGACCTCTGGCGTGAGATGCAGGAGAGCGGTGTCTCGGATAAGACGGCGCTGGTCTTCGGCCAGATGAACGAGTCCCCCGGCGTACGTATGCGCGTCGCGCTCTCGGGTCTTACGATGGCCGAGTATTTCCGCGATACCGAGCATAAGGACGTTCTTCTCTTCATCGATAACATCTTCCGTTTCGTTCAGGCCGGCAGCGAGGTCTCCACTCTGCTTGGCCGTATGCCCTCCGCCGTCGGCTATCAGCCGACTCTGGCAAACGAAATGGGCTCTCTCCAGGAGCGCATCACCTCCACGAAGTCCGGCTCCGTCACCTCCGTGCAGGCAGTCTACGTCCCGGCGGATGACCTTACCGACCCCGCCCCGGCTACGACTTTCTCCCACCTTGACGCAACCACCGTTCTCAGCCGTAAGATATCCGAGCAGGGCATCTACCCCGCGGTCGATCCTCTCGCCTCCACCTCGCGTATCCTTGAGGCGGACATCGTCGGCGAAGAGCACTACACCATCGCCCGCCGCGTGCAGGAGACGCTGCAGAAGTATCAGGAGCTGCAGGATATCATCGCCATCCTCGGTATGGAAGAGCTGAGCGACGAGGATAAAAAGACCGTCGCCCGCGCAAGACGC
>CAVFGM010000085.1:0-11644 GCA_963621955.1 Bacteroidaceae bacterium
CCCGGCTCGAGGGCGTCAGGCTCGACATGCTCGCCGTTCTTGGCCTGCGCCGCGGCGGTGCGGTCGAGCCGGTAGCCGAAGCAGCCGTAGGTATAATACACGAGTCCGGAGCAGTCAAAGCCTGTTTCGGGCTCTTTGCCGCCGTAGAGATAGTCATAGCCGACATACTTCAGCGCAAACTCCGCCACCTTTTTCCCCGCTGCATAGGTCGGGCTTTTCGTCGGTACCGGGCTTGGTGCCGGTGAGGCCGCGGCTGCGGGAGACGAAGCAGGGCTTGCTCCTGCCGCCGGTGAAGCGGAGGGGCTGGGCGCGGCCGTGGGCTTCGGGGATGCGGATGCCGTGGACCTGAGATGGCTCTGGGCATAGTCAGCCATGAGCGTGCAGTAATCCGCGAGGGCATTATCACTGTCGGGTGAGGTGTCGGTAAACATGACGATGGCGATAGGCTCATCGGTATAGACGATGGCGCAGTCGTTCTGGTACCGCCTGCCGTAGTCCGCGTCGGACAGATAGCCGTACTTGTGGGCCACGGCATATTTCTGCTCATGGTAATTGAAAAAGCGCTCCGGTTCTGCTTCGAGCATGCGGTCAATAAGCCCGGGGAACCGTTCCTGATTTTCGTACAGCGTGCGCAGGCAGAAGATCATCTGCTCGGCAGTGAAGAAGTTGTTCTCATAGTATTTCGCGTCGACTGTGTCGGGATCCTCGCCCATATACTGGCATACCGCGCGGCGGAAGTCGTTAAATGTGCCGATCTCATTGATGAGCAGCGCCGACTTGCTGTTGCTGGAGCGGACGATGCTGCCCTCAAGGATATCGGAATACTTCACGCCGCCGATCTCCGTGTCCCAGTCCATTTCGCCGTTATATACTTTTTCGGCGAAATACATGTTCAGCGGCACCTTATACATGCTGCAGGCTACCATGTATTCCCCGCCCTTGTAGAAGTGCTCCTCGCCGGTGACAAGGTTGCGGTAGCCGAGAGTTATCGAGCAGGACTTGTTGCGGTCCTCATACTTATCGAGAAAGTCCGCGATGATCTTGTCCCAGCTCCCGTCGTCCTCCGCCGGGGCGGCAAGCGCGGCAGGGCACAGCGCTGCCGTCAGGCACAGCGCCGCGAGAAAGCCGGCGATGAATCTTTTTATTCTCATGTGCTGTGATCCTCTTTTACGTATCGGCTGAAGTATCAGCAAGCCCCACTGGGATCGCCACATATCACGCCAGGCCGAAATGCTCAAGTGCCGCCTCATAATAGTAGTTCACCAGCAGGTCGACGCACGCGCCGTAGCTCCGCATGCCGAGCTTCTGGTCATAGCTTTGCAGAAAGCCCTCGTACACGGTGTTTGAAACGCTCTGCACCGGCGTCTCGAACTGCGCCCAGTATTCCCGGCTCGCCGCAAGGTCTGCAAGCACGCCGTCGCTCAGCCCGCGGTAGACCTCCTGCCACGCTCCGGGATCGGCGCTGTAGAGGGCGTTGCCGAGGTGCGTGTAGGCGAGCAGACAGGCCGAGTAGCAGTAGTCGGCGTCGCCGTATTCAAGGCAGGCCAGCACCGCTGTGAAGTTTGCTTCCTGCTCGCGCGCAACGCCGCGCTGGTGCGACAGCTCATGCGCGATAGTCGAGGCGAAGAGCGCGCCGGGAAAGTCCGTGTTGACGTTCGCCTCCGCCGTGAACGGGAAGAAAAAGCCTGTGAAATCCAGATAGCTCATCACGCGCGAGAAATGTACGCCTTTCGCGCGTATGTCCGGCCCCTCAAGGCAGGGAAACTCCTGCTCGGCGGCCTTGAAGACCTCGTCCGAGCGCGCCAGCAGCGCCGTGCGGTCGGCGGCGTACTGCCCGTTTTCATCGCGCTCCACCTTGCGTCCGTACTGGTTGAGCAGGTCGGCGAAGTATACCGTTACCGTTTCAAGCTGCTCGGCGGATATCTCCCCGCTATCAAGCCCGCTTGCGTCGAGGAAGCTGTCGCCGTAGTAGTACGTGCCCCACAGCAGGCAGAACAGCGCGTAGACCGCGAGCCCCGCCGCGAGCAGCCGCAGCACCAGCGTATATAGCCTTTGCAGCCGACCCGGCCGCGCGATGAGCAGCACCATGGTGACGAGTATGTACCCCGCCGCACACGCGGCGAATACGCCTATCAGCAGCTCCGCCAGCGAGAATTCAAAGCGCGCCGCAAAGACCGCCATGAGCCGGTGCAGCGGGCGTATGACCCTTTGCGACATGGCCTGCATCAGCGCGTAGTTTCCCCGCAGCAGCAGGTGCAGCGCGATGACGAGCACGCTTATCAGGGCAATGATATGCGCCGCCGGGCAGAGCCTGTATAACGCGGCAAGCCCGCGTCTTTTTCTTGTTTCGGTATTCATGCCACAATAATACTACAAACCCCGCCCCTCGGCAAGGAGGAATAGCTGGAAAAGCACCGCGCTGTAACATTGCCGCCCGAATATAATAAGAGCGCCCCTGCCGTCCGGCAGGGGCGCTCTTATTATAACAAACTATGTGCTCTGATTACTTTGCGTTCTTTGCGAGGTCGCAGAGAGCGGTGAAAGCAGCGGGATCGTGGATAGCGGTCTCGGAGAGCATTTTGCGGTTCATGTCGATACCGGCGAGCTTCAGGCCGTGCATGAAGGTGGAGTAGTTCATGCCGTTCATCTTGCAGCCTGCGCTGATACGGGTGATCCACAGCTTGCGGAAGTCTCTCTTCTTCTGCTTACGGCCAACGTAAGCATAGCGGCCGGACTTCATCAGTTGCTCGTTTGCCATCTTATAGTGACGGGACTTGTTGCCCCAGTAACCCTTAGCAAGACCAAGAATCTTACTTCTGTGCTTGCGGGTCATCATTGCGCCTTTAACTCTTGCCATTTGATTATCCTCCTATATAGCGTCTGCCCTTATTTGTAAGGGATCATTTTCTTGATGGTTGCTTCGTTGGTTGCGTCGGCATAAGCCTCGGAACGCAGACGACGGCAGCGCTTGGTGTCCTTCTTGGTGAGGATATGGCTCTTGAATGCATGAGCGCGCTTGACCTTGCCGCTCTTGGTGAGATTGAATCTCTTCTTTGCACCGCTATGGGTCTTAAGTTTGGGCATGATATTTTCTCCTTCCGTGACTGGGTTGAAATACAGGGAGCTTCCCTCTGTATACTGATGAATTATTCCTCCGCTGCGGGAGCGTCGGCGGTCTCTTCCTTGGGCTGCTTGGGCTTTGCCGGCTTTTTCGGCGGGGTCTGCGGCTTCGGCGAGAGGAACATGGACATGTTCCTGCCCTCAAGCTTGGGCGCCTTGTCGAGATTCGCTATCTCCGCGCACTTTGCCGCGAAGTCCTTGAGCAGCGTTTCGCCGATCTCGGTGTGCGCCATCTCTCTGCCTCTGAAACGCACAGAGACCTTGAGGCGGTTGCCCTCGTTGAGGAACTTCTGGCCGTTTTTCAGCTTGGTGTTGAAGTCGTTCGTGTCGATGCCGGGGGACATGCGTATCTCCTTGACCTCGATAACGCGCTGATTCTTCTTGGCTTCCTTTTCCTTCTTGGTCTGCTCGAAGCGGAACTTGCCGTAGTCCATAACCTTGCAGACGGGGGGATTGGAGCCCGGAGCGATCTTGACCAGATCGAGGTCATGCTCGGCGGCGACCTTCAGAGCTTCCTCTGCGGACATGATACCGAGCTGTTCGCCCTGAGCACCTATCAGGCGCACTTCCTTGTCAAGTATCTCTTCGTTGATCTGATGAGCAGCGTTTGCGATTGTTAACACCTCCGGAAAAATAAAAAGCGCGGAGCATCGGCATCCGCGCGTAAAAACACATTCAGGCTCTATAGAGCCGTGCTTTTATTGACCTCGGCCAGCCTTTTGCTGCCGGGTGAGGACGGCGGACACCGCGCCTACTTTGTTTTAGCTTAGATAATATAACAGCTTTTGCCCGTAATGTCAAGGCTTTTTTGCGTTATCCGGCGCATTTTGCGCGGGATCTCAGCTTGCCCATCAGGGCAAGCACTCTGTCAGTCAGTATATGCAGCAGCCATGCGGATAATGTGACCGCGGCGAGCTGTATCAGGTTTACCGCCATGCTCCCGCAGCCGAGTCCGCGCGCCGCATCCGCTGCGATCGGACCCAAAAATTCCTGAACGCAGTATATCTCAAGGCTGATGCGCCCGTAAAAGCCGAAGAATCTGTTGATGCCGCGCACCGCTCTGCCGCCCCGGTCAAGCAGGCCGCCCAGCTCTGCAAGCAGAACGGTGAAGCCGAAAGCGATAAGCACGCCGGGAAAGGTGCTGTTGTAAGGCGGCTGGAAAAACGCAGTCTCGCCGAAAGTACACAGCGCGCCGAGGATAAGCCCCGCGGCGGCGGAAACTGCCGCGGCGGTATTGACCGCGCAGCGGCTCAGCTTCAGCCCGCCATTCTGCTGCTGCCATCCGAGGAGAACGCCGAGCACAAATGACGGTACCCGGTTTATGAACAGGAAGACGATGGGCTTGAGCACCCCGGCCAGCGGTATCGAGCAAAGGTACCACACCGCGGCGAACAGAGCCGTAAAGCGCGGCTTGCTGCGGCTGCGGGAGAAGAAGCGCCAGTAGAGCGGAAAGAGCAGATATGTTGCTGTGATGGCCGAGATGAACCACAGAAAATAGTGCCGCTTTATAAAGAAGCCGATGCCTGACAGGCCGAACAGATAGTACAGCACAGTCCAGCCCTCCTTGGCCCACTGTATCAGCGAAACGACCAGCACGGGCACGACGAGCCTCCTGAACCTGCGCAGCCAGAACTCTTTCAGGCCGTACTTGCCTATGGCGTAGCTCAGCCCGATGCCCGACAGCAGAAAGAAGATATCCACTCCGAAATAGCCCATCCCGCTAATGCCGCGCTCCAGCCAGTACAGCAGTCTGAGCGGAGAGTCGGGGTCGAGCAGTTGCTCCCAGAGGTGAAAAAAGACGATGCATATTGCGGAAAAGCCCATTATCTGCCCGCGGTATTTATTTATCAGCGCGATCGATTTAGTGTTATCCATAAAAACTCCATCGGGACAATATTAAATCGGGATGATCCGGAGAAACTATAAGCAGAAACGGAGGCGTGCTTATGCAATACGTGCTCATCTATGCCGCGGGCGGGCTGCTCTACGGCCTTATAGAGATACTCTGGCGCGGCTGGACGCACTGGAGCATGGTGCTCTGCGGCGGGCTGTGCTTTCTCGTGATGTACCTGATCTCCGGCCTGCCGCTGTGCCTTGTGAAAAAGTGCGTGCTGAGCTCCGCCGCGATATGCACGGCGGAGTTCTATACCGGCTGCCTTGTGAACCTGCGCCTCGGCTGGAACGTGTGGGATTATTCAGCCGAAAGGCTGAACCTCCTCGGCCAGATATGCCCGCGCTTTGCGCTGCTGTGGCTGCTGCTGTCCGTGCCCGGACTGTGGCTGTGCAGCCGCATCAGGCGGGTGCTGTCTCAGTAGTTCTCGTTCGGTGCGCCGGCCTCGTTCTCAAGCTCCATCGCGAGCTTTACTATGCGGCTCGTCCCGAGACGCTCCGCGCCGAGCTCGATGAAGTCCTCTGCGTCCTTGAGAGAGGAGATGCCGCCGGCGGCCTTGACCTTGACGGAGGCCGGGCAGTTGGCGCGCATGAGCTTCACGTCCTCGCGCGTTGCTCCGCCCTTAGAGAAGCCGGTGGAGGTCTTGATGAAGTCCGCGCCGCAGTCGGTGACTATGCGGCACATGTGTATCTTCTCCTCATCCGTCAGCAGGCAGCACTCGATTATGACCTTGAGGATCTTGCCTCGCGTCGCCTCGCGCACGGCGCGTATGTCGTTTGCCACATCGACCCAGCAGCCGTCCTTGACCATGGAGAGGTTTATCACCATGTCTATCTCGTCCGCGCCGTTCTTTATCGCGTCGGCAGCCTCGAAAGCCTTGACGGCGCTCGTCATGTAGCCGTTCGGGAAGCCGATGACCGTGCATATTTTCAGCTTATCGCCAACGTAGCGCTTCGCGCCCGCCACGTGGCAGGGCGGGATGCATACGCTTGCGCAGTTGTACTTTATTGCCTGGTCGCAGAGCTTTCTGATCTTCTCGCTCGTGCAGTCGACGCGCAGGAGGGTGTGGTCGCATTTTTCCAGTATATCCTTGATGTCCATGATATGGCTCCTTTTCAAAAATAGTATCAATATTATATACGTTTCGCGGGGCATAATCAAGTGCGCGTCCGGAATATGATTGACTATCTCAACGAAAAGGACGGCTCCGACCATGGACATGATATACGAAAACAATTACACCCGACTCTGCGGCACGCTCGCCGGTGCCCCGGCCTATTCCCATACCGGGCGCGGACAGGTATTTTATTCTTTCCCTCTGGAGGTGCGCCGGCTCTCCGGCAATACCGACACCGTCAATATCGTCGTCAGCCGCGAGCTGCTCGAACAGACGGAGCTGTGCGAAGCGGAGCATATCGCCGTCACCGGCCAGCTGCGCACCTTCAATAACCGCCGCGGCGAGGGGGCAAAGCTCGTCATAACCGTGCTCGCCAAGGAGATAGAGCTGTGCGATGAACCGGATGAAAACACTGTGCGCCTGACCGGCGCGCTGTGCAAGGAGCCGAACCTGCGCATAACACCGATGGGGCGCGACATCTGCGATCTTATGCTCGCCGTGAACCGCCGCTACGGGCGCTCGGATTACCTGCCCTGCATCTGCTGGGGACTCAAGGCGCGGGAGGCCGCTATGTGGACAGTCGGCACTCAGGTGAAGCTCGAGGGGCGGATACAGAGCCGCCGTTACATAAAGATGACCGAGGATGGCCCCGTTGAGCGCACGGCATTCGAGGTGTCCGTCATTCAGGCCGAAGCCATGACCGCCGCGCTGAAAACAGAAGCTTTGCAGTGATCTGCACTGCTTTTGTCGAAGCCCTTGACCGGAGTCAAATAAAGAGTTATGTTAACTCCGGAGGTGGTTTCGTGTATAAAAAACTTTTGCTTCTCATGCTTGCGCTGATGTTCATGGCGTTCTCAAATCTGCGTGTCTGCTGCCGCCTGACCGTGAACGGCGAGGCTGTGCCCGGCAGCTTTTCACCGGCTTCGGCGGATATTGCCGTGACGGCGGCGGAGCGCGCCACGGAGGAGATCTTGCCCGGCTCTGCCGATATGCCGGAAACAGAGCGGCATTATATGCTGAGCCTGTCGCGTCCCGACGGCAGCCGCGCGGAGCTTGCCGACGCGCTCCTGCGCTCGACGCCCGGCGTGACAGTCAACAGCGCCGTATACGTCGGCGGCGTGCGTCTCGGCAGCGTCCCCGACAGCGCGGAATTTCAGACCGGCCTTGACAGCTACATCCGCAACACCATGCCCACATGGGCGGTGAACGGTTATCTCAGCCGCGGCGTGGAGTTCAGGACGCAGTACAGCCGCACCGGCAGCGAGACGAACGAGGATGACATGATCCTCCTTGTCACCGGCATGGCTCCCGTCTTGTATTCCGATGGCAGCGGCTATGTTTCAATGGCGTAGATTATAATGCAGATTTAATGGCGCACTACTATATATCTTTTGACGTACCGCTCAAGCATCCCTTGGCTCTCCCTCTGGGAGAGCCAAGGGGCTGTACACTGTTGCATAGCATGTTGACATGGAAAATGGAGCGTATCGCTGCCGATACGCTCCATTAACTGTTTTACAACTGCCGCATATAAAAAGTCAGCGCCCTTGCCGGACGGCAGGGGCGCCTTGATAAAGGAAAAAGAAGAAATGAGAAAAGACTGATTTTATAACTGCCGTGTCACAGGCGGCGGAAAGTCTCGGTGTATACACGCAGGCGCTTTGCGAGGCGTTTGTTGTCAGCGCCGGGGAGCATGCGCCACTGCCAGTTCGTACCGAGCGTGCCGGGGGTGTTCATCCTTGCGCTGCCGGGCAGCTCAAGAACATCCTGCATCTGCACGACGAAGAGGTCGGACACGGTCGACATACCTGTGCGGATCATGCCCCAGCACCAGCCCTCGTCGGGGGTGATGTGCATATAGCGCTCGGCAAACTTCCGGTCGGCGGCGGAGACGGTCTCGAGCCAGCCTTTCACGGTGTCGTTATCGTGCGTGCCGATATAGCAGACGCTGTTTCTGGTGCACTTGTGCGGCAGGAAATCCGACTCGCCGTGCGCGTCGAACGCGAACTGCAGCACCTTCATGCCGGGGAGGCCAGAATCGGCAAGCAGCGCCCTGACGCCGGGTGTGGTGTACCCGAGATCCTCGGCGATGAAGCTCAGGTCGTGGAACCATGAGGTCAGCACGCCGACAAGATCCATGCCGGGGCCGGGCTTCCAGTGCCCGTTCTTCGCGGTCGTCTCGCCGCTCGGGACAGCCCAGTAACTCTCGAAGCCGCGGAAATGGTCGATGCGTATCACGTCATAGAGCTTCTTCGCGCCGTCGATGCGGCGTATCCACCAGCCGTAGCCGTCGGCTTTCATGGCGTCCCAGTCATACAGGGGATTGCCCCAGAGCTGTCCGTCCTCGGTGAAGTCATCGGGCGGAACACCGGCGACCTCAGTGGGGACATTGTCCTTATCGAGCTGGAAGAAGCGCGGCTCGCTCCACACGTCGGCGGAGTCCAGCGGGACATATATGGGAATATCGCCGATAAAGCTCACTCCGGCCTCGCGTGCGTAGCTGCGCAGGGCGTCCCACTGCTTGAAGAAGAGGTACTGGATGAATACGTGGAAAGCTATCTCATCGCGCAGCAGCTCCGAGTATTTCGCGACGGCCTCGGGCTTGTGCAGACGGATGTCCTCCTCCGGCCACTCTGTCCAGCTGAGCATGCCGAAGTGTGACTTGAGGGACATATAGAGCGCGTAGTTTTCGAGCCAGCCGTTCTCGCGGCGGAAGCTCTCAAGCTCCGCGGAGAGCTTTTCCGCGCCGCGCTCATAGGCAAGGCGCAGGACACGGTAACGGTTTTCGAAGATGCGGCCGTAGTCCACATGCTCCGGATCGCTGCCCCAGTCGATATCCTGAAGCTCGCTGCGCTTGAGGAGCCCGTCCTTTATGAGAAGGTCGAGGTCGATATAATAGGGGTTCCCGGCGAAGGAGGAGAAGGACTGGTAGGGACTGTCCCCGTAGCTCGTGGTGCCGAGCGGGAGGAACTGCCAGTACTTCTGACCGGCTGCCTTGAGAAAATCAACGAATTTATAAGCACACTTGCCCATCGTGCCGATGCCGTAATTGGACGGAAGAGAGCTCATGGCCATGAGAACACCGCTTGAGCGGTTCATGTAGATCACCTGCTTTTCGGAATGTGAAGAATATGAAGAATAATGTATCAGCCCTTGACCGCACCAGCGGCGACGCCCTTGATGATGTGCTTCTGGCAGCTGAGGTAGAACACGATGACGGGGATTATGCTCAGCATTATCATTGCCATCGTCGCGCCCATGTCAACGGAGCCGTAGCTGCCCTTGAGGTACTGGATGTGGATGGGGATGGTCATGTACTGCTTCCTGTCGAGGACGAGGTATGGGAGGAGGTAGTCGTTCCAGATCCACATTATCTCGAGCACGCCGACGGAAATGAGCGTAGGCTTGAGCATCGGGAGAACGACGGAGAAGAATGTGCGGATCGGACCGCAGCCGTCTATCGCCGCGGCTTCTTCGATCTCAAGCGGTATACTCTTTATGAAGCCCGAGAACATGAACACCGCAAGCCCCGCGCCGAAGCCGAGGTAGATTATCGGGATCGTCCACGGCGCGTTCAGCTTCAGTGTATCCGCCGTCTTTGCGAGGTTGAACATGACCATCTGGAACGGGACGACCATGGAGAACACACAGAGATAGTACACTATCTTGCTGAAAAGCGTGCCGACACGGGAGATATACCACGCGGCCATCGAGGTGCAGATGAGTATCAGCGCTGACGACAGAACCGTGATGAGCAAGCTGAAGAACACGGACTTGAGGAAAGGATAGCTGCCGAAAGTCATGCCCTTTTCGTAGTTTGCAAATCCGACGAAGGATTCGCTGTTCGGCAGCGCAAAGGTCTCTGTGTTTACATGGGCGTTATCCTTGAAGGAGTTTATCAGAACAAGGATAATGGGCATGAGGTAGAACAGCGCGACGGCGGCGAAGAGCACGGTCAGTGCGGTCTTGCCGCGGCTGGATTTGCTGTTGAGAGTATTTGTCCTTGCCATTACTGCTGAACCTCCTTGTCTCTGCTGGATTTGAGCTGGAGAATGCTTATGACGCTCACGAGGATGAAGAACACGACGGCCTTGGCCTGACCCATGCCGCGGTTCGTGGAGCTGGCGTAGAATGCGTTATAGATGTTGAGCGCGAGCATTTCTGTCGTTTTGAGCGTCTCGCCCCCGGCCTGAATGAACGGCCGCCCTGCGGTGAGCGCGAGGTTCTGGTCGAAGAGCTTAAAGGAATTGGTGAGCGTGAGGAAAGTGCAGATCGTGATGGACGGCATGACGTTCGGGATCGTGACCTTCCACAGCGTCTGCCATGAGCTTGCGCCGTCGATGCGTGCGGCCTCGAGGATATCCTCCGGCACAGCCTGGAGACCTGCGATGTAGATTATCATCATGTAGCCTATCTGCTGCCATGCCATCAGTATCTGCAGTCCCCAGAAGCCGTACTCCGTCTTGAGGAGGATCGAAGTGCCGTAGCGCAGAAGAATGCCGTCAAAGATCATTGCCCAGATATAGCCGAGCACGATGCCGCCGATGAGGTTCGGCATGAAGAACACGGTGCGGAAAATGTTCGTGCCCTTGATGCCGCGCGTCAGCGCGTAGGCGACGGCGAAAGAGAGCACGTTTATCAGCAGCAGCGACACGAGCGCGAAGAGCGCCGTGTACCAGAACGCATGGACAAAGGTGCTGTCCTGAAAAGCATTTATGTAGTTGTCAAAGCCGACCCATGTCCATTTGCTGGTGGTCTTGAACCGGCAGAAGGACAGGAAAATGCCCTTGACAAAGGGATAGAGAAAGCCGATGCAGAAAGCCGCAAAGGTCGGCGCGAGGAACAGCAGGAACATCCTCTGCACCGGGCGGCGGATGAGCTTGGAGTTGAGCGCGGCGTGGCTGTTCCCGCGGGACTCAACACCGTTCAGTATCCCGCCTATAAGCAGCAGACCCGCCAGCGCAAGCGCCGTATTATACCATGGCGGGAGCTTGTCAAGCGTCTTTGCGAAGCTGACAAAGCCGCCCTCCGCTCCGGCAAGCTTCAGTATTGTGACAAGATCGCCCGACGCGCTTGTCATGCCTATGATCGTCAGGCACGCGCCGAGAACGATCGCAGCGGCCTTGAGCACGACCGAGCCGCTGTTTGTTTTGGTTCTCATGAGCTGTCTCCTCCTCTTATATGTTTATGTCGTTATATCCAAAGAAAGCTGCGGCTGTTTCCTCCAGCAGAGGGAATACCCGCAGAGCACTTTGACGAGGGCTCCGTGATAACCAAGGGGCGAGCGGGAGCTTTTTGACAATCAAGGGGCGAGCGGTAAAGCTCGCACAGCTTGTCAAAAAACATTTTTTGACTGCGCTTTCCGCCGAGCATTTTGAAAGCATTCAAAATGCTGTTACCGAAAGTCTTGATACATCAAGACTTTCGACGGCGGTTTATCCGATTTGAGGCGGGCCTTGCCCCCTCAAGCTCCCCCGCTGCTCTGTCTCTTTACTTTGCAGCATGGATTCTTTGAC
>CAVFGM010000086.1:0-13603 GCA_963621955.1 Bacteroidaceae bacterium
GAACCAGGGCGGGGAGCCGCGTCGCGGCGAGACCAAGGAGAATCCTCCCAAGGGCGGCAAGCGCAAGTTCCTTGATAATTACTGCATCGACCTCACCGCCCGCGCCCGCGAGGGTAAGCTCGATACGATGATCGGCCGAGAGGAGGAGCTTGAGCGCGTCATCCAGATCCTCAACCGCCGCCAGAAGAATAACCCCTGCCTCATCGGCGAACCCGGTGTCGGCAAAACGGCCATCGCCGAGGGGCTCGCGCAGCGCATCGCCATGGGCAACGTCCCGGCGAAGCTCCAGAATAAGGAGGTCGACCTGCTTGACCTGACGGCGCTCGTCGCGGGTACGCAGTTCCGCGGCCAGTTCGAGAGCCGCATGAAAGGTCTTATCGAGGAGATAAGAAAGCACGGCAACATCATCCTCGTCATTGACGAGGTGCACAATATCGTCGGCGCGGGCGATGCCGAGGGCAGCATGAACGCCGCCAATATTCTCAAGCCTGCCCTCTCCCGCGGTGAGATCCAGGTCATCGGCGCGACGACATTTACAGAGTATAGAAAGCACATAGAGAAAGACTCCGCGCTCGAGCGCCGCTTCCAGCCCGTCACCGTGGCGGAGCCGTCAGTCGAGGACAGCGTGAAGATCCTGCGCGGCATTGCGCATTACTATGAGGATTACCACGGCGTCACCATCTCCGATGAGATGTGCCGTCAGGCTGTCGTTATGAGTGAGCGGTATATCACCGATCGCTTCCTGCCAGATAAGGCAATTGATCTTATCGACGAGGCCTGCTCCGATGTGAACCT
Source organism: Bacteroidaceae bacterium (assembly GCA_963621955.1). GTDB lineage: Bacteria > Bacillota > Clostridia > Oscillospirales > Oscillospiraceae > Limivicinus. The sequence continues at coordinate 796 of CAVFGM010000086.1, forward strand.
CAAGAATAAGGACATCAACCGCCGCATGGAGGCCGAGCGCGACCTTGAGAACATACGCTTTGAGCGGGACGCTCTCACGTCCGACAGCCGCGAGCTTACCGAGGCGCAGCAGGATCAGCGCTATGCCCGCATTGCAGAGCTCAGGAGCAAGGAAATGCAGCTTGAAAACGAGCTGAGCGAGCTTGATAAGAACCCGCGCCCCGCTCTTACTACCGATAACCTCGCCCGCATCATCGAGCTTTGGACGAAGATCCCCGCTTCCACCATCAAGGAGGATGAGTTCGAGCGCCTCGCAAAGCTTGATGAGCGCCTGAAGGAACACATCGTCGGTCAGGACGAAGCCGTGAACGCCGTCTGCTCCGCGATAAAGCGCAGCCGCGTCGGGCTCCAGGTCAAGCGCAAGCCCGTCAGCTTCATCTTCGTCGGCGGCACCGGCGTCGGCAAGACGGAGCTTGTCAAGCGCCTTGCAGCGGATATGTTCGATTCTCCCGAGTCGCTTATCCGGCTCGATATGTCCGAATTTATGGAGAAGTTCTCCGTCTCGCGCATCATCGGTTCGCCTCCCGGCTATGTCGGCTATGACGAAGCCGGCCAGCTCACCGAGAAGATACGCCGCAAGCCCTACAGCGTCGTGCTGTTTGACGAGATCGAAAAGGCCCACCCGGATGTTATGAACATCCTGCTCCAGATCCTTGACGACGGCCGCATCACCGACGCGCAGGGCAGAACAGTGAACTTTGAAAACACCATTATCGTTATGACCACGAACGCCGGCAGCAACAACAAGTCCGGCAGCGTCGGCTTCGGCGGCTCGATAAGCGATATGAGCCGTGAGCGCACCATGAAAGCGCTCAACGAGTTCCTGCGTCCCGAGTTCATTAACCGCGTCGATGAGGTCATCTGCTTCAACCAGCTCACGGAAGAGAACTTCCGTGCCATCGCGGGGCTCATGCTCGGCGAGCTGCGCGATGTGATGAAGGAAAAGAACATAGTCCTCACGTGGGACGACAGCCTTGTCGACTACCTCGTCAAGAAAGCCTACTCCGTCACCTACGGCGCGCGCAACCTGCGCCGCACGATACAGAAGGATATCGAAGACGTTCTTGCGCAGCGGATCGTTGAGAACCGCGGCAGGGAGATAAAGAGCATCGCAATGTCCGCACAGGACGGCGCGGTGACTATCGCGATCGGAGAGTGAGACTATGGAAAGACTGCTTACCGTTCTCGGTGACATTACCAAGCAGAGCGTTGACGCGATCGTGAACGCCGCGAACTGCTCGCTGCTCGGCGGCGGGGGAGTGGACGGCGCGATCCACCGCGCCGCGGGGCCTGAGCTTCTTGCCGAGTGCCGCACGCTGCACGGCTGCGAGACCGGCAGGGCGAAGATCACAAAGGGCTACAGGCTCCCCGCAAAGTACGTCATCCATACCCCCGGCCCCGTGTGGCACGGCGGCAATAAGGGCGAGGCGGAGCTTCTTGCTTCCTGCTACCGCTCCTGTCTGACCCTTGCCTCGGAAAATGACTGCAGGACTGTAGATTTTCCATCGATAAGCACAGGCGTGTACCATTTCCCGCTTGATAAGGCGGCGGCCATTGCCTGCAGGACCATCACAGAATACCTCAAAACCCACCCGGAGATAGAGCGCGTGCGCATGATCTGCTTTGACGAGCGCACCAAGGCCGCCTACGACTCCGCGATAGCCGCGCTGGAGGCGAATACATGAGCAGAAAGCTCATAAAGCTGCAGTATAATTCTCCTGTCGTGCTGACCTTTGCGCTGCTGTCGCTCGTTGTGCTCTGGCTCGACGGGCTCACCGGCGGCAAGAGCACCCACGCGCTTTTCAGCGTGTACCGCTCCTCCTTTGCCGACCTCGGCACCTATCCGCGCTTCTTCCTGCACGTGCTCGGCCACGGAAGCTATTCGCACTATATCGGCAACATGATGATGATCCTCGTCGTCGGTCCGCCGCTTGAGGAGAAGTACGGCAGCCGCCCGCTTTTCTGGGCGATCTTCCTCACGGCCTTTGTCTCCGGCATGGTGCATTGGCTCTTCTTCCCCGGCACGGCGCTGCTCGGCGCGTCGGGCATCGTGTTTATGATGATCGTCATGTCCTCCCTCGCGGGAATGAAAAACGGCTGCATACCCATAACGCTTATCCTTGTGCTGGTGCTATATATCGGCGGCGAGATCGTCGACGGCGTCATGCTCAAGGATAATATATCCCAGCTCAGTCACATCGTGGGAGGCGTTTGCGGCGCTTTCCTCGGAATAAGCATGAGAAGGTGAGCCTATGGAAAACCTGCTTATCAGCGCCTGCCTGTTGGGAGTCGAATGCAAATACTCCGGCGGCAGCAACGCCCTGCCTGAGGAGACGATAGAGAAGCTGCGCGCACGGTACCGGCTCATCCCCGTATGCCCTGAGACGGCGGGCGGACTGCCCACGCCGCGCGACCCGAGCGAGCGGCTCGGGGATCGTGTCGTGAGCTGCCGCGGCGCGGATGTTACTGCGCAGTTCATAAAAGGCGCGGAGGCCGCGCTCACGCTTGCCAGGCGCTATGGCTGTACCACAGCGCTTATGAAGGAGCACAGCCCATCGTGCGGCAGCGGGCTTATTTATGACGGCAGTTTTTCGGGAAAACTCGTCAAAGGCGACGGATGCGCGGCAGAATTCCTCAAGGCTGCGGGTGTATCCGTGGTCGGAGAAAATGTGACAGAACTGTTAACAAATGTCGATTGAGCAGAATATAACAAAAATTTTCACATCATTCGACTTGACAGAATATCTTATGGGCCTTAAAATCAGTTGTGTTAAGAAGAGTGATATTGATAAAGGAATGACAGAAGGCGTAAACAACAGAAAAAAGGATGTGCAAAATGGAACTTACAAAAAGCGAACTTGAGATCATGAATGTCATCTGGGACGCGAAGCGTCCCCTGACAAGAGGAGAAATCCTCGATCTGTCCGTTGACAAGAAGTGGAAGGACAATTCGATCCACATTCTCCTCAACAGGCTTTTGGAAAAGGGCGCCATCATTGAGGGCGGCTTTGCCAGAAGCGGCAAATCTTACGGCAGGCTCTATGAGCCGAACATCACCGGTGTGGACTTCTATGCGGAGAATGTTCTTTCCGGCGGTGATCAGGACAGGCTTGAAATGCTCTTTGACGCCCTGCTCAGGCGTCCGGACATTGACGCGGGCATGATAAAGAAGTTCGAGTCCAAGCTTGAAGAAAAGAAAAAGGAACTCAAATAAGGAAACTTGAAACCCGCATCCGGGAAACCGGATGCGGATTTTATACTGACTATGTAGCGGAACGGAGAGGATAATTTGAAGCTCAACAAGTTTATCGGCAGCAAGGCCTTCTACAGAAAGCTTTTTGCAATCATGCTGCCGATATTGGTGCAGAACGTTATAACGAACTTTGTAAGCCTGCTTGATAATATCATGGTCGGTCAGGTCGGTACGGAGCCGATGTCCGGCGTGGCGATAGTCAACCAGCTTATTTTTGTTTTTAACCTCTGCATATTCGGCGGGCTCGCCGGCGCGGGCATATTCACCGCGCAGTATTACGGGAAGAACGACAGCAAGGGCGTTGCCGATACCTTCCGCGCAAAGCTCTACATAGGGGCATTCACGTCCGCGGCGTTTATTCTTGTGTTCCTGCTCTTCGGGGAACAGCTCATCATGCAGTTCATCCACGAGGGCGAGGAGCAGCTTGACATGGCCGCAACACTGAATTACGGCAGGGATTACCTCGCTGTCATGCTGATCCAGATCCCTCCCTTTGCACTGCAGCAGGTGTATGCAAGCACCCTCAAGGAGAGCGGAGAGACGCTGGTGCCCATGAAGGCGGGCATCATCGCGGTGCTTGTGAACCTAGTCGGCAACTATATCCTCATCTTCGGCAAGCTCGGCGCTCCGGTCATGGGCGTTGTAGGCGCGGCTATCGCGACGGTCATCTCCCGCTTTGTCGAATGCGCCATCATAATTATCTGGACGCACCGGCACAGGGATACTAACCCCTTTGTGGACTACGCCTACACCACATGGCGCATCCCGGATGCACTGCTCCGCCAGATAGCCGTCATGGGTCTGCCCCTGCTCGTGAACGAGCTTTTGTGGTCAAGCGGCATGACGGTGCTCAACCAGTGCTATTCCATGCGCGGGCTTGAGGTCGTTTCCGCTGTCAATATTTCTACCACAGTCTCCAATCTTTTCTTCTGCGCTTTCTTCTCCATGGGCAATTCCATTGCCATAATCATTGGTCAGCTCCTCGGCGCGGGAGAGCTTGAGCGAGCCATCGACGAGGACAGAAAGCTCATCGCTTTTGCAGTAGCATTGTGTGCCGCGGTCGGTGTTATAATGGCGCTGCTTGCCCCGCTGATACCGGAGATATACAATACCTCCGACCATGTAAAGCAGATCGCTTCCGAGCTGCTGCTCGTGAGCGCCGTGATGATGCCGGTGAACGCCTTTACCAATGCCTGCTACTTCACGCTCCGTTCCGGCGGCAAGACGATCATCACCTTTGTGTTTGACAGCCTGTATCTTTGGGTGCTGTGCATCCCGCTTGCCTTTGTGCTCTCGCGCTATACGGCGATGCCTATACTCCGCATGTTCATATGCGTCCAGGCACTGGAGCTCGTCAAGTGCAGCATTGGTTATTATCTCGTCAAGAGCCGCAAATGGGTCAAGGACCTCGTCTCAGAGCCCGAAGCTCCCGCAGTCGAATTCTGATAAGTTGATACAAAAGAACTCAGCCCGCTTCATTCCGAAGCGGGCTGAGTTCTTGCAATAGCGCGGGCAAGCCTGAGCGACACTGGTGCGACTATGATCATCTGTATTGGGAGCGCGATCGTGAAATTATAGGGCAGATATTTGAAGAAGCCCGCGACTGCCGTCTGTGCGTTTTCCCACGTGACGAGCACGGAAAACACGGTCATTGCGACCGTCATAAGCACGACCATGCTGAATCTGAGAATGAGGACTTTGAAACACTCACGGTCCGAATCGTCAGATACCGCTGCCACTAACTTTCTTGACAGCGGCGTGCATATGGCCATATCGCATATGATACCGACGATGAAACCAAGCGGCAGCCTCTTGAGCGAGACGACCCAGGCCGCGGCGCTGAACGCGCCGTTTTTCACGCACTCATTGAGCGCGGCCATTACATATATCATTATAAGACTCATAATAACGCTTAGAAGTATTCCTTCTTTTTTACTGTGCGGCATATTGTTCCTCCTGATTTTTGGGCAAAAAAATGCCCCCCGCTCGTCCGACAGTGAGCGGGTGACATTTAGTGTCCGTACCCTTTGTTTAATTACGGTGTAATTTTACCATTATGCACACCAAATTTCAAATGGGCAGTTTTTATGAAATTCAGCATTTGCATATCCGATGTCCATGCGCTTTTTGTTTATAGTAAGGACTCGGCTGCCGTGTCATAGACGGCAGCCGGGTCTCTGCTATTTTATTCGGCGAGAATTTTGTTGATGCGCGCTTCCGCTTCCTTGGCTATTGCCTCGGGAACGATGCCGGTGGCGACGACCTTGTCAAAAATCTCGCCGCACTTTTTCTTGCCGAGCAGCTTTATGGGATATTTGAGCAGCTGGGGTGCAAGCTCCTTGATAACGGCGGCGGTATCGGGATTATCGAACAGCTCCTTGACGGTAAGATTCCTGAAATCCATGGCAATACTCCTTTTCGTTATTGCGGGGCGCTGCCCCGCGGATGCTTACATTATACCGTTTATCCCGCAAAATGGCAAGAGTTTAACATATGCGCTTTCCTTTGCCTTATTTCCCGCATTGGCGGCCTGTGTTGTCTATGTAGTATTCGCCGCTCAGCAGTATTTTTGATATCGGGACGATCGTGTATCCGTCGGCGAGCAATGATTCTATGATGCCGGGGAGCGCTTCGGGCGTGTTTTCCGCGGCGTTATGGAAAAGAATGATGCTGCCGGGCTGGACTTTGCTGAGCACGCGCTTTTGTATCTCGGCGGCGGAAATGCCCTTCCAGTCGAGGCTGTCGACGTCCCACTGCACCGCCGTCATTCCCATGCTGTTCACGGTGTTTATCACATGGTCGTCGTATTCGCCGTATGGGCAGCGGAAGAGCGTGGGCGTGACGCCGGTCAGCTCGGAGATCTTCTCGTTGCAGGCGGTTATGTCGGCAATGATGTCGCTGTGGCTCAGCTGCGAGAAGTGCGAGTGCGTGGAGGAATGGTTCATTATCTCGTTGCCGTTTTCGGCGAGCGCGCGGACAGACTCAGGGTATTTATCCACCCAGTCGCCGACGACGAAGAAGGTCGTGTTTATGCCGTATTTGTTGAGAATGTCAATGAGTGTCTGCGTGTCCTCGTTGCCCCACGCGGCGTCAAAGGACATGGCGACGACCTTGTCGTCGCGCTGCACGCAGTATACCGGCAGCTGCCGGTTGGAGGCCGAGACGCCGACGATCGCCGGGCTGTTCACCGTCCAGAATATGAGCACAACTATAAGCAGCGTACCCAAGGCGGACAGCACACGCCTGTACCTGTGGAAAACACTTTTTTGCTCCGTCACTTTTCATCACTCCTTTTGGTACATCCTATGACGAGCCCGAGTGAAATATTTAGACTGTCGAAAGATAAAGCGCCGTTACGATCGTTCTGTGATCGTAACGGCGTTGTTGGTTTCTTGCTGTACTACTCGTTCTCTGCCGACTGCATTGCGTCGAAGCGCTCAAGGAAGCTGTGCTCGACACCGCCGGTCTTGAAACCGGGCATCGTGTCGAGGGCAACGGCGTGGATGCTGTTGAAGATACTCTTTTCGATGTTTGGGTTGCCCTGACGCAGACGGCGCAGCAGAAGCTTGATCTCCTTCCGCTTCGAGACGTTGACGTCTCCTGTGTCCGCAGCGCTCCTTTCCGTAAGGCGGCAGGCGCACTGGATGAACTCAAGGCTGTTGTCGCGCGCTCAGGCGATGATGTCGTCCTCGTGCACGCAGTAGAGCGGGCGGATCAGGGTCATGCCCTTGAAGTTCGTGCTGTGCAGCTTCGGCAGCATGGCCTGAAGCTGGGAGCCGTAGAACATGCTGATGAGCGTTGTCTCGACGACGTCATTAAAGTGGTGCCCAAGGGCAATTTTATTGCAGCCCAGCTCCTGCGCGCGGCTGTACAGATAGCCCCGGCGCATGCGTGCGCAGAGATAGCAGGGGGATTTGTCGGCGCTGTCCGCAGCTTCAAATATATTGCTCTCAAAGATCGTGACGGGGATGTTCAGAAGCGCTGCGTTGCTCTCGATTTTCTTTCGGTTGAGTTCGTTGTAGCCCGGATCCATCACGAGAAAGACAAGCTCAAACGGAAAGTCGCTGTGCTTTTGCAGCTGCTGCATGAGCTTTGCCAGCAGCATGGAGTCCTTGCCGCCGGAGATGCACACGGCGATCCTGTCGCCGGGCTGGATCATCTCGTACCGCTTCACTGCCTCAATGAACGGGTTCCACAGCACCTTGCGGTATTTTGTTATAATGCTGCGCTCAACAAGCTGATATGGTTCAAGGGTCCTTGCCATGGGTAAGCCTCACTTATTTATATATTTCAAGTATGCAGAAGCCGCCGGTTCTCGTTGCGATACAGAGTTACGGACATAACGCACCTCCCGCAAATTCTGGCCGGACGGAAGTTATTTTATCATAGTGCACTCAGTTGCGCAAGAAAGGAAAAGCATCCGGCATACCACTGCGGCATCGTAGAGCGTTAGTAAAAAGCTCATAAAATAGTGCTGACGGCAAAGCAACAGCAGGAGTTGACCTGCGCTGCGTGTGCGCCCGCAGGCGCCATGCAAGCGAGCAACCGCCAAAGGCGGCTCTTAGCGAGTCGCAGGCAGGCCGCCTCGAGTTGCAAAGCGCTCCCAGCGCTTTGCTAAGAGCCGCTCCCGTTCAACTCCCTTTATATCCATTTATAAACTTAAAGCCTCGCCATAAAGGCGAGGCTTTAAGTTTATGGTGGACTTGATAAGTCCAAATCCGAAATAGTAGCGGTATTGTTTTCGCCGCTGTAATTGTAGGTTATGACAATCTTATCATCATAGACGAAAACGGCGTGAACAAAGGTATCAATAAGCTGCTGGCGGTACTTTTCGCTCGTTATGTCGCCGTCCTTGAAACTGGAAATCCAATAAATAATTTGTTCCCTGCTGATGATCCGCCGCGCAATGCTTTCTTTTGCAATCTCTATTTCAACGTTGCGCTTTTCGTCCTCTAATTCGGTCAAGCGGGTTTTCGTGCTTTCGGTTATGATCCCCTTTTCAATCGCTGTCATAATGTTTTTGATAGAAACTTGAATTTCAGCAAGGGAGTTTTGCAAATAAAGCATTGTCCCGCTTTCGGCGGCTTCCGCCTTTTGCAATTCAACAAGCCGATCCGCGATCTTCTCTATAACATCGTCTTTCAGAATGTCCGTAACGGTACGCTGGATCACTAAATCTTCGATCCAGTCTTTTTTCACGTTGCTTTTGTCGCAGGCCTTTTCACGCTTCTTCTTGACGCAGGCATAGTAATAATACTTCTTGCCCGTCTTGCTTGTGCCGCTTTCTCCCACCATAGCGGAGCGGCATTTACCGCAAAACAGCTTTGTTGAAAGCAAATAGTTTATTTCTGCCTTCGCTCTTGCGGGGGCTTTTTTGTTTTGCTCCATACGCAACGCCACCATTTCAAATAATTCTTTGTCGATGATCGCCGGAATGCCGCCGACGATCTCCCCATACTTTGTTTTGTAAATGCCTATGTACTTCTTGTTCGTCAAGATAGTATGCAGGCTATTTTTGTTGAACGCGCCGCCGCGAGCCGTTTTCACGCCGCGAGCGTTGAGAATGTCGCATATCTCTTTTACTGTCTTGCCGCTGCTATACAGCTTGAAAATATCAACGACAACGGGCGCGGTTGTTTCGTCAATCTCAAAATAGCAATCGGAATTGACCTTGTACCCCAATACGCGCTGACCGCCCAACGCCTTACCCTTCAAGGCGTTTTCTCTCATGCCGCGCGTAATCTTCTGCGACAATTCAACGCTGTAATACTCCGCCATACCTTCAAGCAGGCTTTCCATGATGATACTTTCCGGCGATCCGTTCAAATTCTCCATAGCGGAAAGAACCTTCACGCCGTTTTTCTTCAAGCGGGCTTTATAAATTGCGCTGTCGTAGCGGTTGCGGGTGAAGCGGTCGAGGCGGTACACAATGACGGCTTGAAACTGACGTTTTGCGCTGTCCTCTATCATCTTTTGAAAGGCGGGGCGGTTGTCCGTCTTTCCGCTGATAGCGCGGTCGATATAGGTATCAATTACGGCTATATCATTCGCTTTCGCAAATGCGTAACATTCCCGCAACTGCCCTTCTATGCTTTGTTCTGTCTGACGATCGGAGGAATAGCGGGCGTATATGACCGCGTTTAATGCTTCCGGCATTATTATTCCCCCTTCTGCTCATCTTCCCAACGCTTTATCCCTTGCACAAGTCCGGTATAAAAAGCCTTTTGTTCAGCTTCGGACAATTTAGAAACATTGTTAAACAATTCGTTCATCTGTTCAAGTAAAAGAGAAGAATTGCTTTCGCTGTTCACTTGCTCTTGGATTTTAGCTTGCAGATGTTTTCCAAATTGCGAAGCGTCATTTGAAAAATATCTTAAAAGCATACTTTCTATTGGCGTTCTACTTGTGGCGGGCTTTTCTTCGATCGCTTCAAGGTCGTTAAGGTTGTACTTTAACATGAAAAGCAATTCTTCAAGCGGTATTCCGGTAGCGTCAGACAGCTTGACAAACGTATCAAGGCTAATTGTCACGGGCTTACCCGTGCGCGGATCATAGCCTTTTTCGATACTGTCCAAATGCGTATGACTTATTCCGATTTTTTTAGCGTAATCACGAAGCGAAAGATCGCCACGCGCCTTCCGTATTGCCTTGCCTAATGCATTGTTATCCATACACAACACCGCCTTTTATCATATTGTAAACTACACACTACAATAAATCAAGACAAGCACAGAAAATTTACAAAATAATTTTGTTGTGTGCGCTTGACAAAACGTGCTTTGTTGTGTATGCTTTACATATAGGAGGTGGACGGCGTGTTAAACAGGGTAAAAGAGTACCGCAAGAAAAGAGGAATGACACAAGCGCAGCTTGCGGAGCGGGCTAATATTTGCAGGCCGTATCTTTCAGCGATTGAGAGCGGAAAGCAAACAAGAATTTCAAACGTTGTCATGTTTCAAATTGCCCGCGCTCTTCAAGAGCCGATCGACAATATTTTTTTTAGCAATTATGTTGTGCGCACACAACAGGCAAAGGAGGCCTAACACATGAGCGGGATAACGGTACAGCTTGATACAATGCCCGCGCCCGTCATGGCGGCACATTGTCGGGGCTTGTTTGAAGCGATCGGAAGTTTCTTCGATGATCCGGACAATCAAGCAAAGTTCGAGGCATGGCACAAGAAGAAATACGGCTGCTTGCCGAAAGAAACTTCATACGGCAGGCCGTCAGAGGCGAAAGGAGCGTAAACGATGAGTAAGCGGAAAAAGAAGCGCGGCGGCGGTCGTTCCCCGTATGAGGGTTACGAAACGGAGGTATGGGGATCAAGCCCGATACAGATAGCCGCGATCGAGAAGGAATACCGGAGCATGGAAGAAGAAAGCTTCCAAATGGGCGCAGAGGATCGGGAGCAGAACCGCCGGAAGCTGGATTATTACGAATTTGCGTTAGGCTTTGCCGCCCTTCCGTTGCCGCGCGGGATCATTACGGAGATCGCACGGGCGAATTATGCGACATACCTTGACGCATACAAGGGCAAGGCATTCAAGGCGCATATCATTTGCAAAGTTCTTTCGTTGGAGGGCGGCGCGGTATGAAGTCTTACGAAATCAGCGTAGAAATACACGCCGATCGCATTATAGCCCTTCGCAAACTTCGGAAACAATCACAAGCGGCATTTGCGCGGGAGGTTGGCATATCTCCGCCATATTTATGCCTGCTTGAACAGGGCAAACAGAAAACCGCTTCAAATACCGTTGCAATGAAGATCGCGGCGGCGCTGTCGGTTGAGCCGGAAGAGATATGCAGCGGGTACGTTGAACCCACCGAGGACACGGAAAACCTTTTAACGGAGGCGGAGCGGGAGCAATACGCCACAATGTACCTTGATCGCTTACGCGACGCGGTATGGTACAGGCGGCAATATTACAATTTCGACTTTGAAGAAGCGTATTCCGAAGGGCTGGTGGTATTCGCCCGCGCCCTATTCACGTTCAACAAAGCGGGCGGAAGTAGCTTCCCGCACTACGTCGAACACGCATTAGAAGGCACATTCAAGAGCGAGTGCCGGAAGCGGAACGCGCCGAAAAGAAGCGCAGACGTGTTTTCACTTGATGAATTGATTGACAACGGGGAAGGAAATTCACGCGACTTTTACAACCTTCACCCATCTTCCTTCAATCTTGAAGAACGCATTTGCAGGCGCGAGGAATGCCGCGAGGCTGTCCGGACGCTTTCGCCGGAGCGCCGCCGCGATCCATACATAGCGGAATTGCTGGAGGCTGTAGCATTATGAAAAAAGAGGACAAAAAAATAACGCCCATCGGCGGCAACCGATGAACGTTAGGGCTGTACAACAGCTATTCACTACAAATAAATTATAGCAGTTGTACGGCCTTTTGTCAAGGCGGGAGGCCAAAAATGCGAGCAAAAAGAAGAATTTTCGCGGGTAGCGTATGTGAACAGGAGGTGTACACCTTGCCGGATCGGACAAAGGACGTAAAGAAGGCAGAGCCGCGCCCACGGTTCAGCAGCGCGGAGGAATACGAGGACTTCAAGCAGCGGTTAGCCCGCCGAAATCATGCGCGAATGTTCAACGCGACGTTTTCCCCCGCTTCCCTCTATACCACGATCACGCTGGACAACGAACACGAAGTGCATACCTTCGCCGAAGCGGACGGGATCATAAATCCTTTTTGGAGGCGGTTGCGGCGGCTAAATCCGGACGCACAAATAGCGCTTTATCCCGGCAGAGGCAAGACAACGAGCCGCATTCACTTTCACATGGTATCTAACGGGCTGACCGAAGAGCAGATACGGGAGAAGTGGGACGGCGGGGCGATCATTCGTATTGAACACTTGCGGGAGCACAATTACTACAACGGCGTAGATCACGGGCGGGATTATACAGGCCTTGCAAACTACCTTTTCGACCATTGGACACCGGAGAGAGGGACGCGCCACCATTACAAGGGTACGCGGAATTTGTGCCAGCCGGAGAAGGAAGCGGCGACGGAAGCGAAACGGGAGTATTCCGAGAGCAAGCCGCCGCGAGCGCCGAAGGGTTATAGGCTTGTGGAAGCAAAAACGAACCGTTACGGCTATATGTGCTTCAAGTACGTTCGTAACGAGGACGCGGCGGAAGCGCCGCCACCGAACAACCGGAAACGGCCTCTAAAATGCTGATCGCGGATCAGCGTTGAAGGCCTTGTAAATAAGTAAGGTTCGATAACCAACACTTTCTTTGAAGATGATTTTTTGTTTAATTCCCCGTCGCCTGCTTTAGATAGATCACGAAGGCGGCGAGCCGTCAAGAGGAACGTGGAATACCGGAGCGGCGCAACGCGGCGCGAGGATATGCCGCGAAAGCCTCTTTACGGTGAGTTGCCGGAGCGATAGAAGCAGGACGGCGGCGGGGATAACAAAAAATCATCAGAGGAAGCACATAGACACGCAGACAGCAGCCCGCCCGCAGGCGTGTTCAATTCCTTTGAGCCTGTCCCACTCCCAGCGGGAGGG
>CAVFGM010000087.1:0-2409 GCA_963621955.1 Bacteroidaceae bacterium
AAAGTTGGAGTACCCGGGTTTACCCAGGTACCCCAACTTTTAGTTTACAACCTTATATTATCGGTTGAGCAGCCAGATGCCGAGGTTCAGGTACCCCGCAAAGGCAGTCCAGATAAGGTACGGGAGCATGAGCTTTCCCGCGGTTCTGGAAATATAATGAAACAGCACAGTACAGACCAGTATCATTACCCACAGCACAATGAGCCACAGGAACGACACAAAGTACAGCCCAAGCGTGAAGAACAGCACCGGCCACAGGAAATTCGCGGCAAGCTGCAGGGCGTACACCGTCAGCGCGCGTTCCCTGCGCGCCTCGGACACGTGTGCCGTCCAGATCAGATATGACGCGACGCCCATGAGGATATACAGCGCTGTCCACGCGACAGGGAATAGCCACTGCGGCGGCGCGAGCGGCGGCTTCGCCATAGTCTCGAACAGCTTCATGCCGTCCTTTGTAAGAAACGCGGCAAGCCCGCCGACTGCCAGCGGAAGTGCGATGGCTGCAATGAGCTGCCTGAGCTTTATATTGTGCTTCACTTTCATCACCCGTATAAGCATATGACAAGCACTGCTGCTTTATTCCACTGCAGCGGAAATGGACAATTTTTGTGTGCTGCACAGTCGGGTAGTTTTGTTAAAGCTTTCTTAATTAATTCCTTAATCTTTTGTGGCATACTGTGGGCTCGGACGATGGCCGGACTTTGTTTAATTTAAGGCATTCCGCGCCGCTCTGTCTCTTGATTTTGCATCTACCGCGTTATATAATATAGTGTGTAGTGTTATTTTCATGAGTATATGGAGGAATTATGCGCAACATCTGGACGGTTTTCAAAACCGATATAAAATCGCTCAGCCGCTGCTTCTTTGCGATGGCGGTCGCTGTGGCGATAACCATACTGCCCAGCCTCTATGCCTGGCTGAACATATACTCCAACTGGGACCCCTACGGGAATACGGGCAACGTATCCATCGGCCTGTACTCCGGCGATGAGGGCTGCATTGAGGACGGCGAGTATGTCAACATGGGGCAGAACATCGTGGATGATCTGCGCGAGGCGACCTCGATAAACTGGGTCGTCTGCGACTCATCACAGCAGGCCATCGACGGTGTTTACAGCGGGGAATACTACGCCTCGGTCGTTATCGACTCGGACTTCTCCTATAAGATGTTCAACATGCTCACGAAGTGGACCGGCAAGCCCTCCCTGACCTATTACGAGAACGCGAAGAAAAACGCCGTCGCCACCAAGATAACCGACACGGCGGTAGACTCCGTGCGCCGCACCGTCAGCGAAGCGTATCTCGAGGTCGTCGTCAACGCGATAATGAAGCAGGGCAATGAGATCGCCGCAACGCTCACGGATGATGAGTCCGTTTCGCTGGCGACGGTGCTTGACGACACCAAGACGACCATCAACTCCTGCGTGCGCACGATAGACGCTTTCGCGGCGGCCTCCGGGAACAGCAGCGGCGTGTCCATCCCGACGATAGATTCCTCAAAGCTCGAAGAGCTTCTCAATACGATAGGCAGCTCCACTTTCCCCAGCTCTTCTATCACGGATATAAACATCGCGATATACAACGCATACGAAAAGGCCATGAAGGCTCTTGAGGATTACAAGAACTTCATTCAGGGCACGATCCCCGGCGCGAATGTCGAGATAAGCGCAGCGAGCGCGGCGGATGCAATGGGGCAGATCGCCGATACGCTCAACGCATGGGCGGACGCGATAAAGCAGGACGGGACCTTTGACCAGATAACGATCTCCGCCGTGGAAGAGACGGCCTATCTGTGCGGGCGGCTGCAGAATTATTTCACGCAGATCGCAGCGGGCGGCACTGGCTTTGACATCACGCAGGTGAACGACCTGCTGACCGACCTAATAAATCATGCGGCAGAGCTGGTACCCACAGCTCAGGGGCTGCGTGACGACATCGCCGTGACCATCGGTCAGGCATCCGACACGCTCGTCAAGATGCGCGGCCTTGCAAGCGACGCAGCGCTGCTGATCGAGGCGTCGAACGCAACGCTCAATTCTCTTCAGGATACGCTCGACACCGCGCGTCCCATTCTCCATCAGGTCGGCTCAAACATCGCAAACAAGCTGCGTATGCTCGACACTATCGACACGCAGGACTATGTCGACGCACTCGTCGACATTCTCGGTGCAAGTCCCGAGGTATACAGCGAATATTTCTCTGAAATGGTCCAGACCTCGGTCAACAAGGTCTACACCATCGATAACTATGGCTCTGCGATGGCGCCGTTCTACTCGGTGCTGGCGATATGGGTCGGCTGCGTTATACTCGTCGCGATACTCAAGCCGCACGCGCGCACCGACAACCTCGTCGACCCTACGCGCACGGAGCTGTTCTTCGGTCGTTATCTTCTCTTCTTCATTATGAGCC